>NZ_CP065138.1:2420000-2720000 GCF_015693305.1 Sphingobium sp. Cam5-1 | reverse complement strand
CGTACCAGCTGCGGTCGAACACCGCGATGTTGCGGCCCGCGGGCAGCCGGGTCCAGAAACGCCAGAGGAAATGATGGTCGCATTCTTCGGCGGACGGCGCGGCGATCGGCCAGACCCGATAATAGCGCGGGTCCCATTGCGCGGTCATCCGCTTGATGATGCCGCCCTTCCCCGCCGCGTCCCAACCTTCGAACAGGATGACCGACCGCCGGTCATGGATCACATGGGCAACCTGAATCTTCGCCAGCCGCTCCTGCAGCTTTTCCAACTCCGCCTCATAGTCGCCTTTGAGAGGCTTGCCTTTCTCATAATCGGCAAGGTCAATCGCCATGCGCGTCATCCTTCCTGTTCAGATCAGGAAAGCAACGCCTGAAGCGACGAAAAGTCAAATCCGCCCCAAGAGCCGGAAGACTTAATGATTCACGCGGGGGCGCGGAGACGCCGAGGAAAATCCAAACTCTCCGCGCCTCCGCGTCTCCGCGTGAACAAAAATGTGCGCGGAGTCCGCAAAGATCGCCGAGTGCATAACTCTGCGCCCTCTGCGCCTCTGCGCGAAATTAAAGAATCAAGCCTTGGCCTGCGGCTCCACCACGCGAACATGCAATTCACGCAGTTGCTTGAACTCCGCCGCGCTCGGCGCGCCCATGAGCAGGTCTTCGGCGCGCTGGTTCATCGGGAACAGCGTCACTTCGCGCAAATTCTGCGCCCCGCACAGCAGCATGACGATGCGATCGACACCAGCGGCCATGCCGCCATGCGGCGGCGCGCCATATTGGAACGCGCGATAGAGGCCGCCAAAGCGCTCCTCCACATCCTGCTGGCTAAGGCCGACCTTCTCAAAAGCCTTCACCATCAGCTCAGGCGACTGGTTACGGATGGACCCCGAAGCAATCTCATAGCCGTTGCAGACCATGTCATACTGATACGCCTTGATCGTTAGCGGGTCCTGATGCTCCAGCGCGTCCATCCCGCCCTGCGGCATGGAGAATGGGTTGTGCGCAAAGTCGACCGACTTCGATTCCTCATCATATTCGTAGAAGGGGAAATCGACGATCCAGCACAGTTCGAACCGGTCCTTGTCGATCAGGTCGAGCTGCTCACCCACGCGAATACGGGCAAGGCCCGCGAGCTTGGCCGCTTGGCTTTCCTTGCCCGCTGCAAAGAACACGCCGTCATTGGGGCCAAGGCCCAGCGCCTCGATCAGCTTGGCCGTCCGCTCCTCGCCATGATTCTTGGCGATGGGGCCGCCGGGGACGCCATCCTTGATGTTGATATAGCCAAGGCCCGAATAGCCTTCGCCCCGCGCCCAATTGTTCATGTCGTCGAAGAACTTCCGGCTGCCCGCACCAGCGCCCGGCGCCGGGATCGCGCGAATGACGCTGCCGCTTTCCACCAGCGAAGCAAAGATGCCAAAGCCCGACCCATGGAAATGCTCGGTCACGTCCTGAATCAGGATCGGGTTGCGCAGGTCGGGCTTGTCCGAACCATATTTCAGGATCGCCTCATCATAAGCGATGCGCGGGAAGCTGCCCGCAGGCGTCACCGGCTTGCCCTCGGCGAACTGCTCGAACACCTGCGCGATCACCGGCTCCATCGTGTTCCACACATCTTCCTGCGTCACGAAGCTCATTTCCAGATCAAGCTGGTAGAACTCGCCCGGCAGGCGATCAGCACGCGGGTCTTCATCGCGGAAGCAGGGCGCGATCTGGAAATAACGGTCAAAGCCCGCGACCATCAGCAGCTGCTTATATTGCTGCGGCGCCTGCGGCAGCGCGTAAAATTTCCCCGGATGGATGCGGCTCGGCACCAGAAAGTCGCGCGCGCCTTCCGGGCTGCTCGCGGTCAGGATCGGCGTCGAATATTCGGTAAAGCCCGCCCCTTCCATGCGGCGGCGCATGTCGGAGATGATCTTGGTCCGCTTGACGATATTGCCGTGCAGCGTCTCGCGCCGCAGGTCGAGAAAACGGTAGCGCAGGCGGATATCCTCGGGATATTCCTGCTCGCCAGCGACCGGCAGCGGCAGGTCGGCGGCAGCCGACAGCAGCACCGCGTCAAGCGCCCGGATTTCGATCTCGCCCGTCGGCAGGTTCGGGTTCACGGCTTCAGGCGCGCGTGCAACCACCTTGCCGGTTACCGTCACGACGCTCTCGGCACGCAGCGATTCGATCACCTTGAACACGGGACCGTCCACTTCGGTGACGATCTGCACCATGCCATAATGATCGCGCAAATCGATGAAGACCAGATCGCCATGATCGCGCTTGCGATGCACCCATCCCGACACCCGCACCTCATTGCCGACTTCGGCCGAGGTAAGAGCGCCGCAAGTATGAGTGCGATAGGCGTGCATGGCGATTGTATCTTTCAGCTTCGTTTTACGGAAATGACAAAGTGCCGCAGCCCCGCTATGGGCGGTCTTGTCAAGCATTGACGAGCCCGTGAGCGACGGGCCAGCCCATAATAAGATCGAAGACCATATGCAAATCCATCCGCTGATCACTGACAGCAAGACACTCGCCCAATTTTGCGCCCGTATCGCCAAATCGCCCTACATCGCGGTCGATACCGAGTTTATGCGCGAAAACAGCTATTGGCCCGACCTCTGCCTCGTGCAGGTTGCCGACAGCAACGAAGCCGCCGCGATCGACCCCAAGGCGCCGGGTCTCGACCTTAGCCCCCTGCTCGACCTGATGGTCGACAATGAGGATGTGCTGAAGGTCTTTCATGCAGGCGGACAAGATCTTGAGATCATCTACAATCTGACCGGCCGGACCCCGCATCCGATGTTCGACACGCAGATCGCCGCCATGGCGCTCGGCCTTGGCGAGCAGATCGGCTACGGCAACCTTGTGGACGCATGGCTCGGCGTTCAGCTCGACAAGGGCGCGCGCTTCACCGACTGGGGACGCCGCCCGCTCGACAAGCGGCAGATCGACTATGCGATCGGCGATGTCACCTATCTGATCCAGATCTTCCCGATGATGCTGGAGGAACTGCGCAAGACCGGGCGGGGCGACTGGCTCGACCAGGAAATGGAGCGCGTCTGCGACCCCTCCAACTATGTGAACGAACCGCAGGACGCCTGGAAGCGCGTCCGCATCGCCAGCCGCAAGGCTGATGTGCTAGGCCGCCTCAAGGCGCTCGCCGCGTGGCGCGAGATCGAGGCACAAGACAAGAATCTTCCCCGTGGCCGCATCGTCAAGGATGAGACGCTGGCCGACATCGCCAGCCACCCGCCCCGCTCTCAGGAAGACCTTGGCAAGGTACGCGGCCTGTCCGCCACCTGGAAGACCAACGACATCGGCGCGCGGCTGATGGCGGCGCTCGGCAGCCACACGCCGCTCGACAAGGACGAGATGCCCGAACGCGATCCCAAGCGTCCGGGCCTCGGCAAGGACGGCGCGCTAGTCGCCGATTTGCTGAAGCTCCTCCTCAAGATCCGCTCGCGCGACATCAACGTCGCCGCCCGCCTCTTGGCCCGCAGCGACGATCTGGACGCGCTGGCCGCAGGTGTCCGCGATGACCTGTCGATCCTGGAAGGCTGGCGCTATGAACAATTCGGCCGCGATGCCGTTGACCTTGTCGAAGGACGCCTGGCCTTTGCGGTGAAGGGCGGCCGCCTCAAGATGACACGCACTGAATAGGAATGAGAATGATGCGGGCAGCGGCGCTAATGATCCCCCTCTTGGCTGCGGCCTGCACCACGGCTGACGGACAAGGCCCCGCCACCACGCCAGCGACAGCCCAGGGGCCTTGCCGCAACGACGGCCTCGACCGTTTCGTCGGCCAGACCGCTAGCGCCGACCTCGGAACGCAACTGCTGGAAGCATCCGGCGCCCGCACCCTACGCTGGGGCGCCCCCGGCATGGCCATGACCATGGACTTCCGCCCCGATCGCCTCACCGTCAGCTATGACGAGAAGATGACAATCACCTCCGCAAGGTGTGGTTAGCGCACTCCTGCTCCCCCTCCCGCAGGCGTTCAAACGAGGCAGGTGACTCGTTTGAAGGGGCCGGGGGGTGGGCCAGCGCAACGCCGATATGATTAAAAGAAGCTCACTACGCTCGCCCCACCCTAACCCTCCAAACGAGTCACCTGCCTCGTTTGAACGCTTGCGGGAGGGAACGGCTACCGTCACCCAAACGCCACACCCCCCGCAAAAACCATCCTATTTCCACCACCGCCCCAAAATTCACCCTGTCCTATTCCCCCACAACAACCCTATCCCCGCCCCTCTCTTTGAAACGTCCCACATCACCCCCTCGCGCTCACGCGCGCCTGCCCTCGCGCGCGCATACACTGTGAACTTCGACGGAAATCCGCCATTTTTGGCGCCTCACCTCAACATTCCAGTCCTACAAGCGCGCCGCTGCCGATCCGGTTCACATGCCGCTTGCCGTCGATCTCCAGCCAATCCGGCGTTACTTCCAACCGCCTGCCCCGGATGGTCGTGCGCAAATGTTCCACCGCGATCCGGTTACGCGCCACGATCCGCAAAATGGCGAGCCCCTCGCCCCGCCCCGCCATGACGCTGTAGCGATCGCCACGCAGCAGGAACCGCCAGCTACCATTGGCGGCCAGCCATTCATTGCCCTGGATCACCTGCACCGGGTTGCCGTCCGGATCGCCGAGCCGCAGGCTGATCCGCGTCGCCCCCCGGCTGCGGCGCGGCGGCGCGAACATCAGGATCGGCTCGCCATCCAGCACCAGCGGAATCGGCGTATCGCGCAGCGGCCGCGAGCCCCCGACGATCAAAGTCGGCAACTCCGAAGAAAATGGCATCCGGTCCCGGGCAAAGTGCCGCTGGCGGACCACCGGATTGGTATGAAATCCCTGCACCTGCGCCGTGGTCAGCCGCCCCTCCTCCACCAGAGCGTGGCAAGTCGGGCACAGCAATGTCGCTTGGGGCGAATCGGGCAGGCGAAGATAGCGATAGATGGTCACGCCACATCGGACGCAGGCAAAGCCGCAAGCCTCACGAACGGCCTCACGCTGCGGCTCAGTTAATTCAGGCAGCGAAAGCATCACCGGCAAGGCCATGAAGGACACCCTTTGCAACCGCGCCCCGCGCCATTGCGAAGCAGCGTCACCCAGCGGCATCCTTCCCCGGATACAGGCTTTTCACTGTCCCTTCAGTCAGGACATATGGTCGAAATAAATTGGCGCCAGGTCAAGGGGGCGCGAACGCCCGTCAACGCTGTGGCAGCAAATCCAGATTGCGCGACGCCGCGATGTTCCGGATGCGCCCCGGCCGGGGCATGGACTTGACCGCGATTTCCGCGATGTCGCCCGCGCTGAACAGTTCGACATTGCCGACATCGAAGATGCGCTGGCCGAATGTCTGCGTGATGCGCACGCTGCGAATGCTCGACAGCGCGATCTCGGTCCGCTGCTTGGCCAGCAGCCCGCGCTCCATCAGGACCTCCCGGTCGGACAACGCCAACCGCTCCCCCTTCGTCCGCAGCCACCAGACCCCAATCGCCAGCAGCCCGACGACAGAAATCAGCAGCAGGATGAACAGGAACGGATGCGCGCGAAACATCGCAGGATGCTCGTCATACAGCCAGGCGTCGCTCATCATTCGTCCCATCAAGAAGTGCGCACGGACATGATCATGGATGCCCCGCCCGCGTCAATCCTTGCTCAGCGCGCCCCTCCTGCCCTTCTCCAACGAAAAGAGCAGGCTTCGACCAGCCCAACCCAAACGAATGAGTGTTAGCTCTCATCCCCCATACGCAACGCCGCAATGAAGGCCTCCTGCGGGATCTGCACCGACCCATATTCCCGCATCCGCTTCTTGCCCTCTTTCTGCTTCTCCAGCAGCTTCTTCTTACGCGTGATGTCGCCGCCATAGCATTTCGCGGTCACGTCCTTGCGCATCGCCGCAATCGTCTCCCGCGCAATCACCTTGCCGCCAATCGCCGCCTGGATCGGAATCTTGAACAGATGGCGAGGGATCAGATCCTTCAACCGCTCGCACATGTGCCGCCCCCGCGCCTCGGCCGCGCTCCGGTGAACGATCATCGACAGCGCATCGACCGGCTCGTTGTTGACGAGGATGCTCATCTTGACCAAGTCGCCTTCACGCGTCCCGATCTGATGATAGTCGAAGCTCGCATAGCCGCGCGATATCGACTTCAGGCGATCATAAAAGTCGAACACCACTTCGTTGAGCGGCAGCTCATAAGTCACCTGCGCGCGTCCGCCGACATAGGTCAGGTTCTTCTGAATGCCGCGCCGGTCCTGGCAGAGCTTCAGGATCGAACCCAGATATTCGTCGGGGCAGTAGATCACCGCCTCGATCCACGGCTCCTCGATCATCTCGATATAGTTGGGATCTGGCATGTCGGCGGGGTTGTGCAGATGCTTCACCTCCCCATCCTTCATGTGCATTTCATAGACCACCGACGGCGCGGTGGTGATGAGGTCGAGATCATATTCGCGCGTCAGCCGCTCCTGAATGATCTCCAGATGGAGCAGCCCCAGGAAGCCGCAGCGGAAGCCGAAGCCGAGCGCCGCCGACGTCTCCATCTCGAAGGAGAAGGACGCGTCGTTCAGCCGCAGCTTGGAAATCGAATCGCGCAGCTTTTCAAAATCATTGGCATCGACCGGGAACAGTCCGCAGAAGACCACCGGCTGCACTTCCTTAAAGCCCGGCAGCGGATTGGCCGCGGGGTTCTTGACCGTGGTGATGGTGTCGCCCACGCGGGTCTGGCTGATGTCCTTGATCTGCGCCGTGATGAAGCCGATCTCGCCCGGACCGAGTTCCGGCAGCTGTTCGATCTTGGGCCGCATGCAGCCCACGCGGTCGATCAGATGCTCGGTCTCGCCGATCATGAACTTGATCTGCTGCCCCTTCTTGATCACGCCGTTGACGACGCGGACCAGGATGACGACGCCGAGATAAGGGTCGTACCAGCTGTCGACCAACATGGCTTCCAGCGGCGCGTTGCGGTCGCCCTTGGGCGGCGGGATCTTGGCGACTATGGCTTCGAGAATATCGTCGATGCCGATACCCGACTTCGCGCTCGCCAGCACCGCTTCCGACGCATCAAGGCCAATCACTTCCTCGATCTCCGCTCGCACCTTCTCCGGCTCGGCGGCGGGCAGGTCGATCTTGTTCAGCACCGGCACGATCTCATGGTCATGCTCGATCGATTGATAGACATTGGCCAGCGTCTGCGCTTCCACGCCCTGCGCCGCGTCCACGACCAGCAGCGCGCCCTCGCACGCGGCGAGGCTCCGGCTCACTTCATAGGCAAAGTCGACATGGCCCGGCGTGTCCATGAGGTTGAGCTCATATGTCTCACCATTCTTCGCGACATAGTCGAGGCGCACGGTCTGCGCCTTGATGGTGATGCCCCGTTCCTTCTCGATATCCATATTATCGAGGACCTGGGCCGACATCTCCCGGTCGGTCAGCCCCCCGGTGCGCTGGATCAGCCGGTCGGCCAGCGTCGATTTGCCATGGTCGATATGCGCGATGATCGAGAAATTACGGATGTGCGAAAGGTTGGTCATGGACCGCGCCGATAGCAGCCATTTGCGGGCCTGTCAGCAGAGCTTGCAACCAGCCTGCCCATCAGTAGGAAAAGCCTGCGAGCTATGGTAATTGACGCGAGCCTTAAACGGGTCGTACCATAATAAAAATTCCATAATTAACCGCTCGAAAGGGATTTGGGGCAATGTTGAAGACGGTTTCCGCGCTCGTCGCGACAGCATCGATGCTTGCTACGCCGATGTCTGCGATGGCGCAGACGAATATGAGTTCTTCTGGCAAGACCTATAAGGATGGCACCACCAAAGGCGCCTCCTCGGGCCGCAGAGCGCAAGAGCGCGCTCAGCAGGAGATTCCCCGCTGCACTCGCCGCCTTGGCACTGTCGCGATCGTCGAACCCGACAACCAGTGGTGGCGCGAGTTGAACCTGGGCAGCCCGGAAGCGATCCTCAAGGTGTTCATCCAGCAGTCCGGCTGCTTCGGCATCGTCAACCGCGGCCGCGCCATGCAGAGCCGGGCGATGGAACGCGCCATGGCGGACTCGGGCGAATTGCAGGCTGGATCGAACTTGGGCCGGGGCCAGGTCAAGACAGCCGACTATTATCTGGAGCCTGATATCGTCTCGTCCAACCGCAACTCTGGCGGGGGCGGCTTTGGCGCTGCACTTGGTGGCCTGATGGGCGGCACGTTCGGCGCACTTGCCGGCGGCCTCAACATCAAGAAGAAGGAAGCGAACGTCACGCTTTCCATCGTTAACGCCCGCACGACCGAAGAAGAGGCGCTGACCGAAGGCTATGCGCGCAAGACCGACATCGGCTTCGGCGGCGGCGGCGGTGCCGGTTGGTGGGGCGGCTTTGCTGCCGCCGGTGGGAGCGGCTACCAAAATACCGAGATCGGCCAGGTGATCGTGCTCGCCTATCTGGACGCCTACACCAAGCTGGTCACGCAGATGGGCGGGTTGCCTGCCAACGCGGCAGCAGCAGCCCCCCGCGCGCAGTAAAATCTTACGCAGGGGCTTGGCACCAATGCCATGCCCCTGTTCTTCTCCTTCCGCTCACCACCACTGTCAGTGCGACGGAATGACATCGTCATTAAATAGGCCGGGACGAGGCTTCAGCGTGCGCCAGCCTATTTCCACGCCGCCGTCGCCACCACGATATTATCGCCTCGCCTGCGGGTCGCTCCACCAGCCTGTTGATGCCCGTGCCCAAAGTTAGTGCGACAAGAAACGCGGAGAAGAAGGCGAGCCACGGGCTATACCCCTGCTCCGCCATTTTCAGCATCACGACGAAACCCACATGCTGATGGATGAGGTAGAAGGAATAGCTGATCCCGCCTATCCAGAGCAGTGGACGTGACGCGATCCACTGCAGATGCCCTCTGATTAGCGCTGCAAAGCCTGCAAGCAGAATACAAGCCATCAGCGCGACGTCCCAGCTTTCCATCGAGGCGACCGACAGCAGTGCAAGGGCGGCATAGGGAGATTGTTGCCGCCAGCTCCGCTGACCAGACCAGACACGGTAAGACAACATCCCGATGATGAAGAAGGGGAGATAGCGCAGTACCAAAAGCATGACGATGCGTTCGGGCATGTCGGGCCATAACCCATAAATCGCGCGAACCGCGAGCCACAATGCCAGCATCGGTTCGAGCCTTTTCAATCCAGCCCATTTCCAGATCGATATCATACAGAAGTAAAAGGCGATTTCGACGGTCAATGTCCAATAAGCGCCGTCTACTTCAGGGAGAAACGCGAACCCCTGCAACATCGTGAAGTTAGCCAGGACCGCGCTGGGACCTACCAGCAATTGAGACGCCTTTGCCGCATATTCGATCGACAAGGTCAGCAACATCGCGACGATATAAGCTGGATAAAGCCGGGCGATCCGGTTTACCGCGAAATCGGCGACGCTACCGATCCGATCCAGCGTGAAGAATATGGCGAAGCCCGAGATCGTGAAAAACAGCAGGACGCGATAATTGCCTCCGGGAAAGCTGAATGGCACGTGCGCCGCTTGGGGAAAAAGCTCGTGGAAGCGCGTGGAATAATGAAAAACCAGCACACACAGCGCACCGATGCCTCTCAAAGCATCCAATTCCGCCAAGCGGTTCCGAGTAGGCAATGCAGTCACTCGAATGCATTAGCAATGAAACAGCAATCAATCGGTTAAGATATTAGGGTCGGACATATATTGTTGGCTCGCACGGTTGCGTCCGGCTTGGAAGGTCAGTCGCCCTGCTCGGCTGTGCGCTTCAGCCGTGCCAATTGCTCGGCCAGAACCTTGTTCACAATGGGCGCAATCTGGGCTGGACGCATTCGCATATAGCCTCCCGCGACATAACTGATGGTCGCACGAACATCCTCGCCAGCCGGATAAAGGGCGATGTCGAGCGTACCAGTGACCGCCTCGGCTTGCAGAGGTCACAAGGCTCCGGAAAGCCTTAAATGCTTTTATGGCAAGGCAAAAATCATGCGAGCATGTTCGACACTGCCTGCCGACCCGCGTGGCCGGGAAGCTGCTCACAGAAACAGCCTCCCGCTTTTGTATCCAGGCTAAGGTTGGCGGCATCGCTACTGTAGGTGTGTTCGCTGCTCCACCAGCGCGCCGGTGAAGCGATCAACGAATATGTCGTTTACACGTCGCCCACGATTTCGACGCTGCTGACTACCTCGAAGCCGAAATCGTTCGCCGACTTAACTTCCGCTTGGGCGGCGGTTCCGCCAGCGAGCGCAGTGGCCAGGATGGCCCGAATAGAGTTCCGCATGCCTTTCTCCCGCCTCTGAAAGACGGGAGAAATTACCTCAGCTTTTGGCGTGATCCAATATGCCCGCGATTGCCGCAGTCACGTCGTCCATGTCAGCCATGCCGTCCACACGGGACACGATCCCTCGCGCCTCATAGATTGGAAGAATGGGGGCGGTCTTAGCACGATATTCCGCCATCCGGGTGCGAACCGTTTCTTCATTATCGTCGGGACGGCGCTTGAACTCATGTCCATGGCATCTGTCGCACTCATCAGCGACCTTGGGCTGCTTGAAGCTATCGTGATAGCCCTCACCACAGGTCGCGCAGGTGAAGCGGCCCGTGATGCGCTCGACCAGAGCGTCCTCATCGACGTCGAGTTCGATAACATGGTCCAATGTACGGCCGCGATCGGCAAGAATGACGTCGAGCGAATGGGCCTGAGCTTCGGTGCGCGGATAGCCGTCGAAGATCACGCCAGTGCTATCGGCCAACCCATCCAATGCTTCGCCGATGATGCCGGAAACGATTTCATCCGAAACCAGTTCACCCGCCTCCATCACCGCCTTGGCCTTGAGGCCAATCGGCGTCTGCGCCTTTACCGCCGCCCGCAGCATGTCACCCGTCGACAGCTGAACCATGCCACGAGTTTCGACCAGGCGGCTCGCCTGCGTGCCCTTCCCTGCTCCTGGAGGACCCAGCAGAATGATATTCATTTTGCGCATACTCCCCTGTTCTTGCGCCGCGCCTCGATGCGCTTTTAGCGAAGACGTCCCTTCAGCTTCGCCTTTTTGATCAGATCGCCATATTGGTGAGCCAGCAAATGGCTCTGGATCTGCGTCACGGTATCCACCGTGACATTGACCACGATCAGCAGACTCGTCCCGCCCAGATAGAAGGGAATACCCGCCCGGGCGATGGCAAATTCCGGCACCAGGCATATGATGGCCAGATAGGCAGCACCAATCACCGTGATCCGGGTCAGCACATAGTCCAGATAATTTTCGGTGTTCTTGCCGGGACGGATGCCCGGTATAAACCCGCCATTCCGCTTGAGATTATCCGCCGTCTCCTCAGGATTAAACACAACCGCGGTGTAGAAGAAGCAGAAGAATACGATCCCCAGGCCGTAAAGGCCCATGTAAACCGGGCTGCCGTGCGACAGATATTGGTTCAGCGTCAGTACGAAATCCCCAAGCCTGCTCTCACCGGCAATGGTTCTACCCGCGAACTGGGAAATGGTCAGTGGCATCAGCAGAAGCGAACTGGCGAAGATCGGCGGGATAACGCCGGCGGTATTTACCTTGAGCGGCAGATGGCTGCGATCCGCCTGCATCAATCCCTGACGAGTTTGGCGCTTGGGATACTGAATCAGCACGCGGCGCTGCGCGCGCTCCATGAAACAGATCAGCAGGATCAAGCCGACCGCCAATGCGATGACCATCACGATCAGCAGGCCCGAGATCGATCCCTCGCTGCCCGATTTGAAAAGATTGCTTAGGGTGACCGGAAGCTGAGCAACGATGCCAGCCATGATTATGAGGCTGACGCCGTTGCCGATACCGCGCGACGTGATCTGTTCACCCAGCCACATCAGGAACATCGTGCCCCCGATCAGCGACACGACCGCTGCGATCCGGAACAGAAAACCGGGATCGACCACTGCTTGCACGCCCGATTGTGCGCCGAAGCTTTCGAGGCCGACCGCGATGAAATACCCCTGCACCGCAGTCAGGCCAACCGTGCCGTAACGCGTATACTGGTTGAGCTTTTTGCGACCGCTCTCACCTTCCTTCTTGATCGCGGCGAGCTGCGGCGAAAGGCTGGCGGCGAGCTGCACCACGATCGAGGCCGTGATGTAAGGCATGACGCCGAGCGCAATCAGACTCATGCGCGAGAGCGACCCACCGGAGAAAGTGTTGAAAATGTCCAGGACACCGCCATTGGTCTGCTTGTAAAGCTGAGACAGCGCGGTCGGATCGACGCCCGGTAGCGGCACGAAGCTCAGGAAGCGAAACACGATCAATGCGCCCAGTGTGAACCATAGGCGCTTCTTGAGGTCGGTCGCCTGGCTGAACTTTGCCAGGCTGAGATTGGATGCGAGCTGGTCGGCTCTCGATGCCATCTTGGCTGCCCTTCAAAACATCTTGGCCAAGGTCACGCCCCAGCCTGAATCGCTAATCCCTTAGCGGGGTCATGGGGCGCTGTCGAACCGGGATTTGCGGATGATGCGACAAAGTGCGCCTTCAGCCCCCCTTCCTTGCGTTCCCCATTTCGTTTCGAACGGAGTCGAGAAACGGGTGATGTCCTGACGGTGCCGAGACAGTGCGCGACACGATCTGACGAAAGGAAGGCTGCCGGAACATTGCCCGAAACACATAGCCCCGCTCGCCCATATCGGGCAGCGGGGCCATGCTTGCAAGCCTTGGCGGCCTGATTACGCCTTGGCCGCGGCCTTCTTGGCAGCCAGGGCCGTGCCCTTCTTGGCCTTCGCCTTATCGGCAGCGGGAACGACTTCGATCACCTGGACCTTGCCGCCAGCCTTCTCGACCGCCTCGACAGCACCCTTCGAGGCACCGGCGACCAGCAGGTTGACCTTGGCGGTCAGTTCGCCCTTGGCAAGCAAACGGACGCCGTCCTTGCCGCCGCGAGCCAGCGCAGCAGCCTTCAGCGCCGCATGGTCGATGGTCGCATTGGCATCAAGCTTGCCAGCATCAATCGCCTTCTGCACCGCGCCCAAGTTCACGATCGCGTAATCCTTGGCGAAGATGTTGTTGAAGCCGCGCTTCGGCAGACGCATGTGGAGCGGCATCTGGCCGCCTTCGAAGCCGTTGATCGCAACGCCCGAGCGCGCCTTCGCACCCTTCTGGCCGCGACCGGCGGTCTTGCCCTTGCCCGAGCCGATACCACGGCCAACGCGCATCCGGCCCTTACGGGCACCGGCATTGTCATTGAGTTCGTTAAGCTTCGTCATTTCGTGCACTCGCTTTCGCTATGTTCGCGCAGTCCCACTCAATCCCTGATCGGCGGAACAACTAAAGAGGGCGCGCCATTAGCGCCCTTTTTTAAAAAACGAAAGAGGGGTTTCCCCCTCTCCCGCTTCATTCCGTTGTGATCGGAAGGCTCAGCCCTCGACCACCGCGACCATATGGGGAAGCTTGGCAATGGCACCGCGGACTTCCGCTGTGTCTTCCAGTTCAACCACGCGGTGCATCTTGCCAAGGCCGAGGCCGATCAGAATCTTCTTCTGGTCGGCAGGACGGCGGATCGGTGAGCCGATCTGCTTGATCTTGATCTTCGCCATATCCGTTACTCCACGATCGCTTCGGCATCAGCCTGCGCGACTTCGGCCGAGGCACCACCACGACGAAGCAGGTCAGCAACCTTCTTGCCACGACGCTGCGCCACCGACTTCGGGCTGGTCTGTTCGCCCAGCGCCGAGAAGGTCGCACGAATCATGTTGTACGGGTTCGACGTGCCGTTCGACTTCGTCACGACGTCCGCGACGCCGAGGCTTTCGAACACGGCGCGCATCGGACCACCGGCGATGATGCCCGTACCGGCCGGAGCCGAACGAACCGTCACCTTGCCCGCACCGAAATGGCCGAGGCCATCATGGTGCAGCGTGCGGCCTTCCTTCAGCGGAACGCGAACCATCGCCTTCTTGGCCGATGCGGTCGCCTTGCTGATGGCTTCAGGCACTTCGCGGGCCTTGCCATGACCAAAGCCCGCGCGGCCCTTGCCGTCACCTACGACAACTAGCGCCGCGAAGCCGAAGCGCTTACCGCCCTTCACGGTCTTCGAGACGCGGTTGATGTGAACCAGCTTCTCGATCAGTTCTTCGCCCTGTTCCTCGTCACGGTTGCCGCGACGGTCGTCGCGACGACCACGGCCACCGCGCTCGCCACGGTTGCGATCACCGCCACGGCCACGGCCGCGACCCGGACCACGGCCCTCGGTCGGTGCATTCTCGCCGCCTTCAACGGCAGCAGGTGCGCCCGGCTGGGCCTGGATTTCGTTTTCGTCAGCCATGATCAGAACTCCAGCCCGCCTTCACGGGCGGCATCGGCCAGCGCCTTGACGCGGCCATGGAACAGGAAGCCACCACGGTCGAACACGACCTTGGTGACGCCGACGGCGGCCGCAGCAGCAGCGACGCGCTTGCCAACTTCGGCAGCGGCTTCGGAAGAGGCGCCGGTCTTGCCCAGCGCCTTGGACCCGACTTCCTTGTCCAAAGTCGACGCTGCGGCCAGGGTCTTGCCCTGCGCATCGTCGATGATCTGGGCGTAGATGTGACGGCCCGAACGGTGGACGCTGAGGCGGGGCTTGTGGCCCGAAACCGCCTTGAGCGCGGTGCGGACGCGGCGACGACGCCGCGCGAAGAGGGAAAGCTTTGCCATCTTACTTCTTCTTCCCTTCCTTGCGGAAGATGAACTCGCCAGCGTACTTGATACCCTTGCCCTTATAGGGTTCGGGCTTGCGCCAGCGGCGGATCTCGGCTGCAACCTGACCCACCTTCTGCTTGTCAATGCCGCTAATCTCGACCGTGGTGTTATCCGGGGTCTTGATTTCGATACCTTCCGGGATCGCGAAATCGACGTCGTGCGAATAGCCGAGCTGCAGCTTCAGGGTCTTGCCCTGCGCATTGGCGCGGTAGCCGACACCGGTGATGAGCAGCTTCTTGGAGAAGCCCTCGGTCACGCCGGTGATGAGGTTCGCGATCAGCGTGCGCTGCAGACCCCAGAAAGCGCGGGCGCGCTTGCTGTCATTGGCAGGCTTCACCGCGATCACGCCGTCTTCGACGCTGTAGGTGACTTCATCGGCCAACGGGATCGCCAGCGTGCCCTTGGGACCCTTCACCGACAGCTGACCGTCGGCGATGGCCGCGGTCACGCCCGAAGGGACGGCGACCGGCTTTTTACCAGTGCGGCTCATCAGAACACCTCCGCCAGCACTTCGCCGCCGACATTCTGCTCACGCGCTTCAGCGTCGGACAGAACGCCGCGAGGCGTCGAGACAATGGTGATGCCCAGGCCATTGCGGACCACCGGCAGTTCCTTGGAACCCGAATAGACGCGGCGGCCAGGCTTGGACACGCGGGCAACATGCTTGATCGCGGGCTGGCCCTCGAAATATTTCAGCTCGATGCGCAGGCCCGGGTGCTTGCCGAGAGCTTCTTCGGAATAACCACGGATATAGCCTTCGCGCTGCAGCACGTCGAGCACGCGGGCGCGCAGCTTCGAAGCGGGGGACACAACGCTGTCCTTCTTCGCCTGCTGCCCGTTGCGGATGCGGGTGAGCATATCACCCAGGGGATCGGTCAATGCCATCTCAAATGATCCTTACCAGCTCGACTTGGTGACGCCGGGGATCAGGCCTTTGTTAGCCAGATCACGCAGCTGCACGCGGCAGAGGCGGAATTTGCGGTAATAAGCGCGGGGACGCCCCGTCAGTTCGCAGCGGTTCCGAACGCGCGTCGGGTTGCCGTTGCGGGGGATCTCCGCCATCTTCAGACGCGCGATCAGACGATCGCTGTCGTCGGCCGCGGTATCATTCGCGATCGCCTTGAGCTTCGCATAGCGGCCGGCATATTTCTTGACCAGCTTCTTGCGGCGCTCATTCTTGTTGATCGAACTCAGTTTCGCCATGACTTAAGTTCTCTTTCCTTGGGTGTCTGGAAAGAGAAGCGGGACCTGGATCAGGCCGCCTGCTTCTCTTCGATCGGGAAGGGGAAGCCGAAGAGACGCAGCAGTTCGCGCGCTTCCTCGTCCGTCTTCGCCGTGGTGGTCACGATGATGTCCATGCCGCGCACCTTGTCGATGCGGTCATAGTTGATCTCCGGGAAGATGATCTGCTCCTTGATGCCGAAAGCATAGTTGCCACGGCCGTCAAAGCTCTTCGGATTGAGACCACGGAAGTCGCGCACGCGGGGCAGAGCGATGTTGATCAGACGATCAAGAAACTCGTACATGCGCTCACGACGCAGCGTGACCTTGGCCCCGATCGGCATGCCTTCACGCAGCTTGAACTGCGCGATCGACTTACGGGCCTTGGTGATCACCGGCTTCTGGCCAGCGATCAGTTCCATTTCCTCGGCGGCCGAGGTGACCTTCTTCTTGTCCTGGGTCGCTTCGCCCACGCCCATATTGAGCGTGATCTTCTCGATCTTGGGCACTTCCATGACGTTCTTGTAACCGAACTTTTCGGTCATCGCCTTGGCGATTTCGGCGTCATAGAGCGACTTCGAGCGCGGAATATACTTGTCGCTCATTACAGCACCTCACCGGACTTGACGGCGACGCGGACCTTCTTGCCGTCGCGGTCCTCGAAACGGACGCGGGTCGGCTTGCCATCCTTGTCGGCGACAGCGACATTCGAAATGTGGAGCGGCGCGGGCTTGCGCTCGATGCCACCCTGCGGGTTTGCCTGGTCGGGTTTGCGGTGACGCGCATGCACGTTGATGCCTTCCACCAGGACCTTGTCGTCCTTGGGCAGCACAGCCAAAACAGCGCCCGTACGGCCCTTGTCCTTGCCAGCCAGCACGACGACCTTGTCGCCCTTCTTGATTCTAGCAGCACTCATTACAGCACCTCAGGAGCAAGGCTGATGATCTTCATGTGCTTCTTGGCGCGCAGTTCGCGAACGACCGGGCCAAAGATACGGGTGCCGATCGGCTCCTCGTTCTTGTTGATGAGCACGGCGGCGTTGCCGTCGAAGCGAATCACGCTGCCATCAGCGCGACGCACGTCCTTGGCGGTGCGCACAATGACGGCGCGATGCACGTCACCCTTCTTCACCTTGCCACGAGGCGCAGCTTCCTTGATCGAGACGACGATGATGTCGCCCACGCTCGCGAAGCGACGCTTCGAGCCGCCCAGCACCTTGATGCACTGGACGCGCTTGGCGCCGCTGTTGTCAGCGACGTCAAGATTGGATTGCATCTGGATCATTGATCCGGTTCCTTCTTGTTTGGCCTACCGAGACTGTCCCGGCGGTTCCGAATTCGGGTTTCGACCGGAAGATTCGAAACACGAAGCGCGGGCCTGTAACCTCTCCGAGAAGAAAAGGCCAGCCCCGCGTCCGAAATTTCGACCCTCAAGGCCGGTGACTAACCTCAGGCCGCCGTTTCAGGCGACTTGTGGGTGTCCACGCGCTCAATGACCTTCCAGGTCTTGAGCTTGGAAATCGGCGCGGTCTCTTCGATACGGACCGTTTCGCCTTCCTTGTAAACATTGCCCTCATCATGGGCATGGTACTTCTTAGAGCGGCGGATGATCTTGCCGTAGAGCGCGTGCTTAACCTTGCGCTCCACGCGAACCACCACCGTCTTGTCGGTCTTGTCGGAAACCACCGTTCCCGTCAGCACGCGCTTGGGCATCGTGTGTTTCCTTTACTTCGCGGCCGAGCGCGAACGCTCGGTCTGCAGGGTCTTGATCTGCGCGATCGAACGGCGGACTTCCTTCACGCGGCTGGGCTTTTCCAGCTGGTTGGTGGCCGCCTGGAAACGCAGGTTGAACTGCTCGCGCTTCAGGTTGTTGAGTTCGGTCGACAGTTCGTCGTCCGTCTTGGTTTTGAGGTCGGCAACGTTCGCCACGGCTTAGCCCTCCAGGTGCGAGGTGTCGCCGAGGCGGGCAACGACCTTGGTCTTGATGGGCAGCTTCATCGCGGCGCGCGAGAATGCCTCTGCTGCGAGCGGGCCGGGAACGCCGTCGAGTTCGAACAGGATACGACCCGGCTTGACGCGAGCCGCCCAATATTCGACCGAACCCTTACCCTTACCCTGACGGACTTCGGCAGGCTTCTTCGACACCGGAACGTCGGGGAACACGCGGATCCACAAACGACCCTGACGGCGGATGTGCCGGGTGATCGCGCGGCGGGCCGCCTCGATCTGACGCGCGGTAACACGCTCGGGTTCCAGAGCCTTCAGACCATAGGCGCCAAAATTCAGGTCCGAACCGCCCTTGGCGTCGCCCTTGATCCGGCCCTTGAAGGTCTTGCGGAACTTCATTTTTTTCGGTTGCAGCATGACGCTATACCTACCTTATTCTCAGCGCGCCGGGCGCACGCCGGAGGTCTGAGCCTCCAGCATCAGCCGGTCGGTAGCCATCGGATCGTGACCAAGGATTTCGCCCTTGAAGATCCAGACCTTGATGCCGCACACGCCATAGGCGGTGTGGGCCGTGGCTTCGGCATAGTCGACGTTCGCACGCAGCGTGTGCAGCGGAACGCGGCCTTCGCGATACCATTCGACGCGCGCGATCTCCGCGCCGCCCAGACGGCCGCCGCAGGTGATCTTGATGCCCTCGGCGCCCAGACGCAGGGCCGACTGAACAGCACGCTTCATCGCCCGGCGGAACGCAACGCGGCGTTCCAGCTGGTCGGCGATGCCCTGCGCAACGAGCTTGGAGTCGACTTCCGGCTTGCGAATCTCGACGATGTTCAGGCTGACGTCCGAAGAGGTCAGGCTGCCCAGCTTCTTGCGCAGCTTCTCGATGTCCGCGCCCTTCTTACCGATGATCACACCGGGACGAGCGGCATATACCGACACGCGGCACAGCTTGGCCGGGCGCTCGATCACGACCTTGGAGATCGCGGCTTGCGGCAGGTTCTTCATGATATACTGGCGGATCTTCAGATCCTCCAGCAGCAGACGGCCATAGTCGGCGCCTTCGGCATACCAGCGGCTGTCCCAGGTGCGGTTGATCTGCAGGCGCAGACCGATCGGATTGCTCTTGTGACCCATGTGCTTACGCCTCCGCTTCTTCAGCTGCTTCGCGAACGACGATGCGCACGCGGCTGAAGGGCTTCAGGATCCGGGTCGACTTGCCACGGCCGCGAGCGTGGAAGCGCTTCAGGGTGAAGCTCTTGCCCACCGACGCTTCCGCGACGACCAGCGAGTCGACGTCCAGATTGTGATTGTTTTCCGCATTGGCGATGGCCGAAGCCAACACCTTGCGCACGTCGACCGCCATCGCCTTCTTCGAGAAAGCGAGGATGTTCAGCGCGTCCTCGACCTTACGGCCGCGGATGAGCGTGGCGACCAGGTTCAGCTTCTGGGCCGAACCACGGATCTGCGTGCCAACGGCCAGCGCCTCATTGTCGGCGACGCGACGGGGAGCCTTTTCCTTGCTCATTAGCGCTTGCCCTTCTTGTCGGCAGCGTGGCCGGGGAAGTAGCGGGTCGGGGCGAATTCACCCAGCTTGTGACCTACCATATCCTCGTTCACCGAGACCGGCACATGCTTGCGGCCGTTATAGACGTTGAACGTCAGGCCAACGAACTGCGGCAGGATGGTGGAACGGCGCGACCAGGTCTTGATCGGACCCGAACGGCCACCGGCGTCCTGCGCCACTTCCGCCTTCTTCAGAAGGCTGAGGTCCACGAAAGGACCTTTCCAGACGGAACGAGCCATCTCGCTTACCTCTTCTTCTTCGCGTGGCGGCTACGGATGATGAACTTGTCCGTCGCCTTGTTGTGGCGGGTGCGCGCGCCCTTGGTCGGCTTGCCCCAGGGCGTAACCGGATGACGGCCGCCCGAGGTCCGGCCTTCACCACCGCCATGCGGGTGATCGACCGGGTTCTTCGCCACACCGCGCGTCAGCGGACGGATGCCGTTCCAACGGTTACGGCCTGCCTTGGCGAGGTTGGTGTTGCCATTGTCCGGGTTCGACACGGCGCCGATGGTGCCCATGCAGTCCGAACGGATGTAGCGCTGCTCGCCCGACGACAGGCGGACCATCACCATGCCACGATCGCGGCCGACCAGTTGGGCATAGGTGCCCGCCGAACGGCAGAGCTGACCGCCCTTGCCCGGCTTCATCTCGATGTTGTGGATGATCGTGCCGACCGGCATCTGACCCAGTTCCATCGCGTTGCCCGGCTTCACGTCGGTCTTCTTGCCCGCGATGACCTTGTCACCCGGGGCAAGCCGCTGCGGCGCCAGGATATAGGCCTGGGTGCCATCGGGATAGTTGACCAGCGCGATGAAAGCGGTGCGGTTGGGGTCATATTCCAGACGCTCGACCGTGCCTTCGACGTCCCACAAGCGGCGCTTGAAGTCGATGATTCGATAGCGCTGCTTGTGACCGCCGCCGATACCGCGCGAAGTAACATGGCCCTTGTTGTTACGGCCACCAGTCTTGCGCTTGCCTTCGGTCAGCGCCTTGACGGGCTTGCCCTTGTGCAGGCTGGACTTGTCGACCAGGATCAAGCCACGCTGCGCGGGGCTGGTCGGGTTGTAGCTCTTAAGCGCCATGATCAGCGCACTCCTTCGGTGATGTCGATCGACTGGCCGTCAGCCAGCCGAACGATCGCCTTCTTCACGTCCGAGCGAGTGTAGGGCTTGCCCTTCCACTTCTTCGTCTTGCCCTTGGCGACCAGCGTGTTCACGCTCTTGACGGTCACACCCCAGAGCGCTTCGACGGCCGCCTTAATCTCCGGCTTGGTCGCATCATTGGCGACCTTGAAGACTACGGCGTTGTTTTCGGAGAGAAGGGTCGACTTCTCAGTGATGACCGGGGCGACGACGACGTCATAATGACGGTTATCGACCTTCGCGGCTTCTTTCTTAGCCATTGAAACGCGCCTCCAGCTTTTCGACCGCGGCACGCGTCAGCACCAGCGAATCCGCCCTAAGGATGTCGTAGACATTGGCGCCGACGGCCGGCAGCAAGTCCACGCCGACGATGTTCGCCGAAGCCTTTGCAAAGCTGACGTTCACCGCGTCGCCGTCAATGAACAGCGCCTTGTTGAGGTTCAGCTTGGCAAGGTGCGCGACCAGAGCCTTGGTCTTGCCTTCTGCCACGTCGAGATTGTCGAGAACGATCAACGAGCCGTTCTTGGCCTTCGTCGACAGAGCCATTTTCAGGCCCAGTGCGCGAACCTTCTTGTTGAGGTCGTGGCCGAAGGTGCGGGCACGGGCACCGTGCGCCTTACCACCGCCGATGAACACCGGCGCCTTGCGGTCGCCGTGACGGGCGGTACCACCACCCTTCTGACGGCCGAACTTCTTGCCGGTGCGGGCCACGTCCGAACGCTCACGGGTAGCACGCGTTGGAGCACGACGCTTCTCGAGCTGCCAGAGGACGACGCGGTGCAGGATGTCGGTGCGAGGCTCGATACCGAACACGGCATCGCTCAGTTCCACATCACCAGCAGCCTGCGCGTCGAGGGTCTGTACATTGACCTTCATGATTAGCCCTCCTGGCCTTCGGTCGCTTCGGGAGCAGCCGCTTCTTCAGCGGGCGTCTCGGCCGGAGCGTTGTTGCTGTTGGCAGCCTGCTTCAGGCTGGCCGGATAAGGCGCATCCGCAGGACGCTTCACCTTGACGGCGTCGCTGACGGTCAGCCAGGTGCCCTTGGCGCCCGGAACCGAGCCCTTGACGAACAGCAAGCCACGCTCGACGTCCGTGCGGACGATCTCGAGGTTCTGCTGGGTCCGCTCACGGTCACCCATGTGACCCGCCATCTTCTTGTTCTTGAAGACGCGACCCGGATCCTGGCGGTTACCCGTCGAACCATGGGCACGGTGGCTGATCGACACGCCGTGGGTAGCGCGCATACCGCCGAAGCCCCAGCGCTTCATGGCACCGGCAAAACCCTTACCCTGGGTATGACCGGCAACATCGACCAGCTGGCCGGCGATGAAATGATCGGCCGCGATCTCGGCGCCGACATCGAGGAGCGCGTCCTCGGCGACACGAAATTCGACCAGACGCGCCTTGGGCTCAACTTCCGCCTTGGCGAAGTGGCCGCGCTGCGGCTTGGCGACATTCTTAACCTTCGCAACGCCCGCACCGAGCTGAACCGCGACATAACCGTCACGATCAACTTCCTTGCGAGCCACGACCTGGTTGCCCTCAAGGGCCAGAACCGTAACCGGTACATGCCGTCCGTCCTCCTGGAACAGACGGGTCATCCCGACTTTCTTAGCGATCACGCCTGTGCGCATCACTGATTACTCCCATAGAGGCCCGCCTTAGCAGCGGGCGTATCCAACGAAAAAACCGCTTAGGATTTCTCCCTCGCGGCCAACCCGAAATAACAATCACCCCGTCCGGGTTGGATGCCGACCCCTCCTCGGGACCAGCGACGGGGGACCAGGACCATGAACCTTTCCGGTTCACCGGAGGGCCATGCGGTATCCCTTGTGTCGTTTGAGCTTCCGGCCTCCCGGAATGCCCGATACCCTGCCATCCTTGCGGAAAAGCGGGGACTTGCCAGCTTAAGCCAGCTTGATTTCCACGTTCACGCCGGCAGCCAGGTCCAGCTTCATCAGCGCGTCGACCGTCTGCGGCGTCGGCTGCACAATGTCAAGCATACGCTTGTAGGTGCGGACCTCGAACTGCTCGCGCGACTTCTTGTCGATGTGCGGACCACGGTTGACCGTGAACTTTTCGATGCGCGTCGGAAGGGGAATCGGACCGCGAATAAGGGCGCCGGTGCGGCGGGCGGTTTCGGCGATGTCGCCGGTCGCCTGATCAAGCACACGATGATCGAACGCCTTGAGGCGAATGCGGATGTTGCTGTCCATTGTTCCTGTACCGATGCGAAAGAGCCAAAACTCAGAGCATTTTCAGAAATCAGCTGGAGCAGCCGATGACTTGTGAAAATGCACCAACAAAAAATATCCGCCCCGTTCCTTGCCCTTCTAGCTCAGTCGAGCCGGAGAAAGGCGATCCGGGGCGGTAGAGAATCCGAGCGGCGCGAATCAGGCGATTCGCGCCGCTGCGGTCCTATATTACTTCGAGATCGTGCCGACAACCCCGGCGCCGACGGTGCGGCCGCCTTCACGGATGGCGAAACGGAGACCGGAGTCCATCGCGATCGGAGCGATCAGCTTGACGCCGAGCTTCACATTGTCGCCGGGCATTACCATCTCGGTGCCCTCGGGCAGGATCACTTCGCCGGTCACGTCAGTGGTCCGGAAGTAGAACTGCGGACGATAGTTCGCGAAGAACGGGGTGTGACGGCCACCTTCTTCCTTCGACAGGACGTAGACTTCGGCGTCGAACTCGGTGTGCGGCGTAACCGAACCGGGCTTCGCCAGAACCTGGCCACGCTCAACGTCTTCACGGCCAACGCCACGAACCAGAGCACCGATGTTGTCGCCAGCTTCGCCCTGGTCGAGCAGCTTGCGGAACATTTCGACGCCGGTGACGGTGGTCTTGCGGGTGTCGCGGATGCCGACGATTTCGACTTCTTCGCCAACCTTGACAATGCCGGTTTCAACGCGACCGGTCACCACGGTGCCACGACCCGAGATCGAGAACACGTCTTCGATCGGCATCAGGAACGGCTTGTCAACCGGACGCTCCGGCTGTGGGATGAACGAGTCAACGGCAGCCATCAGCTTCAGAACGGCTTCACGACCGATTTCGTCGTTCGAACCGTCCAGCGCCTTCACGGCCGAGCCGGGGATGACGGGGATGTTGTCGCCGTCGAAGTCGTAGGACGACAGCAGCTCGCGGATTTCCAGCTCGACCAGCTCGAGGATTTCCGGATCGTCGACCAGGTCGACCTTGTTCATGAACACGACCAGCTGCGGAACGCCGACCTGCTTGGCGAGCAGGATGTGCTCGCGGGTCTGCGGCATCGGACCGTCGGTGGCCGAAACGACGAGGATCGCGCCGTCCATCTGGGCCGCACCGGTGATCATGTTCTTGACGTAGTCAGCGTGACCCGGGCAGTCGACGTGCGCGTAGTGGCGGGCTTCGGTCTCATATTCGACGTGGGCCGTCGAAATGGTGATGCCGCGCTCGCGCTCTTCGGGAGCCTTGTCGATGTTCGCGTAGTCAACGAAGGTCGCGCCGCCGGTTTCGGCCAGCACCTTGGTGATCGCCGCGGTCAGCGAGGTCTTGCCATGGTCAACGTGACCGATGGTGCCGATGTTGCAGTGCGGCTTGTTCCGCTCAAACTTAGCCTTAGCCATTTTATCCTACCTTCTAATCAAATCAGCTTTGGTCTGACCGCTCGGCCGCGCCTCGCGAAGGCGCGTCCATAGCAGCAAATTCACAGATTACCAGCCCCTAACCGAGCCGTTTGCACGGCTCGGTTAAGGAAAATCATCAGGCCATCTTCGCCTTGACTTCGTCCGCCACATTCTGCGGCACTTCGTCATAATGGGAGAAGATCATCGAGTAGTTCGCGCGGCCCTGGGTGAAGGAACGCAACGAGTTCACATAGCCGAACATGTTGGCCAGCGGCACCATGGCTTCGACCACCTGGGCATTGCCGCGCGTGTCGGTGCCCTGGATCTGACCACGACGGCTGTTCATGTCGCCGATGACGTCGCCCAGATATTCTTCCGGGGTTACGACTTCGACCTTCATGACCGGTTCGAGCAGCGTGATGCCCGACTTCTGCGCCGCTTCGCGCATCGCGCCACGGGCACAGATTTCGAACGCCAAAGCCGACGAGTCGACATCGTGGTAAGCGCCGTCATAGAGCACGATTTCGAAGTCGATGATCGGG
Source organism: Sphingobium sp. Cam5-1 (assembly GCF_015693305.1). Taxonomy (NCBI): domain Bacteria; kingdom Pseudomonadati; phylum Pseudomonadota; class Alphaproteobacteria; order Sphingomonadales; family Sphingobiaceae; genus Sphingobium; species Sphingobium sp. Cam5-1. The sequence goes on along the minus strand of NZ_CP065138.1, from coordinate 2,695,285 downwards.
AAGCCGATCAGCGAACCGGTAGCCGCAGTCTCGCGGAAACCCTTTTCGATCGCGGGGATATATTCCTTGGGAATATTGCCGCCCTTGATCTCGTCCTTGAACAGGATACCCGCACCGCGCTCGCCCGGCGTCAGCTTCACCTTGACGCGGCCGAACTGGCCGGTGCCGCCCGACTGCTTCTTGTGGGTGTAGTCGATATCAACCGGCTTCTTGAGGTACTCGCGATAGGCCACCTGCGGCGCGCCGACGTTCGCCTCGACCTTGAATTCGCGCTTCATGCGATCGACGAGGATTTCGAGGTGAAGTTCACCCATGCCCTTAATGATCGTCTGGCCCGATTCGTGATCGGTCGTGACGCGGAAGGATGGATCTTCGGCGGCCAGGCGGTTGAGCGCGACGCCCATCTTTTCCTGGTCGGCCTTGGTCTTGGGTTCCACCGACAGTTCGATAACCGGCTCGGGGAATTCCATCCGCTCCAGAATGATCGGCTGGCGCTCGGCGCACAGCGTGTCACCCGTGGTGGTTTCCTTCATGCCGGCCAGCGCGACAATGTCGCCCGCATAGGCGGTGTCGATATCTTCACGGCTGTTGGCATGCATCAGCAGCATGCGGCCGATCTTTTCCTTCTTGTCCTTGACCGAGTTCAGATAGGTGCCCTTGGTCAGGGTGCCCGAATAGACGCGCAGGAAGGTGAGCGAGCCGACGAACGGGTCGTTCATGATCTTGAACGCCAGGCCCGAGAAAGGCGCGTCGTCAGCGGTTGCACGGCTGTCGGGCTGATCGTTCGCGGGGTTGATGCCCTGCACGTCCTCAATGTCGAGCGGCGAAGGCAGATAGTCGACGACCGCGTCGAGCAACGGCTGAACGCCCTTGTTCTTGAACGCCGAGCCGCAGAGCACCGGGGTGAACGCCTGGCCCAGCGTACCCTTGCGGATCAGCGCCTTCAGGGTCGCAACGTCGGGCAGGTTGCCTTCCAGATAAGCTTCCATCGCGGCATCGTCCTGCTCGACGGCAAGCTCGATCAGCTTTTCGCGATATTCGGCGGCCTTATCGGCGAGGTCAGCAGGAATCTCTTCATAGGAAAATTCTGCGCCCAGATTTTCATCCTTCCAGATGATCGCGCGATTCTCGACCAGGTCGACCAGCCCCCTGAACTCCGATTCCGCGCCGATGGGCAGATAGAGTACAGCCGGGGTCGCGCCCAGGCGATCAATGATCGTCTGTACGCAATAATAGAAGTTGGCGCCGGTACGGTCGAGCTTGTTGATGAAGCACATGCGCGGCACGCGATACTTGTCGGCCTGGCGCCACACGGTTTCCGACTGCGGCTCAACGCCAGCAACGCCGTCGAATGCAGCGACCGCACCGTCGAGCACGCGCAGCGAACGTTCAACTTCAATGGTGAAGTCGACGTGACCGGGGGTGTCGATGATGTTCAGGCGATGCTCAGGACCCTTGCCCTCTTCGGCTTTCCACACACAAGTAGTGGCCGCAGACGTGATGGTGATACCACGCTCCTGCTCCTGCTCCATCCAGTCCATGGTGGCGGCGCCGTCATGGACTTCGCCGATCTTGTAGGACTTGCCGGTGTAATAAAGGATACGCTCGGTCGTGGTGGTCTTGCCGGCGTCAATATGCGCCATGATACCGAAATTGCGATAGCGTTCGAGCGGATGGCTGCGGGCCATGATGCTTCTCCGTTGCCGGCAGACCGGCGGTGAGTGAGTGAGTCTTGCGGCTGGCCCCTAAACCAATCCGTTCGCCATGGGTAGCCCCACGGCGAACGGACCGATATTCAAAACCAGAATGACAAAGCGGGCACCTGAGCGCCCGCCTTGAATTACCAGCGGTAGTGCGAGAAGGCGCGGTTCGCTTCCGCCATGCGGTGCGTGTCTTCGCGCTTCTTGACGGCATTGCCGCGGTTGTTGGCAGCGTCCAGCAGCTCACCCGACAGACGGGCGGCCATGGTGGTTTCGCTGCGGTTGCGCGAAGCCGTGATCAGCCAGCGGATCGCCAGCGCCTGGGCGCGCTCGGGGCGCACTTCGACGGGAACCTGATAGGTCGCACCGCCGACGCGGCGGCTGCGGACTTCGATGCCGGGCTTCACATTGTTCAGCGCATCATGGAACATGCCGATCGGGTCCTTCTTGGACTTCGCTTCGACAGTTTCGAGCGCACCGTAAACGATGGACTCGGCGACGGCCTTCTTGCCGTCCTGCATGATGCTGTTCATGAACTTCGACAGCACGATATCACCGAACTTGGGATCGGGCAGGATAACGCGCTTTTCGGGGCGACGACGACGTGACATATTCTAGTCTCCCTTACTTCGGACGCTTCGCGCCGTACTTCGAACGGCTCTGCTTACGGTCCTTGACGCCCTGGGTATCCAGAACGCCGCGCAGCACATGGTAACGCACGCCGGGAAGGTCGCGTACGCGGCCGCCGCGGATCAGCACAACGCTGTGCTCCTGAAGGTTGTGGCCTTCACCCGGGATGTAGGTGATGACTTCGCGCTGGTTGACCAGACGCACCTTCGCCACCTTACGGAGAGCCGAGTTCGGCTTCTTCGGGGTCGTCGTGTAAACACGGGTGCAAACGCCGCGCTTTTGCGGGTTCGCTTCCATTGCAGGGACCTTCGACTTGGTCTTCTGCAGTTCGCGGCCCTTGCGGACCAGCTGGTTGATTGTTGGCATGAAGCCCTTCACCTTTTCAGTTACTTTACCGCAAGCATTCCCGCGTTCTTCACGGCCTGAAAAGGATGACCTTTCAAACAGCAAAAGCCCCGACGGGCAACAACCCATCTGGAGCCGCAAGAGCACCGGCAATGTTCAGCTCTATGTCGCCTGGCATGTCACCGACCAGAAAGACCGAATCTTTCCAGGTGGATCGCCGCTGGGCAGGCGCGCCTATAGCGAGGCACGGTAAGCCGGTCAAGAACGGCGGCGCGCCACCTTGTTTCGGTTTCGTTCCAAGATGGTGAACTACTCATTAGCAGATTGATAACTTACGCTATTCTATTGATTTCCAGTGGCGCCACCGGGAGCGCCGACGTGGATTGGCCGTGACCCATCTTTCTCTCTTTTCGGGTGAGTTTCTCAGCCGAACACAGGAAGCCGCCTTTCAAGCGGAGCGCCTCACCGAGTCGCGTCGGCACGCGCGTATACTCTTCATCTGCTCGGCCCTCCTGAATGCGCTTTTCCTGCTGAGTGATTGGCGATTTCTCGGCACGCCCCATTTCTGGATCGCAGTACCGGCGCGCGTCATTGTGGTGCTATGGTCACTTGGATGCCTGTATTTCAGCCGGAAGTTGGACTCCTTCCAAAAGGTCGAACGAGTCTGCCTCGCCTGGCAGATTGTGACCGCGATCGGCGTGGCGTTTCTGGTAAGCTCCCACACCGATATTGCTCTGTTCGTCCTCGTCATGCTGCCGCTGATCTTTTATCTGGTCGTGCCCACCAGCTTCCGAGGCAATTTCGGCGGCGGGCTGGGATGTGGAGTCGCGCTGCTCATCGGCTATCTGGCGCCTGCGCCCTTGTCCCCCACTACCCCCGGTATGATCATGGCCGTGCTGATCCTTCATTGCGGCATGTGGATCACGATCATGCGAACCAACCGCCTCCAGCGTCTGGAGTGGATGGCGAGCCAGGCGGCCGGTGCGGCGCGAGCCGCGTTGGCGCGCAACAGCGAAACGCTGGAGCGCATGTTCATGAGCGTACCCATCCCACTGCTGGTCACGCGTCAGGACGGCACGGTAATCCGCCTCAACTATGCTGCTGCTCAAGCCTTCGGATCAGACGGCGACATTGCGCGCGTTCACCTGCTTGGCGAGGGCTCCGCCGCGCAAGCGAGCCTGCGGGACCAGATCGCAAGCGGCGATGCGCTCAACAATCAGGAATGCCGGATCGTCGGAAAAGATGCGGTGGTCCACGATGTGTTGCTCGCGACGCGCCCGATTCAGATAGACGACGAAAACTGCATCCTTTCCAGTATCGTCGATATCACAGACCGCAAGGATGCCGAGCGGCATCTGGCCCATCTTGCCATGACCGACGCGCTGACAGGCTTGGCAAATCGCTCGCATTTCATGGCGACGCTGGCGCAGGCGGCAAGTGCGACGGGCCATGCGGGCGGACAGATGGCCGTTGTGCTGATCGACGTCGATGAGTTCAAACGGATAAACGACAGTGCCGGGCACGCAGTCGGCGACGCTCTGCTTTGCGCTGTCGCCGAACGGCTGCGGCGAGCGGTGCGGCCGGGAGATCTGGTTGCGCGCATGGGAGGCGATGAATTTGCCGTGCTGTTGACGCGCCTGCGCAACGGACCTGATCTGGAAGCGATCCTGGCGCGCATGATGGCTCAACTTCATCAGCCACTCGCCTATGGCCATCGTGACGTCGATTGCCGTGTCAGCATGGGCGTTGCACTTTTTCCAGAACATGCTGGGGACATTGCCGACCTTATAAAATTCGCGGACATCGCCTTGTATGAAGCGAAAAATGGCGGACGAGGTCGCGCGTGCCTGTTCGAGCCCTCGTTGCTCGAACGATGGCAGCAGGAAGCCCGAATGCTGGATCACGCACGCCACGCCTTGGTCCATGCCCCGCCCGTCCCCTGGTATCAGCCCAAGATCGATCTATCGACGGGCGCCATCATCGGCTTCGAGGCACTGCTGAGATGCGTTCGTCCTGACGGCTCAGTCATCATGCCGGCCGAGATTGCCGCTGCGTTCGAACATTCCGAGCTAGGCCGGACAATCAACGAGCGGATGCTGGATCAGATTCTTGCCGACTGTCGACGCTGGCAGGATCAGGGACTGGATTTCGGTCATGTCGCCATCAATGTGCCAGGGGTTGAGCTTCACGACGGCAGCTTCCCTGATCGATTGCTCTCCCGACTCGCCACTACGGGTATATCCACCGCAAGGATCGAATTGGAGGTGACGGAGTCGGTTTTTCTTGGCCGGAATGCGGAGGTCGTGGAACGCAGTCTTCATCAATTGAGTACAGCGGGCCTGTCCATCGCGCTGGATGATTTTGGCACCGGCTATGCGTCGCTCTCGCATCTGAAGCAGTTTCCAATCGATATCATCAAGATAGATCAGCGTTTCGTCCGGGACCTGGAAACCGATCCGGATGACGCCGCCATTGTGCGAACATTGCTGAACCTTGCCTACAGCCTTGGCATTCGAACGGTCGCCGAGGGCGTCGAGAATGTTCATCAGGTTGATTATCTGCGTGCTGGTGGGTGCCATTATGCACAGGGCTTTCATTTCGGGGCAGCCGTCCCGGCTAGCGAAGTTCCCGCTCTGCTGGGGTTGCATGTCACAGCCCGCCCCACCGAGGCATAATTTTTGCTTTTCGTCAGGAACCGGAACCGCCGAAACACGTTTCGCCCCGATCTGATTTCGACTCGTCACGAGTCCGCGTTGGCAGATTCGCGCGCTGCTCTTCCCCTTGCTAACGGGCCGATTCTCTAAGAATTGAGCACGGGGTCGTCATTGTTGCAGCGGTGTAAATTAGGCATTTTCAGCCTATGGGTGAGGATCGCCGCTTTGTGTCCGGAGCGGCAGTTCCTCTTCCAGTCTGGCGGCGGAAAGCTGCAACGTGTCCGCATCTCGAGCCGCACCCAGGTTTCGACGCTTCTGCTATCCGCAGCGCTCCTGATCGGCGCGGCCACGCTGGCTCTGTCGTTTTCCTGGAACCGGTCTGAGATGGAGAGGGAAAGCGCCGCGATCAATGCGAAAACCAGGGCGATAGCTGAGTACAGGAAATCCATTGAACAACGTGCGCGTGACTTGGAAGCGCGGCAAGACTTCATGGACGATCTTTATCACGCTCATTTTGGCGAGGATGCTTCCCAAACTAACGGGGCACTGAAAGACCTGTCTGAATCAGCTCCCACGCAAGGCGGGGCCGATTCATTAAAGGTTCGCATCAGTGCCGCGCAAGACATTCATCCTCTGGGAGCGATTGACGCGAGACAGCGCCGGTTCGCCGCGCTTCTTACTCATGTGGTCAAGCGCCGGGCGGACGAAACGGCGCATGCAATTCGCAGCCTGGGTCTTAATCCCGACCTATTGGCGCGTGCCGCTCCCCGTGCGCAAGGCGGTCCCTTCGTGCCCTGGCCTGATGGGCAGAGGCCCATGCCCCGGGAATTTGAGCGTCTTTCTGATGCTCTTGCCCGGATGGAATCGTTGGAGACCAGTCTGAAGACCATTCCGTCTGGCCTACCGACGATGGCCCCGATGCAATCCAGCTCCTATGGCTATCGCCGCGATCCGTTTAATGGCCATGCCGCATTCCATGCGGGTATCGACTTTCCCGGCCGTCACGGCGAGCCCATATTGGCCGCCGCGACAGGCAGGGTCACCTTCGTTGGTCAGCGGAGCGGCTATGGCAATGTGGTGGAGATCACCCATGGTAACAGCTTGATGACGCGATATGCCCATCTGTCCGGTTTCAATGCCCGTGTTGGGCAACAGGTCATCCGGGGACATCAGATCGCACGCATGGGTTCAACCGGCCGTTCAACGGGTGACCACCTTCATTTTGAAGTGCGCTTGAAGGGAGAACCCGTCAATCCGCGACCTTTCCTGGAAGCCGCTCGAAACGTCCAGCAAGTCGCCGCTGCCCGGAACGCTGATATCCGAAGCCGCGGCTGAAGCTTTGCGACTTCTAAGATTGATGGGTCGGCAGCTTCCCCCCACAAGCGTCAGACTAGCCGAGACTTTTCGGGTCAGTTGACTGGCGCCCGCCGCCTGTAGCTGAGCGCTTCGGCTACATGTACGCGGCCGACCTGTTCCGCGCCCGCAAGGTCGGCGATTGTTCGGGCCACGCGCAATACCCGGGTATAGCCCCGGGCAGAGAGCTTCATCGCCGCCGCCGCCTGCGCCAGCAGTTCCCGCCCAGCAGCATCAGGACCGGCAACTTCCTCAAGCCGCTCTCCATCGACTTCCGCATTGGTTCGCACGCGGGTCCCGGCATAGCGCTGCGTCTGGCGATCGCGCGCGGCCGCCACCCTGCCTGCTACTTCCACCGAACCTTCAGTTGGAGGAGGCAGAACGAGATCTGCCGCCGTCACGGCCTGAACCTCGACATGCAGATCGATACGGTCAAGCAGTGGCCCCGAAACCTTGGCCTGATAGTCCGCGGCACAGCGCGGCGCCCGTGAGCAGGCAAGGGCTGGATCAGCAAGATGGCCGCAGCGGCAAGGGTTCATCGCTGCAACAAGCTGAACCCGCGCCGGGAAGGTGACATGGGCATTGGCGCGAGCAACCGTAACCTCGCCTGTTTCCAAGGGTTGACGCAGCGAGTCGAGTACAGTGCGCTGGAACTCGGGCAGCTCGTCGAGGAAGAGGACGCCGAGGTGCGCCATGCTCACCTCACCCGGTCGCGCCTTGTGCCCGCCGCCGACTAGCGCCGCCATCGATGCGCTATGGTGTGGAGTGCGAAACGGCCGTGCCCGGCTGATGCGACCGCCTTCCAGTGACCCTGCGACGCTTGCTACCATGGACGTTTCCAGCGCTTCGGCCGGGGTGAGTTGCGGCAGGATACCGGGCAGGCAGCTTGCCATAAGCGATTTGCCTGCGCCCGGTGGTCCCACCATCAACAAATTATGGCCTCCGGCTGCGGCGATCTCCAGCGCACGCTTTGCCGTTTCCTGCCCCTTCACTTGGCGCAGATCTGCCGTACGATGCGGAACCTCCACGACGCCCGGCTGTGGCGGGGAAAGCGCGGCGTTACCTTTGAAGTGGTTGAGTAAACTCAGCAGATCGGGGGCGGCGATGACCTCCACCTGACCAGCCCAGGCCGCTTCCGGCCCCTGAGCGACCGGGCAGATCAGGCCCAACTCCTTTTCGCCAGCATGCAATGCGGCGAGCAGCACGCCGGGGGTGGAAGCGATGCGGCCATCAAGCCCCAATTCTCCCACGACGACATAGCTCGATAGAGTCTCGACATCGATCACCCCCATCGCGCCGAGCAGCGCAAGTGCAATGGGGAGATCGAAATGCGATCCTTCCTTGGGGAGGTCCGCAGGTGAAAGATTTACCGTGATCCGCTTGGGCGGAAGAGACAGGCCGATCGCGGCGATGGCGTTGCGCACCCGCTCGCGGCTTTCCGCCACGGCCTTATCAGGCAAGCCTACAAGGATAAAGTTAGGGAGGCCCGGAACGAGCTGACACTGCACCTCCACGCTGCGCGCGTCCAGCCCGAGATAGGCGACCGTCGATACCGTCGAAACCAATGTGCCCCCATTTTTCTGAAAAACGCCGCGCGTGGCTGCGTCAGCCCTGTTCGTCGGGCCGTCCCTTAAAACCCTGCGCCACGACATACCATTCCACGCTGCCTTTGCGGCTGGCGGGCGGCTTCGCGTGCTTGATCGTCGTAAAATGCTTTTTCAACACCGCAAGCAGATCAGCATCAGTCCCGCCCGCGAACACCTTGGCCACGAACGTTCCGCCTTTGCGCAGATTTTCTACTGCAAACCAGGCCGCTGCCTCGACCAAGGCCATGGTACGCAGGTGATCGGTCTGCGGATGGCCAACCGTGTTCGCGGCCATGTCGGAAATCACAAGATCAGGCGCGTCGCCAAGAGTCTCAGCGAGAACTGCGGGCGCCTTGTCATCCATGAAGTCCATTTGGAACAGTGTGACGCCGGGGATGGGGTCCGTCGGCAGCAAATCCATGCCCACCACCTTCGCCTTGGGCGAGAGCTTGCGCACCACCTGCGCCCAGCCACCGGGCGCGACGCCCAGATCGACGACGGCGCGTGAACCCTTCACGAAATGGAACTTCTCATCCAGTTCGATCAGCTTGAACGCGGCCCGGCTTCTCCAGCCCTCCGCCTTTGCCTTTCGAACATAGGGGTCGTTCAGCTGACGCTCCAGCCAGCGGGTCGATTGCGCCGTCCGCCCTTTTGCCGATTTGACCCGAACTTTGCCGGCGCCCGCGCCTCTCACATCATTGCTCCATCGCGATCCATAAGGCCGCGCAATATACCCTCGCGAATGCCGCGATCAGCCACGCCCAACCGCTCGGCGGGCCAGATGTCCAGGATGGATTCCAAGATGGCGCATCCGGCCACTACCAGATCGGCTCGCTCAGAACCAATACATGGTAATTTCTGCCGTTCGGCCAACGACATGGTGGATAGCCTGCCGGAAATCGACCGCATCGATGTCGAGGGCACAATCAGCCCATCAATCGCTTGCCGATCGTAGCGCGGCAGATTGAGATGCACGCTGGCGAGCGTCGTCACCGTGCCCGAAGTGCCTAGCAAACGTATCGACGAAGTTTGTCGCGGCAAGCGGCGGGCGAGTGGCGCAAAAGCATCCGCTACCCGCGACCGCATTCGGCCGTAGGCAGCCAGACGCTCATTCTGATCGGCATGGTCGAACAACTCGCTTTCGGTAAGCGACACCACACCCCATGGCGCGCTGACCCAATCGACGATGTGCGGCGCACCTGCCCGATTTGCATCGACCAGCACCAGTTCGGTCGATCCGCCGCCTATGTCGAAGATCAATGCAGGGCCATCGCCTGGCTCCAGTAGTGCGTGACAGCCCATGACGGCAAGCCGCGCCTCTTCTTGCGCACTGATGATGTCGAGGGCGATGCCGGTTTCCCGATAGACGCGCTGGATGAATTCCGCGCCATTAACAGCACGGCGGCATGCTTCGGTCGCGACAGACCGTGCCAATGTCACATGCCTTCGCCGCAGCTTGTCAGCGCATACGGAAAGCGCGGCAATCGCTCGGTCGATCGCGGCATCACTGATCCGCCCTGTCGCAGCCAGCCCTTCGCCCAATCGCACGATACGGGAAAAGGCATCGACGACGATGAAGCCGTCAGCCGATGGCTTGGCAATCAGCAATCGGCAATTGTTGGTGCCCAGATCTATCGCAGCATAAGACCGCCTACCACGCGGCGGATGAGGCAATGAGCCCCGCTGCTTCGACGGGGGAGGTATGGCCGCAGCCGTGCTCCCATTACCCTGGCCGGAGCGGGCAGCTTTGCCCGAAACACCCCCGGCGGGACCGGAACTCTGCGGCGATGGGCGGCTTTGCTGCACCATGGCCGGATCACTTCTCTTCTTCGCCGACACCGACAGGTGGCGGAACTTGATGCCAAACTATGCGGATGCCGCGCAAAGCGCAAGACGGCGCTAGAAAAGCCAATGACATAGTGCGCTGGCGAGCGCCGCACCTGTCAAAGCGGGAGCAAGGCCGCCACGATCCAGCGCTCTTCGGCCCGCAACACGCCCCAGGCGCGGGCTGCGGCACGGCTGTCCATCACTTCCACGCCGATGCCCATATTTTCGAGTTCGCGAACGAAAACCCGAGGCGGTTGGCGCAAGCCTGCCCCGGTGCCAAGCAAGAGAAATTCGGGCAAGGGATCGATCGTCAGCAGATCGTCCAGGGAGGCAAGCGTTAGCTTCTCAGGAGAAGGCGCGTCGCTCCACTTCGATGCGCGGGTCGGGCTGAGCAGCAACCCTTCGGGGAACACGTCATCCCTTACGCGAAAGCCTCTTCCCGAAAAACCGGTTACGATCGGCCCCTGCCCCGTCTCATCACGACGGACCTCGATACCAGTGCGCCTGTCGGTCAGGGGCGCGCCCCGTCATCACGCGGACCCATGCGCTCTGCCTGCGCGGCGATGTTCGACTTGCCAGCCTTTCGTTCCGTCAGCTGCGGCGACAGTCCCAGCGTGATCAGGAGCGAGGACGAAACATATACCGACGAATAGGTACCGACGACGATGCCCAGCATCATGGCGGCAGTGAAGCCACGCAACACATGGCCGCCGAACAGCAACAGCGCGCCCAGGGCGAGCATGATCGTAACCGATGTCATCACGGTTCGCGGCAGCGTTTCGTTGACGGAAAGGTCGATGAGCGCCTTCATATCCATCTTGCGATATTTCCGCATATTTTCGCGGATACGGTCGTCGATCACCATCTTGTCATTGATCGAGTAGCCGACGATCGTCAGAACCGCAGCGACGATGTTCAGGTCAAACTCCAGCTGGGTAATCGCAAAGAAACCAAGCGTCATCAACACGTCGTGCATGATCGCGACAAAGGTGGAAACGCCGAACTGCCATTCATAGCGGAACCAGGAAAAGATGGCGATACCGATCACCGCCAGCATCACCGCCAGCACGCCATTCTGGATCAATTCGCCCGACACCTTGCCCGACACAGTGTCGTAGCGGGAGAAGGTAACGCCGGGAAATTCAGCGGTCAGCGCCTTGCGCGCCTTTTCCACGATCGCATTGGCTGCGCCTGCCCCACCCTCTTCAGGTAGCGGCAGACGGATCTGTACGGTCTTGGGATCGCCGAACTGTTGCAGCGATCCATCGCCTACTCCGAGCCGGTCGATCGTCATGCGAACCTGATCGAGCTGCGCTGGTTGCTGGAACCGGGCCTCTATCATCAGGCCGCCGACGAAATCGACGCCAAGGTTGAGGCCACGCTGGATCGTCGCGCCCACGGCGAGCACGGTCAGCAGCGCGGTAAGAGCGAACGCCCAATGGCGCAGCTTCACGAAGCCAATGTTGGTATTGTCGGGGACGAGCTTAAGAAGTTTCATGGGTTTTCTCCCGGCCCCTTAAATGTGGATCTCGGTCGGGCGCTTGGCACGAAGCCAGCGAGACGCGAGCAGGCGGGTGAAGGTGACGGCCGTGAACACGCTGGTCGCGATGCCGATCAATAGCACGATAGCGAAGCCCTTGACCGGGCCGGAGCCCAGCGCAAGCATGATACCGCCAGCGATTGCGTGGGTGACGTTCGCTTCGAAAATCGTTCGGCTCGCTTCCTTGTAACCGAACTCGATCGCCTGAACTACGCCGCGCCCGCGCCTTCGTTCTTCGCGGATACGCTCATATATGAGGACGTTGGCATCGACGGCCGTACCGATGGTCAGGACGAAGCCCGCGATCCCCGGAAGCGTCAGCGTCGCCCCCAGCATCCCCATGACGCCAAGGATGACGAGCACATTGATGGCAACCGCCAGGTTCGCATACATGCCAAAGCGGCCGTAGCTGGCGAACATGAAGACGGCGACGGCAGCGACCGCTATGACTGACGCCAACAATCCGGCGCGGATTGAATCGGCGCCGAGCTGTGGGCCGACGGTGCGCTCTTCCACCACGGTCAAGGCAACTGGCAGCTTGCCCGATCGCAGGGCGATGGCGAGCTGGTTGGCGCTTTCAACGGTGAAATTGCCGCTGATCTGGGCGGAGCCGCCGAGGATCGGTTCATTGATGTTCGGCGCCGACAGGACCTGGCCATCCAGGATGATGGCGAAGGGCCGGTTGACATTCTGGGACGTCACCTGGCCGAACTTGCGCCCGCCTGACCCATTGAAGCGGATGTTGACGATCGCCTGGTTGCTCTGGTCGTAGCCCTGCGTCGCGTCGGTCAGGTCTTCGCCGGACACCATGACCTGGCGCTTAACCGCGATCGCCGGAACGCCGGATGGGTTGCCTGGATAAGGAAGCACTTCGCTGCCGACCGGCGCGCGGCCCTGAGCCACTTCCGACGGATTGGCACTGGTATCGACCAGCTTGAATTCCAGCTTGGCAGTCTGGCCGAGCAGATCCTTCAGTGCCTTCGGATTCTGAAGGCCGGGCACCTGGACGACAATGCGATTGCCGCCCTGCTGCTGGATGGTCGGCTCGCGCGTGCCCATTTCATCGATGCGCTTGCGGATGACTTCGGTTGCCACCTCCATCGCGCTCTTGACCGCATTGTCGATCCCCGCCTCGGTCGGCGTGATCACGATCGTCGAACTGTTGACTACTTCGACATTGAAGTCGCGCTGCCCTGTTAGCCCCGCGCCCTGCGTCAGCGGGCGGATGCGCTCCACCGCAGCATCGACCTGCGAGGGATCGCGGACCATGAAGCTGAGCTTCCCGTCGCGGCTGGAAATGTCCCCGACCGAGATACGCGGGCTGCCGCGCCGAAGCTCGGTGCGGACCTGCTCCTCCATGTTGGTGAGGCGCTGCTTCGCCACATCCTGCGTCGATGCTTCGAGCAGAAGATGACTACCACCGGAAAGGTCAAGGCCAAGGTTCACCCGGGTCTGCATGAACCCGGGCAGCCGCTGAACCGCAGAGTCCGGCAGGAAGCTGGGGATGGCGCAGGTGATGCCGATCAGCAAGGGCAGCAGGATCGCTGCGATAGTCCAGCGCGAGAAGTTCAGCATCAGCCGATCAGTCGTTTGCGGGTTTGGCAGTTGCCGGGTCGATGACATCGGTGAGCGTCGATTTGACCGCCTTCACCTTCATGCCCGGTGCCAATTCGACATCGACGTAGAATTCATCGACGCGGGCCACCTTGCCGACAAGGCCACCGCCGGTCACGACCTGATCACCCTTCTTAACCGCGCCAATCTTCGCCTTATGGTCCTTCATCCGCTTCTGCTGGGGACGGATCAGAAGGAAATAGAAAACGACGAAGATGAGGACGAGCGGCGCCATCTGCACCAGCATGGAGGCACCGGACGACTGTTCGCCCGCGGTCTGGGCAAAGGCTGGGGTAATGAACATGGTGGGACTTTCGCCTTAATCTCTTGTCCAGCCGCAGACAGGCAAATGCCTGCGGATCAAGGGCGCGCGGCTAACACAGATCGGGATAGGGAGGCAACATGATTAGGGAAGGAAGAAAGCGGCAAAAAGGGCGCGCCGAAACGCTTGCAAGTTTTCAAACATGCTTCTATGTGCCGCCGCTCCGGTCGGGACGTAGCGCAGCCTGGTAGCGCATCACACTGGGGGTGTGGGGGTCGGAGGTTCGAATCCTCTCGTCCCGACCAAATTCATGAAGGAAATGGTGAAAAGAACGCGTTTTTGCGGACTCGCCTTTCCTGCCCCGGCAAATCCTATTTTTCCTATTTCCGCGCCAGACGCGAAAATCTGCTGTCCTACAGATAACCAAATGGGATAAATGCCCTGCCTCATTCGACGAGGGAGGCGGCTTCATGGATATTTCAGCACTGATTGACGAGGTGATCGCGCGCGAAGGTGGCTATGGTCATCATCCGGCGGATCGGGGGGGACCTACGAATTTCGGGATCACCCAGGCCGTCGCGCGGGCCAATGGCTATGCGGGCGACATGCGGAAATTGCCGCGGTCGCTGGCCGAGACGATCTACCGAAGGCTTTATTGGGAACGGCCGGGCTATGCCTTTGTCGCGGAGGTCGCGCCGGACATCGCCACCGAATTGTTCGACAGCGCGGTGAATATGGGGCCGGGCACGGCGACCGGCTTCCTGCAACGGGCGCTCAACGCGCTTAATCGCAATCAGAAGGACTATCCCGACCTGAAGGTCGATCGCACGATCGGCGCCAAGACGCTGGCGGCGCTGCGCGCATTCATGGCACTGCGCGGAAAGGCAGGGGAGAAGGTCCTGCTGAAGGCGGTCGAGGCCCTGCAAGGGGAACGTTATCTGGCGCTGGCGGAGAGCAGGCCCGCCAACGAGTCCTTCCTCTACGGCTGGTTGGCGAACCGAATTGGTTAGAGGCAGGACGGCAGCGGGGAACCGGAGGCGGCGCGCCGATCGCTGGACGCTGCGGGCGCGGCCAGCCTTTCTTTATGTCATGTACGCCCTGCTGCTGTGGTCGGTGCCGGTGGGGCTGATCGGAGGCATGTGGCCGGAGGGCGCGGCGGCGATCGTCCGGGCGATGCGGGGCTATTTCGAGGCGTTGCCGGAGCCGCTCTATGCGCTGTTTGGCACCGGGTATCTTGGATATACGGCGGCGCGGACCTGGGGGAAGGTGAAAGGGGTGGAGCGGTAGGAGGAGAGCTGCGCTTCGGATCGGGCGTTGCGCGACCCCCTCTCCCTAACCTCGCAGGGAGTCACGCGCCTCCCTGCGACCCCTGAAGGGGAGAGGGGACTTTTTTGCGCTCAAACCCACAAAAATGAGAGGGGCCGCTGGGTAGATAAGTCCCAGCGGCCCATCATTGACATGGTCACAGCGGCCGGAAGTGCCGCCAAACGGAAACGTTGATCGCGCTATCTTTGCAGGCAAGGAAAGCCCGTTCGCGACTGGTCGCGGCAGAGGCTGTTTCAATGTCTGTAAAAACCGACGTTATGACGTCGCTCAGCGGCGCGTTTCCCGAATGGACTTGACCGACCTCACTGCTGAACCATGAGACATCGGATCACCTCCTTTCGCTTGTTAAAGCCCGCGCAGCCCGCCCTGGAAAACCGTTTTTGACCTGGCCACGACATGGACTGTGAATCAGACGGGAAGCATGATCAAGACTTGTAAAATTCTTTTTTCGAATCATAATGGCGCGTCCGCTTGAAAAGCCGATATGGTGCTCTTTAAGTCGATCCTCCCACAAGATGTGCGGCAAGCGGCCGGAAATGGCCCTTTTAGCGGCGGCAGTCCTCGATGACCCGACCGACCTCTGCCCAGGCGGGCAGGATCAGGGTTTCGAGCCCCTGCGCCTCCACGGCGAAATGGCCCCGGCTGTAGGCAATCTGATCCAGCACTGTGTCGCTGGCGGCGCGGACTGCGAGGGTTCCCGAACCGTTCGGCATGGCGGGCCAGCTGACCGCGCCATAGCTGGTGCGGAGCGTGACGTTCCCCTTCCCTGCTCCGGCGCGCAGAAGACTGATCCGGCCTGCGGCGGGATCGCATCGCAAGGAAAGCAGTGTGCCGGATGCGGGACTGGCGAAGGAGGCGACGGATCCCGATCCTTCCGCGCGGTAGCTCCAGTTGCCGGGCGTCGCGGGACGATATTGCCATTCGACCGGTCCGGGAGCGGGTAGAGGTGGCCTTGCCGAGGGCGAGGGCGCCGGGCGCGGAGCTGGCGGCGGGGGCGCTTCTGGGGCGCCGACGCAGGCCGGGAGGAGGAACAGGGATGCGAGGACGGCGGAGGCGGGGAATATGCGCATGCGCCACTCAATGCCCGAGGGGGCAGACCGGGTTCAACTGGAAAAGGATTTTTTGGGCTGGCGTGGCGATATAGTATCAGCGTTGCGCTGGCCCACCCCCCCCCGGCCCCTTCAAACGAGTCACGTGCCTCGTTTGAACGCTTGCGGGAGGGGGAGTGAAGGCGCGCTATCCGCAGAACCGGCTCAGACGCGCCCTCGCCAATTGACAGTTTCGCGCCGAATCGCTAGGGCGCATCGCATCCCGGACACGCTGGTGAGCGGCAGTGCATGGCACTGGCCGTCTTTTTTGCGTCTCGGGGGCTATCGAATCGGCCGAAGTCCTTCTAGGGCTCGGCCCTGACGCTTTGAGATGGGGTGGCGCCAACCGCCCCGTGGAGCAGGAGTACAGATTACCATGGCACGTATTGCGGGTGTTAACATCCCGACCAACAAGCGCGTGATCATCGCGCTCACCTACATCCACGGCATCGGCCGCAAGACCGCCGTCGACCTCGCCGACAAGCTGGGCATCGACCACAGCCGCCGCGTTCAGGACCTGTCGGACGCCGAAGTCCTGCAGATCCGCGAAGCCATCGACGCCGACCTCACCGTTGAAGGTGACCTGCGTCGCGAAACGGCGATGAACATCAAGCGCCTGATGGATCTGGCCTGCTATCGCGGCCTGCGTCACCGCAAGGGCCTGCCGGTTCGCGGCCAGCGCACGCATACCAATGCGCGCACTCGCAAGGGCAAGGCTAAGCCGATCGCCGGCAAGAAGAAGTAATCGTTGAGGGTCAGCCTTTCGGCATGGCCCTCCGGTGACTTCCGCTTTCAACGATTTCAGTAGGATAGAGCAACATGGCACGCGAACCCCAGCGCATTAAGCGGCGCGAGCGCAAGAACATCTCGGCCGGCGTCGCGCACGTAAACGCCAGCTTCAACAACACGATGGTCACCATCACCGATGCCCAGGGCAATGCGATCAGCTGGTCCTCGGCCGGCATGATGGGCTTCAAGGGCAGCCGCAAGTCGACCCCGTACGCCGCGCAGGTTTGCGCCGAAGACGCTGGCCGCAAGGCTGCAGAACATGGCGTGCGCACCCTGGAAGTCGAAGTGAAGGGTCCGGGTTCGGGCCGTGAATCGGCTCTGCGCGCATTGCAGGCCGTCGGTTTCCACATCACCTCGATCCGCGACGTGACGCCGATCCCGCACAATGGCGTGCGTCCTTCCAAGCGCCGCCGCGTCTAACCGCTGCGCTTGAGTTTTCCGGGCGGCGGACGCGCCGCCCGCTAACCCATCTACATCGCCGGGCGGTCCTGTCGGGTTCAGGATTTCAAACGTTCCGGCCTATCCCCAGGGGAAATACATGACTGTCAACATGAAGAACTGGCAGGAATTGAAGAAGCCCAACAGCCTTGAGATCAAGGCGGCGGGCGACGGCAAGCGGAAGGCGACTTTCGTTGCCGAGCCGCTGGAGCGCGGTTTCGGCCTGACGCTTGGCAACGCGCTGCGCCGGGTTCTTCTGTCCTCGCTCCAGGGCGCGGCGGTCACCTCGATCAAGATCGAGAACGTGCTCCACGAATTTTCGTCGCTGGCCGGCGTGCGTGAAGATGTGACGGACATCGTCCTCAACATCAAGCAGGTTGCGCTCCGCATGGAAGGCGACGGTCCCCGCCGCCTGCAGCTGTCCGCCACCGGCCCGGGCGAAGTGCGCGCCGGTGACATCACCACCGTGGGCGACATCGAAGTGATGAACCCCGACCTGGTGATCTGCCATCTGGACCAGGGTGCGACGCTGAACATGGAACTGACCGCTGACGTCGGCAAGGGCTATGTCCCCGCCGTCGCCAACCGTCCGGCCGATGCGCCGATCGGGCTGATCCCGATCGACGCGCTCTATTCGCCGGTGCGTCAGGTCGCCTACAAGGTCGACAATACCCGCGTCGGCCAGGAACTGGACTATGACAAGCTGTCGCTGACCGTCGAAACCGACGGCACCGTCACGCCGGAAGACGCGGTGGCCTATGCCGCCCGCATCCTGCAGGACCAGTTGCAGCTGTTCGTTCACTTCGAAGACGCGCTGCCCGTCGCCGCTCCGGCTGCTGGCACCGCTGCGGCTGCCGCCGCCGAGGGCGAGAGCGACACCAACCAGATCAACCGCTATCTGCTCAAGAAGGTGGACGAGCTGGAACTGTCGGTTCGCAGCGCCAACTGCCTCAAGAACGACAACATCATCTACATCGGCGATCTGGTCCAGAAGACCGAAGCCGAGATGCTGCGCACCCCCAATTTCGGCCGCAAGTCGCTGAACGAAATCAAGGAAGTGCTGTCGTCCATGGGCCTGCGTCTAGGCATGGACATCCCCGGCTGGCCGCCGGAAAATATCGAGGAAATGGCCAAGAAGCTCGAACAGGAGCTGCTGGGCTGATTTGATCCTCCCCGCACGAAGTGGGGGGAGGGGGACCGGCGAAGCCGGTGGAGGGGCCGTCGCGCAAGCGACGGTTTCACCGTCGCCCCCTCCACCATTCGCTGCGCGAATGGTCCCCCTCCCCATCTCACGATGGGGAGGATTAAAGGTGGAATGGGCGACGACCTCTAACGGTTGCCTGGTCTGGGGTACCTCAAACGGCCCCTTAACGAACGGAAGGAAAGACATATGCGTCACAAGGTTGGTCATCGTAAGCTGCAGCGCAGCGCCGGGCATCGTAACTCGCTGCTCCGCAACCTCGCGGCTTCGCTCATCAAGCATGAGCAGATCCTGACGACCACGCCCAAGGCGAAGGAACTGCGTCCCTACGTCGAAAAGCTGATCACCCTTGCCAAGAAGGGTGGACTGTCCAACCGCCGTCTGGCCCACGCCCGCCTGCAGGACGACACCCAGCTGGTCAAGCTGTTCGAAGTTCTGGCCGAGCGCTACAAGGATCGCAACGGCGGCTACACCCGCGTGATCAAGGCTGGCATCCGCGCTTCGGACGCTGCGCCGATCTCGATCATCGAGCTGGTCGACCGCGATGTCGATGCGAAGGGCAAGGATTCAGGTCCGGTCCAGAACGCCGACGCGGACGAGCTGGAAGCGGCCTGATCAAGGGCAAGGCGCGCCTCTTAGGGGCGGCTGGATAAATCGAAACAGGCTGCGGCTCGATGGAGCTGCGGCCTGTTTTGTTTTTGCGCCGCCTACCTCTGCCTCAACGATGCCCCGGCCGCGTTCAGCCGTGCGACAGCCGATCAAGCCTAGACACGTCCCGCAGCTGACAAGGAGTGATGGGATGACCGGCAAGGCGGGTTGGATGACGGGAGCAATGCTGGGCGCGGCGGCACTGGTGCCCGGCAGCATGGTCCATGCACAGGCGCAACCGGATTATGGCTATCCCAGCGCGAGCGACCGGCAGGCGCAGGATGATCCTTATGCGGATGACGATGTGACCGGCGGCGAGGAGCGGGGCAGCCAGGCGCAGGCGCAGCAGCGGGCTGACGATGATTTTTCCGATGTGACGGGCGGGGTGGATGAGCAGGCCGGTTCCCCTCCGCGCAGTCAAGCTTATGCCCGTCCGGGCGAGCGGGCTGAAGACGCGCGGGTCGACCGGGAACGCGAGGAGGCGATCACCGAATGCGCGGTCGCGGCCCGTGACGAGGCAGAGCGGGACGGCGGCTTTGCCGAGGTACGGCAGGTGCAGGAGCCGGTGGAGACGCGCGGGAAATATCAGGTCGAGGGTGACATCGACGCCCGTTCCAGCTGGCGGTCGGAGGACGGCCAGACGCTCCATTTCACCTGTTCGGTGCAGAATGGCCGGATCGCCAATCTCCAGTTTCCCCGGAACCCGGCGGCGCGATAGCCGGGGCCGGAGCGAACCCCTTTTTTTCGGGCCGTGAAACCGCTAGGGGTCGGGCTTCGTCATGGCGTGATTGAACCGAGCCGCGTCAGGAGCGTCCCCGATCCAATGCATGATCCGATCTGACTGGATCGGATTATGCATTATTTGTCTTTTGTTTCCCGCATTTTCCGAGCCAGCAGATGATACCATCTGCTTCGAAAATGCTTTAATGCATGCGCTGAGCAGGTGAGGTCATCTGCTTTTGAAGGCTTAAGGCCGTCGCAGCGCTAGGAGCCATCATGTCCCCGCCGCCCGTCCCGCCTCGTACCGCCGCCATCGCGTTCATCCTTTTGACGGCGATGCTCGATGTCATGTCGATGGGGATCGTCATTCCGGTCGTGCCGCAGCTGATCGAGGAGCTGACCGGATCGACCACGGGCACGGGCTTGTGGAACGGCCTGCTCGTCGCGCTGTGGGCGGTGATGCAGTTCCTGTGTTCGCCGATCATCGGATCGCTGTCGGATCGCTTCGGGCGGCGGCCGGTGATCCTGATTTCCGTTGCCGGGTTGGCGCTTGATTTCCTGCTGATGGCGCTGGCGCCCAATCTGTGGTGGCTGGCGCTGGGGCGGATTCTTGCGGGCGTGACCTCGTCCAGCTTCACTTCCACCTTCGCCTATATGGCCGACATTCTGCCCCCGGAAAAAAGGGCGCGGGGCTACGGGCTGATCGGCGCAGCGTTCAGTGGCGGGTTCGTCGCCGGCCCCCTGCTGGGCGGCATGCTGGGGGAGATTTCGGTGCGGGCGCCTTTCTGGGCGGCGGCGGGCTTTTCCGCCCTCGCCTTCCTCTATGGCCTGATCGTCCTGCCTGAGTCGCTGGCGCCGGAAAAGCGGATGGCCTTTTCGTGGAAACGGGCCAATCCGTTCGGCGCGCTGAAGCTGTTGCGGTCGCATCCGGAGCTGTCGAGCCTCGCCACCGTCAACTTCCTGCTCCATTTCGCCCATCACCTGTTTTCGGCGGTGTTCGTTCTCTATGCGGGCGACCGTTATGGCTGGGGTCCTTGGCAGGTGGGCATATTGTTCGCGCTGGTGGGGATGCTCGACATGGGCGTGCAGGGCCTGATCGTCGGGCCAATGACCAAGCGGCTGGGCGACCGGGGGACGATGATCATAGGACTTTCCTTTGGCGCGCTGGGGTTGGCGGCCATGGGCCTGGCGTCCACGGAGGCATTGTTCATCGCGGCCGTGTTTCCCAATGCGCTGTGGGGGCTCGCCATGCCCACGATCCAGTCGCTGATGACGCAACGGGTTTCAGAATCCGAGCAAGGGCAGTTGCAGGGCGCGAACAATAGCGTCGGATCGATCGCCGGGGTTCTCTCGCCGATATTCTTTGGCGCTATATATAGCCTGTCGGTGGGCGAGCGGCCGGTGTTGCCCTTTATCGGCAGCGCTTTCCTGATCGCTGCGGCGGTTCTGGCTGGCGCGGCGCTGCTCGGCTGGGCGGCGGGGCGGGCGCAGGACGTCCCTTCGCTGGACAAGCGGGGCCAAGCGCACTAACCGCGCCCCATCCCATTTCTCTCGGCTCATAAAGGCGATTCGATGACGCTGCCCCTTCAGGATTCCATCCTTATCGTGGACTTCGGCAGCCAGGTGACGCAGCTGATCGCGCGTCGCGTGCGCGAGGCGGGCGTCTATTCCGAGATCGCGCCGTTCAACAGCGCCGATGCCGCGTTCCAGCGGATGAAGCCCAAGGGCATCATCCTGTCGGGCGGCCCTTCGTCGGTGATGTGGGAGGACAGCCCGCGCGCGCCGCAGAGCTTCTTTGACGCGGGCATCCCGATCCTGGGCATCTGCTATGGCCAGCAGACGATGATGCAGCAGATGGGCGGCAATGTCGAAGGCGGAGAAAGCGGCGAGTTCGGCCGCGCTTTCATCGAGATCAAGAAGCGTTGTGCGCTGTTCGATGGCCTGTGGGCCGAGGGCGAGCGGCATCAGGTGTGGATGAGCCATGGCGACAAAGTGACGCAACTCGCGCCCGGTTTCGAAGTCGTGGCGGTGAGCGAAGGCGCGCCCTTCGCCATGACGGCGAACGAGGAAAAGCGCTTTTACGCGACGCAATTCCATCCCGAAGTCGTGCACACGCCCGATGGCGGCAAGCTGATCGCCAATTTCGCGCGCCATGTCTGTGGCCTGAAGGGCGATTGGACGATGGCCGAGTTCCGCGCGACCAAGATCGCCGAGATTCGCGAGCAGGTTGGCGACGGCAAGGTGATCTGCGGCCTGTCGGGCGGCGTCGATAGCGCCGTGGCCGCCGTGCTGATCCATGAGGCGATCGGCGACCAGCTGACCTGCGTGTTCGTCGATCATGGCCTGATGCGCAGCGGAGAAGCCGAGCAGGTCGTCTCGCTGTTCCGGGGCAGCTACAATATTCCGCTGGTCCATGTGAACGCCGAGACGCTGTTCATGAAGGGGCTGGAGGGTGTCACCGACCCCGAGGCCAAGCGCAAGTTCATCGGCAAGACCTTCATCGACGTGTTCGAAGATGAGGCGAAGAAGATCGGCGGCGCGGCTTTCCTGGCGCAGGGGACGCTGTATCCCGATGTGATCGAGAGCGTGAGCTTTACTGGCGGACCTTCGGTGACGATCAAGAGCCACCATAATGTCGGCGGCCTGCCCGATCGCATGAACATGAAGCTGGTCGAGCCGCTGCGCGAGCTGTTCAAGGATGAGGTGCGCGCGCTGGGTCGTGAATTGGGGCTGCCGGAGATTTTCGTCGGCCGCCACCCCTTCCCTGGTCCGGGCCTTGCCATCCGCATTCCCGGCGAGGTGAACAAGGAACGGTGCGATATCCTGCGCAAGGCGGACGCCGTGTATTTGGAGGAGATCCGTAACGCGGGTCTCTATGACGCGATCTGGCAGGCCTTCGCCGTGCTGCTGCCGGTGCGGACGGTCGGCGTGATGGGCGACCATCGCACCTATGACAGCGTCTGTGCGCTGCGGGCGGTGACGTCGACCGACGGCATGACGGCGGATATCTATCCGTTCGACGCGGCCTTCCTGAGCCGGGTGGCGACGCGGATCATCAATGAGGTCAAGGGTATCAACCGGGTGGTTTATGACTACACGTCGAAGCCGCCGGGCACGATCGAATGGGAATGACGCGGAAATAGCAGGCATCCGGGGGATGCCAGCCCGCGTCATTCGGCACCGAAAGGTGCCGCGCGTTCACCCTTGAGCAACGGCGTTCCTCCATCTGCTCGTTGAGTGCAAAGAAGTGAAGGGCTTCGACAAACTCAGCCCGAACGGGGCTAAGGGGGATTTACACCCCTTGAGCGCGCTATACTCGGGCGGTGGCAGGCTTTAGGCTGGCGGGATGACCAGCCCGCCTCTTGGCCATCCCGTCTACCGGGACATGCCCGCCACCATCTTTGAAAAAATGTCCACTCGCGCGCGGGAGACAGGGGCAATCAATCTGGGTCAGGGGTTCCCGGATGCGCAGGGTCCGGAGGACATATTGCGCGCCGCCGCCGACGCACTGATGACCCGGTCCAACCAATATCCGCCGAGCAGCGGCCTGCCCCAATTGCGCGCGGCGGTGGCCGCGCATTATGGGCGGCATCAGGGACTGGCGTTAACCCCCGAAGAGGTGATCATCACCTCCGGCGCGACCGAGGCGATTGCGGCCAGCCTGTTCGCGCTGGTGCAGCCGGGCGACGAGGTGCTGTTGCTGGCGCCACTTTACGATGCCTATCTGCCTTTGGTGGAGCGCGCGGGCGGGGTGGCGCGGGTGATCAGGCTGACGCCGCCTGACTGGCGCGTGACGCGGGACGCGCTGGAAGCGGCGGTGGGGCCGCGCACGCGCCTGTTGATCCTCAACAATCCGCTCAATCCCAGCGGCAGCGTGATGGACGAGGCGGCGTTGGCCATGCTGGCGTCCTTTTGCGTGGAGCATGACCTGATCGCCATTTGCGACGAGGTGTGGGAGCATGTGACGTTCGATGGCCGGGTGCATCAGCCGTTGATGCGCTTTCCCGGCATGGCCGAACGCACGGTGAAGGTCGGATCGGCGGGGAAGATCTTTTCGGTCACCGGATGGAAGATCGGCTGGATGTGCGCGGCGCCGCCGGTGGCGAGGCTGTTGGGGCGAGCGCACCAGTTCCTGACCTTCACCAGTCCGCCCAATCTGCAATGGGCGGTGGCAGAGGGGCTGGCCAAGCCGGAAGCGTGGTTTGCGGACATGCGGGCGGGCTATCAGGCGTCGCGCGATCGGCTGGTCGAGGGACTGCGACTGGCGGGCTATGACGTGCAGGCGAGTGCGGGCACCTGGTTCGTAACGGTCGATCTGGCCGCTTCCGGGATCGCACTGGACGATGTCAACTTTTGCGAACGAATCATCGAGGAAGCGGGCGTTGCGGCGATTCCGATATCGGCATTTTATCCGGACGCGGCGGTCACGCATCTGGTGCGGCTTTGCTTTTCCAAAAGTGATGCGGTGATCGATGAGGCCGTCGCGCGGCTTGGCCGTTTTCGCCTTATGCTCGGCTGAGGCGCAACTAGCGCTTGCGGCGCCGCGCGACGGCCGCTAGGTTCACCTTTCGTTCCACCGGGGGATCATTAATGGACAGCCTTGCCATCATCCTCAGTCTGGCCGCCCTGATCGCAGGGTTGGCGCTGGGCTGGCTGTTGCGTGGGAAGACGGTGGCGCCGCTGGTGACGGAAAAGGCCGAGCTTGTTGCGAAGCTGGCGCAGGCGGAAGCGCAGCGTAATGGCGCCTTGCAGGAACTGGTCGTGGCGCAGGAGCGGGCGGGCCAAGCGGGCGCGCTGGCGCAGCGACTGGAGGATGAGCGGGCGGCGCGCGGCCTTGCCGAGCGGGAGCTGGCGGCGCTGCAATCCGACGCGCAGGCACGGGCCGAGGCTTTCGAGGCGCAGATCGTGGCGCTGAAGGACGCGAAGGAGCAGTTGTCGGCGCAGTTCAGCGAGATTGGCGGCAAATTGCTGCATCAGGCGCAGAGCCATTTCCTAGAGCGCGCGGACCAGCGGCTGGCGCAGGCGCATGAGAAGAGCGAGGCGCAGCTCAAGCAATTGCTGCATCCGGTCAATGAGACGATCCAGCGCTACGACCAGAAGATCAGCCAGATTGAGCAGCAGCGCACCGAGGCCTACGGCATATTGCGCGGCGAGATTGAATCGATGAAGTCCGGGCAGGAAGCCGTGCGCGCCGAAGCCCAGAGGCTGGTCGATTCGCTGCGCCATGCGCCCAAGGCGCGCGGCCGTTGGGGCGAGCAGCAATTGCGCAATGTGCTGGAGACGTGCGGGCTTTCCGAACATGTCGATTTCCGCACCGAGGTGAGCGTCGAGGGTGAGGATGGGCGGTTGCGGCCTGACGCGATCGTGCGGATTCCGGGCGGCCGCGCTCTGGTGATCGACGCCAAGGTGTCTTTGAACGCCTATCAGGATGCCTATGGCGCGGAGGGCGAGGAGGAGCGCAAGCGGCTGCTGTCCGCCCATGCCGCCGCGATGCGCGCGCATGTCGAGACGCTGGGGCGGAAAAGCTATGCCGACCAGTTCGACGAAGCGCCGGACTATGTCATCATGTTCGTGCCCGGCGAGCATTTCCTGTCGGCGGCGCTGGAGCATGATCCGCAGCTTTGGGATCATGCCTTTGGCAAGCGGGTGCTGCTGGCGACGCCCACCAACCTCATCGCCATCGCCCGCACCGTCGCGGCGGTGTGGCGGCAGGAGAAGATGGCGGACGAAGCCAAGCGGATCGGCGCGCTGGGCAAGGAATTGTACGAGCGCTTGGCGGCTGCGGCGGGATCGCTCAAGAAGCTGGGCAACCGGCTGACCGGGGCGGTCAGTGATTATAACAGCTTCGTCGGTAGCTTCGAGGGACGCGTGCTGGTCACCGGGCGCAAGCTGCGCGACCTCAATATCGAGACGGGCGGGCGCGAACTGGAGGCGCTGGAGCCGGTCGAGGCTCTGGTGCGCGAGCCTGCCTCACCCGAGGCGGTGCGGGCATTGCCCGAGGCTTTGGCCGACGCGGCGGAGTGAGGTTTGTCGGCCGGGGCCTGTTGATTCTGGTTATCGTGAACAAGTGACCGCCACCGGCTGACAAGGGTGGGGCAAGCTGTCCCGGCGCGATTGGAGCATGATCCAATCAGACTGAATTGGATCATGCCCCATTTGTCTTTTCCCGCATTTTCCGAGCCAGCGGATGATGCCATCCGCTTTGAAAATGCTTTGGCGCCTTTGCTATCGTTCTTGATGGACTGATAAGCCCATGGGAACGCGACCCTGCGGTCAGTACCGCTGACTGCTCGCCGGAGATCCCGGCCTGCGCCGCGATTGTGCATTGTCGGAGCCAGGCGGTCGGCCACCTTGCGGCCCGGAATTGCCATGTTGGTCAAGGCTCTTTCGGGACAGAATGCCTCTGATCCGTATCCAAATGCGTCGCGCTTCTGCCCCCTTTGAACCGGGAGCGCCACTGGCCTGACCCAGGCCCCTATGGCAATAATATCGGCAACATCGTGGACGATAATGGACAGCAAGTAACGCCCGTTTAACCGCCCAATGCCGCGAACGGGATGAGCTTATCTGCATGCCCCGAAGGAGCAGTAAGTGATGATCAACCAGTCTGACGCCACCGCCCGTGGCGCCATTGCATCCCAGGCATCGCTGCGCGATTATCTGGCGATCGCGCGCTTCGACCATATGACGAAGCATGTCTTCATCATTCCGGGCATCGTGTTGGCCTATGCCGTCCACCACAACGCGGCGCATCTGTCGATCGATCGCCTGCTATTGGGGTTTGCGAGCGCCATCCTGATCGCGTCGGCCAACTATGTGATCAACGAGTGGCTGGATCGGGAATTCGACGCCTTTCACCCCGTCAAGTCGCAGCGCACGGCGGTTCATCAGGCGCTTTCGCCCGTGCTGGTCTATGCCGAATATTTCGCCCTGCTGCTGCTCGGCCTATTTTTGGGCTATCAGTTGGGGCAGCTGTTCTTCGTCGCTTCGATAGCGTTCGGACTTTCTGGCATAAGCTATAATGTTGAGCCGATCCGGACGAAGGACAAGGTCTATCTGGATGTCATCAGCGAGTCTGTGAACAATCCGATCCGTCTGGTGCTGGGTTGGGCCATGGTGGACCCGACCGCCCTGCCCCCGGCCAGCCTTTTCATCGCCTATTGGGCAGGGGGGGCATTCCTGATGGGCGCCAAGCGGCTGAGCGAATATCGCGATGTCGTCGCGGATCAGGGCGTCGAGATGCTGCACCGCTATCGCAAGTCGTTCCGCAGCTATTCGAGCGAGAACCTGACCGTTTCCTGCTTCCTCTATGCCATGTTGTCGGCGTTCTTCATCGCGGTGTTCCTGATCAAATATCGCCTTGAATATATCATCGCCTTTCCCTTCATCGGGGGGCTGTTCGCCATCTATATGTGGCTGGCGTTGCGGCAGGGATCGGTGGCGCAGCGGCCGGAACGGCTTTTCCGTTCGCGCCGCCTGCTGGCCGCGACCGGCCTTGCCGTGTTGGCGGTGGCGGTCGCCACCTTTGTCGATCTGCCCTGGCTGAGTTCGCTTTCGCAGCCCTATCTCATCAAGGTCGGCTGATCGGGTCCGGCATGGCGGCGCAGTCCATCCCGATCGATTGGAGCGCGATCGACCTCGTCATCTTCGACATGGATGGCACGCTCTACGATCAAAGGCGGCTGCGCGCGCGGATGCTGGCGGCACTGCTGCGGGATGCGATCGCCCGGCGAAGTCTGGACACGCTGCTGACGCTGCGTTCCTTTCGCCGTTGTCGCGAGGCGCTGGCCGAAGGTCCGGCGGAGGATTTCCTGGCCGATCAGTACAATATCCCGGCGGCCGAGCGTGGCTGCACCCCCGAAGAGGTGCGCGGGCTGGTCGCCGAATGGATGGAAGAGCGGCCGCTGTCCATGCTTGCCGCCTGCCGCCGTCCGGGTATCCAGCAGCTGTTCCAGGCGATAGCGCGCGAGGGTAAGCGGATCGCGATCTTTTCGGATTATCCGGCGGTTGCGAAGCTGGCGGCGCTGGAGCTGACCGCCGACTATATCGTCGCGGCCACTGACCCCGACGTCGGCCGTCCCAAGCCCGATCCAGCAGGTCTTGAGAAGCTGTTGCACTTGTCGGGTGTCGCAGCCGATCGCGCGGTGCTGATCGGCGATCGGGTAGAGCGGGATTGGGCGGTGGCAGCGCGGTTGAACATGCGCGCGCTGATCCTGTCGCGGGGCGCATCAGGCGAGGTCGAGCGATTTCGTTCGTTCGGCGACGCGCTGTTTCAGCCGCTGCTCATGAAAATGGCGTGATGATGGTCCCCTCGCGGGGACCCGGAATCAGAGACGGGACGCCTGTTCGAGCGTCCCGGAAAGCTGTTCCGGTTTGTCCGTCGGGGAGATGGAAAGGCCGATCAGCACTACGCCGAAGACAATGGACGCAACGCCGACAAGCTTGGTGGTCGATATGGGTTCACCAAGGATGAAATAGCTCGACGCCACCGTGATGACGAGGCCCAGCCCGATGAAGGGGTAGGCGGTGGAGAGGTCGACGCGCGCCAGAACCAGCAGCCATATGAGCGCGCTCAGCACAAAGCAGCTCAGGCCGAGGATGACCAGGCGCGAGGTCGCGATCACCATTGCCGTGCGGAACAGCGATTGGTCCGGCTGGGCCAGAGCGCTTTGCACCGCCGCGCTCGACATGCCGAGCTTCAGGATCAACTGCGCTGCCGCAGACAGGAGGACGCTTGCCAAAACCAGTCCGAGGAGCATTGCCTTTGCCATAAATCGCTTTTCCTTTTCGCCGCCGCTGATGCCTTACGAATGTTCGGGGAATGCCGTGATCGGGGCGGAGGATTTTGCCGTACCACGCACCGGACGGTTCGAGGTATCTGATGCCGCGCCCAGTCGCGACCGCGCCATGCTCTCCACAGCGCCCAGCAGGAACAACGGCATCGAGAACATCACGATGCGGCCGACATTATATTGGACGTCCAGCGCCAGCGCGAACAGGAACAAGGCGATGACGCCGCCGATGTCGCAAAGATAGACCATGGGGTCACGGCTCGGCCGAATCGCGGTCCACCACAGGATGATCACGACGATCGGGGGCCAGAGATTCTGATAGGCGCCCTTCAAGCCGAAAAGATGACGGATCGAACCGATCATCCCCGAAACATAGGTGCCGGGGTCCCGTTGATTGTCGAGGCCCGGCATGGCGAGGGTAAGGACGGTCGCCGCATAGGCTGCCAGCGCGACGGCGGCGACGCATGCCATGACGAAATAGACCTTGCGATGCTCCACCACGAACAGCATGCGGAGGCTCGCGCCGAAGAAGGCGATCAGCGCCACCTTCTCATTGACGATTGTCCCCAGGATGACGGCGGCGGCGAAGATGGCGATCCTGCGCTCTATCATCGCGATGGCCGCGATCACGAGCGGCAGCGTCGCTATGCCGTCGGCGGAGCCCATGCCGAGATAGCGTGTCAGCAAGAGAAAGATGAGGGTGGCGCAAAAGGCCCAGCCCACCGAAACATTGCGCCAGAAGGCGAGATAGAGGCCGACAAGGCAGGCGGATATCGCCGCATAGGCCGCATTGGCCGCACACATCGCCTGCAAGGCCCTTACATATTCCGGCTGCATCACGACGGGCGCGTGATGAATGCCCTGACCCGAAAACAGGATGACCGGCAGCTGGTAGAAGGGTGCCGCCAGGATTACCGAACCGATGCGGTATACGTGCGGGCTGGGTGGTATCTTCCCGCCCGGCTCGCCCAGCACCCACAGCAGATAGCGCGAATAGTCATCATAGGACATGGTGCCATAATAGACGGTTCGATAGACCTCGAAGAACATGGGCAGGACGAGCGCCACGAGCATGGTGGCCATGAATATCGGCGCGAGGTAGGTTCCGCCGCGCAGTTCCTTAGAGTGCATTTCCAAGGCCATCCCCCACCATCCCTCAGTTCAGCGCCGCCGTGGAGACCACCGGCCGGGACAAGTTGATCGTGACAGCGCACAGCGGGCGATCACGAAACTTTCCCCATGGCTTTGATCCATCCCGATTTTCTACAGGAGCCCCCCTCGGTCCACACTTGCGATTTCGGAGAAGGGCCACTCCTTGGGGGGATCGCTTTTACTCCCCGATAGGTCCGGAATAGTTGTTTCGATTTGTGGCGCTTTGGCGATCATCGAGGCATGAAATCGGCGCGAGAAACAGGCATGGCCGGGAAAATGGTCCCCGCCGGGCACATCAGGCGGCATCCCTTGCCCGCGGGCGGGGAGCCGTCGATGCGCGCCTGGGGCCTGTCGAAAGCGGTCGCCTTATTGCTGGCGATCATGCCCGTTGCCGCCGAGGCCAGGACATTGGAGGCCTTTCCCGGCGCGGTGGGCTATGGTCGGTTCACCCAGGGCGGACGCGGCGGCAAGATTATAGCGGTGACGAGCCTGGCCGACAGCGGGCCGGGAACATTGCGCGCCTGTATCGATGCACGGGGACCACGCACATGCATTTTCCGGGTCGGCGGGGTCATCCGCTGGACGACCGAGCGCCCGGTGATCCGCAATCCCTATATCACCATCGCGGGACAGACGGCGCCCGGCGGCGGCATCCTGATCACCCATGCGGGCGGCCGATATGGCCTGACCCCCCTTGTCGCCAAGAACACGCATGATGTCATCATTCGCCACATCAGGGTGCGGCTGGACAATCGGGGGGACACGCGCGCTTCCGACAGCGGGATCATCTTCGAAAAAAGCAGCAACGTCATCATCGACCATGTCAGCGTGTCATGGTCGGAGGATGAAACCGTCGGCGGTCAGGGGCAGAACGACAATATAACGATATCCAATTCCATCCTTGCCGAGGGATTGCGTCGGCATGACAAATGCGCGCTTCTGAGCAGCGATGCCACGGGCAGCCAGAAATTGACGTTCATCGGAAACATCTGCGCCCATAACGGCGACAGGAATCCCGACGTCAACTTCTTCCCCGGCTCCTGCGTCGATGTGGTCAACAACCTGATCTACAATGCGCGTTCCGATTTTGTCGAAGTTTGGGAACAGCATGGCGGAAGCCCGGTCAATATCGTGGGAAACTATTTCAAGGCCGGACCCAATATGGTGCCCGGGCGATATATTATCGCTCGCCAGTCGGTGAATTCGACCGGCCGCGCGCGGATATATGAGGCGGGTAACCACATTGAGGGGATGATCGACCGGGAGCCGCCGCCCTATGTGCGCGAGGCGATGGTGCAGACGCCGTCATGCCCCATCGGCGCCCCGGTCATCGACGCGAAACAGGCCTATGATCGCGCCCTGACGACCGCCGGGGCCTTTCCCCGTGATACGGTGGACACCCGGATCGTGAAGGAGGTGAAGCAAGGAACCGGCAAGATCCGCCGTGAGCCCGGCATCCTTCCCGAGATAGCCGATGGAACGCCTTATGCGGATTCCGACGGAGACGGCATGTCCGACCAATGGGAAAAGGCGAACGGCACCGACGCGACCAGAAACGACGCGTGGGGGGATGCGGATCGCGACGGGTGGAGCAATCTCGACGAGTTTCTGGATTATGCGCATCGTCAGGTGCTGGCGGGCTCCAGCCTCGCGGAAATGCAGGAATATCAGGACAAGCCCGGGACTGTTACGGCATGGGTGGTCGCTCTGACCGTCGCCGCGCTCGCTGGGCTAGGCGGCCTTTTAAGAGCGGCGATGATGTGAAGCCCTCCCCTGCTCTTCGCTCCATTGCATACACCACCAATCTCTCCTAAAGGCAGGCCGTCATCTGGGGAGTAGCCAGCCGTTCGCTTGGTCGAACGGGCCGTATGTCAACATATTTGGCCGAGAGGCCGTGGCATGCGGGATATGGGAAGCCAAGGCGAACGCCTTGATCGGGCCGTATCGGGCGAGACCAATGGCATCGGCTCTTCCCTGTCCGGCCGGGCGAGAGGAGGCGGTGGCATTGCGTCTTCAACCCTTCGCCCGGCCCCGGATTGTTATCGATGGACGCTCTCTTCACCTCCACCGCACTGGTCGCGCTCGCCGAGATGGGCGACAAGACGCAGTTGCTGGCCATGCTGCTCGCCACCCGTTTCCGAAAGCCGGTGCCGATTATTTTCGGCATCCTGTTTGCCACGATGGCCAATCATTTTCTCGCGGCGCTGATTGGGCATTCGATCGCGGGGGTGCTGACGCAGCCATGGTTCCGCTATGCCGTGGCGGCGAGCTTCATCGCGATGGCGGGATGGACGCTGATCCCCGACAAGATCGATGAGGGTGAGCCGCTGAAGGCGCCGTCGAAGGCGGGGGTGTTCGCGACGACGCTGATCGCCTTCTTCCTGGTGGAGATGGGCGACAAGACCCAGGTCGCCACCGTGGCGCTGGGCGCGCAGTTCGACAATGTGCTGATGGTGACGGCGGGCACGACGCTGGGCATGATGATCGCCAATGTGCCCGCGGTGCTGTTTGGCGAGGCGCTGGCCAACAAGGTGCCGATGCGTGCGTTGCAGATCGGCGCGGCGCTGCTGTTCCTGGGCCTGGGCCTTTGGATGATCGCGGACTTGCAGGGCTGGATCGGTTAAAAAAGGAACAGGGACCGCCGCCCGGCTGTTGTCAGCGGGCGGCGGCTGTTGCAAGGGAAGCTGAGTCATTTTCCCCAAGCAGGACAGGCATGGAACGCGTGATGAAGGACAATCTGGTTACGGTGTTCGGCGGCGGCGGCTTCCTTGGCCGACAGGTAGCCCAGGCCCTGATGGAACGCGGCGCGCGGGTGCGCATAGCCCAGCGCGATCTGGCGAGCGCCTTTCGCATCCAGCCTCTGGGTGCGCTGGGGCAGAAGCAACTTGTCGCGGCCGATATCCGGAATGCGCAGAGCGTCGCTCGGGCGATCGCGGGAAGCGATATCGTCATCAATCTGGTCGGCGTGCTGAACGGCGACATGGAAGGGTCGCATCATGACGGCGCGGCCAATGTGGCGAAGGCCGCGGCGGAGGCCGGGGTCAAGGCGCTGGTCCATGTGTCGGCCATCGGCGCGGAAGCGGAGAGCCCTTCGGCCTATGGACGGTCCAAGGCAGCGGGCGAGGCGGCGGTTCGGGCAGCTTTCCCTGCCGCGACCATCATTCGTCCGTCCATCATCTTCGGGCCGGAAGATCAGTTTCTCAACCGTTTCGCCGACCTGATCAGCCGCCTGCCGGTGGTTCCGGTGATCGGCGCCGACACGAAGTTCCAGCCCGTCTATGTCGCCGACGTCGCGCAGGCAATCGTCAATGCGGCGGCGGACCCCGGGCTTCATGGCGGCAAGACATTCGAACTGGGCGGTCCGCGACAGCTGAGCATGATGGAACTGAACAGCTGGATCGCCAAGGCCATTGGCCGTAATCGCAGCCTGATCGCGGTGCCTGCGCCGATCGCATCGACCATCGCGAGCTTTGGCTGGCTGCCGGGCGCGCCGATCACGCGGGATCAATATGCGATGTTGCAGAAGGACAATATCGTGTCGGCGGGCATGCCGGGGCTTGCCGAGTTGGGCGTGTCACCCACGCCGATGGAGGCGATCGCCGATAGCTGGCTGGTGCGTTACCGCCGCCACGGGCGCTTTGCCGGGCGCGTCAAGGCCTGACCTGAGCGCGCGCGCCGTCGCCGACTGTCCAACTGTCGATGGAATGACGGGATGGCGCGGCGATGAGCGTTGCCATGCATTGCGCGCGCGCTGCGCATCTGCACAATAAGCGCGATCTTTCTTCCGCCGTGTTCTGTGCGGATTTCCCCTTCCAGTTCAAGGACCAGAGCCGCCCATGGACCTGCATTTTCTGACGGTCATCCTGCTTGGCATCGTCGAGGGGCTGACGGAATTCCTGCCCGTGTCCTCCACCGGGCACCTGATATTGGCGAGCGAGTTGCTGGGTTATGACGCGGCGACCTGGGCGATGTTCAACGTCGTCATCCAGCTGGGCGCGATCTTGGCGGTGGTCGTGCTGTATTGGCGGACATTCTGGGCGGTGGCGATGGGGCTGCTGCGCAAGGAACCGACGAGTTGGCGGTTCCTGCGCAATTTGCTGGTCGCTTTCCTGCCGTCCGTCGTGATCGGCCTCGCCATGCATGATTATATCGAGATGCTGCTGGGCGCGCCGCAGGTGGTCGCCTGGGCGCTGATCATTGGGGGCGTCGCCATCCTCGCCATCGAGCGGATGGCGAAGGAGAACCGCTTCCATGGCATTGCCGACATCCCGCTCGCCCGCGTGATCGGCATCGGTTTCATCCAGTGCATCTCCATGATCCCGGGGGTCAGCCGGTCGGGCGCGACGATCATGGGCGCCCTGGCGTTGGGCGTCGAGCGGCGCACGGCTGCGGAGTTCAGCTTCTTTCTGGCTATCCCGACGATGCTGGGCGCGTCGACGCTCGAGCTGCTGAAAAAGGGCAGCGACGTCACGTCCGCCACGGTGGGCTGGGGCAGCATCGCGCTGGGCTTTGTCGTGTCCTTCATCGTCGCGCTGCTGGTCATCCGCTGGTTTGTCGGGCTTGTTTCGCGGCAGGGCTTCGTTCCCTTTGCTTGGTATCGGATCGTGGCTGGAACCGGGGCGCTGATCTGGCTTTCTCTCAGATAGGGCCGATATGGACGCATATTCCACCCTTATTTCCTGCATGTCGATGAGCTGACCTGAAAATCCTTTAAGTTTAGGTCAGGTAACGTGACCTATATCGCCGAATCCACGTGACTCGGTGGGTTTTTCTGCTATGTGAGCCCTGAACAGATTTTTAGGGACTCATTATGGCTGACAATCCGATGCTGAAATTCGTGGGAACGGGCCAAGCCTATCCCGAGAAGCGTTCGGCGGATGATCGCGCCGACGATTTCCTGGAGATCAGCAGCAGCTTCCTTCTGGAGCGCGCGGAAGAACAGGCGGCGCGTTGCTCGCAATGTGGCGTGCCTTATTGCGCGACGCATTGCCCGCTGCACAATCATATCCCGGACTGGCTGCGCCTGACCGCCGAAGGGCGGCTGCGCGAGGCCTATGAGCTTTCCAACCTGACCAGCACGATGCCTGAGATTTGCGGCCGCATCTGCCCGCAGGATCGGCTTTGCGAAGGCAATTGCGTCATTGAGTTTTCAGGCCATGGCGCGGTGACGATCGGGTCGGTCGAAAAGTTCATCACCGACACTGCGTGGAAGGAAGGCTGGGTCGAGCCGCTGGTTCCCGGCAAGCCGATCGGCCAGTCGGTGGGTGTCATCGGGGCGGGTCCGGCGGGGCTTACCACGGCCGAATATCTGCGCGTCGCGGGCTATGAGGTGCATGTCTATGACCGGCACGACCGGGCGGGCGGGCTGCTGACCTATGGCATCCCCGGCTTCAAGCTGGAGAAGGATGTGGTCATGCGCCGCGTCCAGCGGCTGAAGGACGGCGGCATCGTCTTCCATGAAGGGTTCGAGGTCGGCCGCGATGCGTCGATGGAAGAGCTGCGCAGCCGCCATGACGCCATCCTGATCGCGACCGGCGTCTACAAGCCGCGTGACATCAAGGCACCGGGCGTGGGCGCTGCGGGCGTGATCAAGGCGCTCGATTATCTTACTGCCTCCAACAAGGCGGGCTTTGGCGATGTGGTGCCGGAACATGAGGACGGCACGCTGCACGCGAACGGCAAGAAGGTCGTCGTTATTGGCGGCGGCGACACGGCGATGGACTGCGTCCGCACGGCCATTCGTCAGGGCGCGACTTCGGTGAAGTGCCTCTATCGCCGCGACCGGGAGAATATGCCGGGGTCACAGCGCGAAGTGCAGAACGCCGAGGAGGAAGGCGTCGAGTTCGTCTGGCTGTCCGCGCCGATCGCGTTCGAGGGCACGGAACATGTGACAGGCGTCAAGGTGACGAAAATGCGCCTTGGCCAGCCCGACGCTTCGGGCCGCCGCGCGCCGGAAGCTGATCCGGGCACCGAACACACGCTGGACGCCGACCTCGTCATCAAGGCTCTGGGCTATGACCCCGAAGAGCTGCCCAAGCTGTTCGGCGCGGAGGATTTGTCGGTCACCCGCTGGGGTACGCTGCGCGTCGATCACAAGACGATGATGACCAGCATGGACGGCGTGTTTGCCGCTGGCGACATCGTGCGCGGCGCTTCGCTGGTGGTGTGGGCGATCCGCGACGGCCGCGACGTGACCGAGCATATGCACCGTTATCTGAAGGCGAAGGCCAAGGCTGCGGCTGGCGAGAGACAAGCGGCATGAGGCAGGCTTTCCGTTCATCCGTGATCGGGCTGGCGTTGCTGGCTGCGCCCGCCGTCCATGCGCAAAGCGTGCCCGACGCCGCGCGCGTAGCGGCCGCGCGGCCGGTCGTGGACAAGATTTTTCCTGTCGGCACTTATCGCCGGATGATGGACGGCACCTTGTCCAAGATGATGGACAGCATGATGGACGGCGTCATGAAAATGCCGATCGCACAGTTCGCCCGTATTGGCGGTGTGCCGCAGGACAAGCTGGCCGGGCTGGACGAAACGTCGATGGAGCAGATCAGCGCCATCATTGATCCGAATTTCCGGGAGCGCACGAAGCTGGGCATGGATGCAATGATGGCATCGATGGTCGACATGATGGATGGCTTCGAGCCCAAAGTGCGCGACGCGCTGACCCGCGCCTATGCGCGCAAGTTCGACGGTAAACAGCTGGGCGAGCTGGAGAGCTTCTTCAAGACGCCGACCGGCGACCTTTATGCCCGCGAGTCCATGATGATGTTCATGGACCCGGAGATCATGGCCGAGATGCAGGCTTTGATGCCTGAAATGATGAAGAAGATGCCCGAAATGGCGGCGAAAGCGGAGGCGGCGACGAAGAGCCTGCCGCCGCCACGCAAGATCGCCGACCTGTCGCAGGAGGAGCGCGGCAAGCTGGCGAAGCTGTTGGGTGTCAAGGCGAGCGACCTGAAGGACGGCGCCGCCACGAGTGACGAAGGACCGAACTAATGACCGACCAGACCCCCTATATGGCGAGTCCCGAAGAGCGCGCGCGCCTGGCTGCCGAGGGCATGTATCATCCGGAGATGGAAGGCGACGCTTGCGGCGTTGGCCTTGTCGCCGCGACGGATGGCCGTGCGAGCCGCCGCGTGGTCGCTTCGGCGATCGATGCGCTGAAGGCGGTGTGGCATCGTGGCGCGGTCGATGCGGATGGCAAGACCGGCGACGGCGCGGGCATCCATGTCGATCTGCCGGTGCGCTTCTTTGACGATGCGATCGCGGATTCGGGGCATAAGCCCCTGCCCAACCGGCTGGCCGTCGGCATGATTTTCCTGCCGCGCACGGATTTGTCGGCACAGGAAACGTGCCGCACGATCGTTGAGTCCGAGATCATCGACGCGGGCTACACCATCTATGGCTGGCGGCAGGTGCCCGTTGATGTTTCCGTCATCGGCGAGAAGGCGCAGCGCACCCGTCCGGAGATCGAGCAGATCATGATCGCCGGCCCGATGCCGGAAGAGCGCGATCAGGTCGAGTTTGAAAAGGACCTCTACCTCATCCGCCGCCGGATCGAGAAGAAGGTCATCGCGGCGCAGATCCAGGACTTTTACATTTGTAGCCTGTCGTGCCGGTCGATCATCTACAAGGGGCTGTTCCTCGCTGAATCGCTGTCGGTCTTTTACCCGGATCTGCGCGATGAGCGGTTCGAGAGCCGGGTCGCGATCTTCCATCAGCGCTATTCGACCAACACCTTTCCGCAATGGTGGCTGGCCCAGCCGTTCCGCACGCTCGCGCATAATGGTGAGATCAACACCATTCGCGGCAACAAGAACTGGATGAAGAGCCACGAGATCAAGATGGCCTCGCTGGCGTTCGGGGATCATTCGGAGGACATCAAGCCGGTGATCCCGGCTGGTGCGTCGGATACAGCCGCGCTGGATGCCGTGTTTGAGGCGATCTGCCGGTCTGGCCGCGATGCGCCGACGGCGAAGCTGATGCTGGTGCCCGAGGCGTGGCAGGCTGCTGCTGGCGAAACACCGCAAGCGCATGTGGACATGTACGAATATCTCGCCTCCGTCATGGAGCCGTGGGATGGTCCGGCGGCGCTGGCGATGACAGATGGACGCTGGGTCGTCGCGGGTGTCGACCGCAACGCCCTGCGTCCGCTGCGCTATACGCTGACCGGTGACAATCTGCTGATCGTGGGGTCGGAAACCGGCATGGTCGTCGTGCCCGAAACCACCATCGTCAAGAAGGGCCGCATGGGTCCCGGCCAGATGATCGCCGTCGATTTGCAGGAAGGCGCAATCTACGACGACCGCGCGATCAAGGACAAGATCGCGGGCGAGCGGCCCTATGCCGAGCTGATCAAGGACTTCATGAAGGTCGGCGATCTGCCCGAGGCGCAAAGCGCCCTGCCCGCATGGGACAAGGCGGAGCTGACGCGTCGCCAGGTTGCTGCGAACCTGACGCTGGAGGATATGGAGCTGATCCTGGCCCCGATGGTCGAGGATGCGAAGGAAGCCGTTGGCTCGATGGGCGATGACACGCCGCTGGCGGTCATTTCCGACAAGCCGCGCACGGTCAGCCATTTCTTCCGCCAGAATTTTAGCCAGGTCACCAACCCGCCGATCGACAGCTTGCGCGAACGGCATGTGATGAGCCTGCGCACGCGCTTTTCCAACCTGCACAACATATTGGAGCAGGATACGCAGAACAGCCATGTGCTGGTGCTGGAATCGCCGGTGCTGATCTCGTCAGAATGGGCGCGGTTGAAGGCGCATTTCGGCCCGGCTGTGGCGGAAATCGACTGCACCTTCCCGGCGGAAGGTGGGCAGGAGCAGCTGCGCTCCGCAATTGCCCGCATCCGGGAGGAAGCGGAGCAGGCCGTGCGTGAAGGCCGCACTGAAATCTTCCTGACAGACGAGCATATCAACGCCGATCGCGTCGCCATCGCTGGCGTGCTGGCGGCGGCGGCGGTGCATACGCATCTCGTCCGTAAGGGGCTGCGCAGCTATGCGTCGATCAACGTGCGCTGCGCCGA
Organism: Sphingobium sp. Cam5-1; assembly: GCF_015693305.1. Classification (NCBI taxonomy): domain Bacteria; kingdom Pseudomonadati; phylum Pseudomonadota; class Alphaproteobacteria; order Sphingomonadales; family Sphingobiaceae; genus Sphingobium; species Sphingobium sp. Cam5-1. Next base: position 2,656,592 of record NZ_CP065138.1, on the reverse strand, counting down.
AGCGCTCGACACCCATTATTTCGCGGTGTTGATCGGCGTCGGCGCGACGACGGTGAACGCCTATCTGGCCGAAGCGAGCATTGCCGACCGCCATGCGCGCGGCCTGTTCGGCGACCTGGCCCTGAAAGAATGTTTCGACCGGTTCCGCACGGCGATCAATGAAGGCCTGCTGAAGATCATGTCCAAGATGGGCATCGCGGTCGTCAGCAGCTATCGCGGCGGCTATAATTTCGAAGCGGTCGGCCTCAGCCGTGCGCTGGTCAACGACTTGTTCCCCGGCATGCCCGCGAAGATTTCGGGCGAAGGCTATGCGTCGCTGCATCATAATGCGGTGCTGCGCCATGAGGCGGCCTATGACAGCGCCGCCGTGCGCCTGCCGGTCGGCGGCTTCTACCGCCAGCGCAATGGCGGCGAGAGCCATGCTTACTCCGCGCAGCTGATGCACCTGTTGCAGACGGCGGTGGGGACGGACAGCTATTCGACCTACCTGCAATTTTCGCGCGGGGTGCGAGATTTGCCGCCGGTCTATCTGCGCGACCTGCTGGAGTTCAATTTCGCGCGTGAAGCCGTGCCGATCGACGAGGTCGAAGCGACCACCGAAATCCGCAAGCGCTTCGTGACGCCGGGCATGTCGCTGGGCGCGCTTTCGCCCGAAGCGCATGAGACGCTGGCGATCGCGATGAACCGCATCGGCGCCAAGGCCGTATCGGGCGAAGGCGGCGAGGATGCGAACCGCTTCAAGCCCTATGAGAATGGCGACAATGCCAATAGCGTGATCAAGCAGATCGCGTCCGGCCGCTTTGGGGTCCATGCCGAATATCTGGGCTCAGCCGAGGAAATCGAGATCAAGGTCGCGCAGGGCGCCAAGCCCGGCGAAGGCGGTCAGCTCCCGGGTTTCAAGGTGACCGAGTTCATCGCCAAGCTGCGCCATTCGACGCCAGGCGTGACGCTGATCTCGCCGCCGCCGCACCATGACATCTATTCGATCGAGGATCTGGCGCAGCTCATCTACGACTGCAAGCAGATCAACCCGCGTGCGCGGGTGTGCGTGAAGCTGGTCAGTCAGGCGGGTATCGGCACGGTGGCGGCGGGCGTGGCGAAGGCGCATGCCGACGTCATCCTGATCGCAGGCCATGTCGGCGGCACCGGCGCCTCGCCCCAGACGTCGATCAAATATGCGGGCACGCCGTGGGAAATGGGGCTGTCCGAAGCCAATCAGGTGCTGACGCTCAATGGCCTGCGCCATCGGGTGAAGCTGCGCACCGACGGGGGCTTGAAGACCGGGCGCGACATCGTGATCGCGGCGATATTGGGCGCGGAAGAGTTCGGCATCGGTACGCTGAGTCTTGTCGCCATGGGCTGCATCATGGTTCGCCAGTGTCACAGCAACACCTGCCCGGTCGGCGTCTGCGTGCAGGATGAAAAGCTGCGGCAGAAGTTCACCGGCACGCCGGAGAAGGTCATCAACCTCATGACCTTCATCGCCGAGGAAGTGCGCGAAGTGCTGGCACGTCTGGGCTATCGCAGCCTGGACGAGGTGATCGGTCGCACGGAGCTGCTGAAGCAGGTCAATCGCGGCGCCGAGCATCTGGACGACCTCGATTTGAACCCCATCCTCGCGAAGGTGGACGCCCCCGACGATCAGCGGCGCTTCAGCCTGAAAGCATGGCGCAACGAGGTGCCCGACAGCCTGGACGCGCAGATGATGCGCGATGCCAAGGCCGTGTTCGAGCGTGGCGAGAAGATGCAGCTGACCTATACGGTGCGCAACACGCATCGCGCCGTGGGCACCCGCCTGTCTGCGGCCGTTACCGAGCGGTTCGGCATGTCTGCCCTGGCGGACGGGCATCTGACCGTGCGGCTGCGGGGGAGTGCGGGTCAGTCGCTGGGCGCGTTCCTGTGCAAGGGCATCACGCTGGAAGTCTTTGGCGATGCCAATGACTATGTGGGCAAGGGCCTGTCCGGCGGCACGATCGTCGTGCGTACGACGGTTTCCTCGCCGCTGACGAGCAAGGACAACACGATCATCGGCAACACCGTCCTTTACGGCGCGACGGCGGGCAAGCTGTTCGCGGCGGGACAGGCGGGTGAACGCTTTGCCGTCCGTAATTCGGGCGCGCAGGTGGTGGTCGAAGGTTGCGGCGCCAATGGCTGCGAATATATGACCGGTGGCACGGCGGTGATCTTGGGGCGCACGGGCGCGAACTTCGGCGCGGGCATGACCGGCGGCATGGCCTTCATCCTGGACGAGGATGGCAGCTTCGAACGGCGCGCCAATCCGGAAAATATCGTGTGGCAGCGGCTGGAAAGCGCCCATTGGGAAGCGCAGCTCAAGGCGTTGATCGCGGAGCATGCGGTGACAACGGACAGCAAATGGTCCAACACGATCCTGGATGATTGGGACCGTTGGCGGCGTCATTTCTGGCAGGTGTGTCCCAAGGAGATGGTGCATCGGTTGACCCATCCGTTGAGCGATGCAAGCGCCGAGGTGGTGGCTGCGGAATAGGATGAGGGGGAGGAAAGGCAGACGGCTTTCCTCCCCCTTTTGCTTGGGACAGTCCGTGCCTGGGGCTGCTGCGCTGCTTTGGCTAATAGGAGCCGGGTGAAACGGCAGGCGCGGAATCGAATTTCGCGCCGTTGCCCTGCGCCAGTTGCGTGGGCTGCGGCTGTGCATCGTCGCCGTTCGCGAACCGGTCTATGTTGGCTGGTAGGCGGTGCATCGGCGATGGCGGGCCGTCCTCAAGCGGTTGCCAATTGTCGGCTTGCTCATCCTGCGCTTCATAATGCTGCACAACCAGATCGTCATAGCCGCTCCAGCCCGCCGTCATGCTTGCCATTTGCCGGTCCGCGAGGGTCGGGCCGCAGCCCTTGCAATTAATCTCATCCGGCCCCGTCAGATCGGGGCTGCCTTCTGATTGCGCGATCGAGATAGGCGATGCGGAGTAAGAAGAGGATTGTGCGTCGGTGAAGGATAGCCGTGGCGGAGTCGTCGCGTAGAGGCCAAGGCCTAGCCCGCTGGCTAACGCAGCCCCCGCGCTCGCCAGGCTGAACAACCAGAAACGGGGGGACATGCGACCTTCTCCTCTCCGCGCTCGCCTGCATCATCACCAGTACCCGGCAAAAGAAACGCACATGAAGATCGGTTGTTGCATGGGTCCGAGGCCTTTGCTAAGGGCCGCCTCCTACCAAGGCACCGGCACCGCCGGTTTCCCTTCAGATGTGCGGTCGTGGCGGAATTGGTAGACGCGCAACGTTGAGGTCGTTGTGGCCGAAAGGCCGTGGAAGTTCGAGTCTTCTCGACCGCACCATTCAGTCAGACAAGGTAACCGATTTTTGCCTTCGGGCTTGCTGGGCCTGCGAAATGGCGCAGTTTCGCAGGGTTTGACGGCGTGGTTTCGGGAACGTGGGTCAGAGACGCCCTTCCTCGCCCTGCCGAGAGGCAAATCTTCGTCCAATTCCCTGTCCGGATTTTTCTCGCCCACGCCAGGGAGACGGTGGAGATGACGGTAGTGCGCGCGCTCAGGCGCTGATGCCGAACAGGGCTTCCTGCGCACCCTTGAAAGCCTGCTTGCCGTGCAACACGGCATACCCGCTGCTTTCGCCAAGGAGAATCGCCAGCGCTTGGATCGACTTGGAGCGAGAGCGACGAGCAATTCTGATGTCGAGCATCGGAGAGACACCCCGGCCATTTTGAGTCCCGATGCCCGTCAACCCGATGCAGACTCACTATCAAAATCGACCATGATCTCGCTCGATATGGCTTCGAGAGCCGTGCGGACTTCGTCGATGGAAAGACCAGCAGGAAGCAGCATCTTCACTTTCGCTCGAAACAGCGGTGCACCGGACCAAGCGCTGCCTTCGATCTTACTGGAGAAGTCTTCAATGTTCACGTTGAGCCCAGCGAGCACTGAGGTCACCTCGCGAACTATGCCGGGGCGATCCTGTCCAACGATGTCTATCCCCAGAAACTCACCGCTGTGCTCATCCGCTTCCGCAGCCGCGATGATGTCCACCTTGATCCCGAATGCATCGATGCCCCCGACGGCGGCTTGGAGTTCATGCAACCGTTCCTCGGGTAGTTCAATTAACACGGATCCGACATATTTCCCGCCAAGGCGTGAGAGATGGCTCTCCAGCCAGTTGCCGCCCGCAGCATAAACTGCTTCGGCGATCGCGCGAGTGAGGCCCGGTCGGTCACTTCCGACCACCGTTAAGATTACCGCCCGATCCATATTTCACCTCTGCGCCGACCACTGTCCAGCAACCGTAGATAGTGCATTTGGCTTGTCTTGAAGAGAGTGAATAGCAACCCGTCCATCCGGGGCATGTTGATGTCGCTTCCACCTGTGACGACACTGACCGAAATAACGGCTGACAGGGTATTCGAAGTTGCTTCTGTCGTGCGTTGCTTAATGCAAGTCTGGAGATGATGAACTGCTGGACGTCGCTAACCAGGTCTAATCCACGCTACCCGACCACCCGGGCAGATGTGCCGCATCCCGCTCACGCGCAAGATCAACGGCCTCGCGCACGCAGGCTTCGTAATCCTTTGCAAGGCGCGACGGCTTGATGCGCTGGCGCAGGAAATTGGCCCAGAGAAATTCGGAATAGAGGATGTCGGCCTTCGCATAACCGCCTGACCGTCTCACCGCTCCGGCCAGCGAGCGATAGGGATCGTCGACCAGTTTCCCTATATGTCTGGGAAGCGCATCATAAGCCTGCCGCTCCCCCCGTTCGTCGAACGGATGCAGCCAGTTGCGATTGTCCATGAAGTTCAGGAAAGCGTCGGTTTTCAGGTGCCCAAGGTCGGCGATCACGCTCACCAGCACATGCTCCACCCCCTCTTCGTGCAGGGCGCGGGCAAGGTGATGATGATCGACCATCACCGTCGGCCCTTCGGTCCAATAACCACCGGGATCATGTGCCGTCCGAGAAAATCGGGACGATCGCCCTCCCGCCGATCATCCCACTGCTGTCGCTTGCGCGCGACATCGATCAGGCCCACGGTCATCTGCGTGGGCCGCAGCTCGGCCAGCGGAACGGAATGGAGCAGCGGCTCGGGGCTGACATGAGCGATCATGGCTTCTCCTTCTTCAATGCCTGGACAGCGTCATCGACGCTGTAGCTGCTGCGCGCGATCAGGTCGGTTGCACCAGCGGCGCGCATCAGGTCGCGCACATGATCGCGCACGCGCGCCAGTTGCAGCGTCACGCCGCGTGTCCTCATCTGCGTCGCGAACTCCGCCAGTGCATCGAGCGCAGTGCTGTCCAGATCGAAGCTCTCCTCCAGGCTGAGGATCAACTGGCGTGTGTCCGGCTCCCTGCCCAGCAGGTCCGCCACGCGGCCCAGAACTCGCTCGGCATTGGCGAAGAACAGCGGTTCGGCGGGACGCTGGATCATGATGCCGGGTGGGCTGACGGCGTCGGGATGATAGTGAAGATCGACATAGTCGCGGCTCGTCCCCAACTGCCCCAGTCGGCTGAGCTGCGGCGCAGCTAGTCGGCGGATCATCAGCGCCAGCGACAGGGCGATGGCGAAAAGCATCCCGTCGAGTACGCCCAGCAGCAGCACGCCGCCCGCCGCGCCAGCCGCCGCGACAATATCCCTGCGAATGCGCCAGAGACGGACCAGCGGCGCGGGATTGAGCGCGTGGATCAGCGCGGCCACGACGACCGCCGCCAGCACCGGCTTAGGCAGTCGGGCTATGAGCGGCATAGCAAGGGTCACCAGCACCGCCAGCGCGGCCACCGCGACCAGACTGCTCCAGCGGCTCCGCGCGCCTGCCGCCTCGGCCGCCGAACCCGCTGAAAAGCCCGCACCGACGGGCATGCCCTGAACGATAGCGGCGCCGACATTCGCCAGACCCAGGGCCGCCATTTCCCGATTGGGCTCCACCCTGTCGCCATGACGCAGGGCAAGGCTGCGCATCGTGCCCCAGCTTTCGGCCAGCAGGATGAGAACAATGGGCGCCGCGAGCTGGGTCAGGCGGGACAGTTGCTGCCAGTCGGGCAAGTCGATCGGTTCCCAACGCGGAACCAGGTCGATCGCGCCGACGCTTGCTACGCCGAGGGCAGGCAGGTCCAGCAATAGCGCTGCGCCGATGCCACCGGCGAGGACGAGGAAAGCGCCCGGCAGAGCTGGGACACGGCGCAGGATCAACAGCATTGCCAGTGCTGAGAGGGCCGTTAGGATGCTCGCGACGTGCCAGCGTCCTGCATTTTCCAGCAGCGTCAGCAGCAGCGGACCAATGGCGGATCGATGAAGCGGCACGCCAACGATCACCGGCAATTGCTTGATGATGATCGTGATGGCGAGGCCAAAGGCAAAGCCGCGCAACACCGGGCGGGAAATGAAGCTGGCAAGCCCGCCCAGCCGCGAGGCGGCCATGACGCAGAATATCGCACCGACAAGGGCGACGAGCGACGTCGCGCTTGCGCCCGAGCCCGCGCCAGACGGAAGCGCCGCCAGCGCGGCCGCCAGAATGGCGGCGGAGGAGGATGTGGGCGAGATGATCGCGAAGCGGCTGCGGCCAAGGATCAGATAGACAGCCCCGCCGATGAGCGCCGACACTATCGCCCGCTGTGGCGGCAAGCCCGCTATGCCGGCATAGGCAATTGCTTCCGGCAGCATCAGTCCCGCGATGGAAAGTCCGGCAATTGCGTCACGGCTTTGCATCGCCTGGCATCCTGTTGCTGCGTCAGCCCACGGGACAAGGCCGATTGTTTCGCAAGCAATGACCTGGTCCGCAAGGGGCAATCACCTCGCAGCGGAAACCATTGACCTGCCAACGGGTCCGACGCGCCAGCGCCAGACAAGCACGGGAAGCAGCAGCAGGCTAATCATCGTGGAGCTGATCAGACCGCAGAATCACCCGTCGTGATCTCGACCGACCGTCGGCAAGAATCGTGACCCACGCACTGGGCGTGAATCCGCCTTCTTCCGGCCTCGCTGGGACCTTCGCCAGTAATCGCACCGGGATCACCAGGGCCGCCCCCGGCCATCACACTCGCACCGAAAGTGCCGTCGGCCGGGGGCGTGAATTTCCAGCAGTGCGATTGCACACGGCATCCGCAGCCGCGCCCTCCATCGTGACTATGCTCGCGTCCCACACGGAAGCTGTTGGCGTTACGCATGAGCGGCTAGGCGGGCGGCGGGATCGGGTTCCCGAGGTTCGCGCCTTGGAGCAGATACTGCCGGGCGCTCAGGTCGAGGTAGAAGAGGTCGGCTTGGAACGAGAACCGTCCGGTGTTGGGCGACGAGACGCGGAGCTCCTCCGTGGTCTGCCGATACTGGCTGCCGCCAGTGTTCAAATTGAAGAGGTCGAGGGACGTGGTGTCGGTGTCGATCGAGTTCGTCTGGTTTTAGACGCGACGTGCGAGGATGTTCGTCAGCGTATAGCCACATTGCTCCGGCTGCGGCGAAGCGCTACCGATGGTGGCGGGCGGCTGGATGGCGATAAGATGGAGACGCGGTCAAAAAAAACTAGCCGATCGGGCGCTGGCCGACTTTTGTTGTTTCTGGTCGCTTCACTGCCGTTCCTGACGGATTTCGGGCCAGCGGCAGCGGTGGTCCATCGGCCTTCGCCAACGACGCCGGTTCGATCGGGCATGGCTCATTTCTCGCCCCTGTTGGGAAGGGTGGCAGTGTTCCGGAGCAAGACCTCGCCGCGAGGGCTGGTCATCCTGCTATCTGATGCGCGGGGCTGGACGAAAGATGACCGCGCGCTCGCCGATCGGCTGACGGCACAGGGCGCGCTGGTCACCGGCATTTCGACCCCCGTCTTCCTCCACGCGCTCGGTTTGCAGAAGACCTGCATCAATCCGAACTATGCCATCGTTCCGCTGGCGCGCGAAATTCAACACCGGCTGGGCGTGCCTATGTATATGAAACCAGTGCTGGTGGGGCGAGGGCTGGGAGCCACGTTCGCCTATGCCACGCTCGTTACTGGACCGGATGGGGCCTATCGCGCGGTGGTCACGGCTGGGTTTCGTCCATTTTTGCCGGGCCGGACCCATTGGTGCAAGTCGGCCATGCTCTCGCTGACGGCCCGCCCATATTCTCACATTGGCCGGACGATCGCCCCCGTGGCCCGTCTAGCTTCCCCCTGGATCAGCTTGAATAGGGAAGGTGTAGATACGCAGGCCGCTGACTTCGCACGATATCGTGGTGCCACGGTTGTCGGGCTTGATCCGCATTTCAGTCCCGACGCGCTGCTCGCGGCGCAAGTGAAGCCATTCATTGCAGCCCGCTATGCCGCGCCAGAATCTTCGCAAAATCTTGTGCCGATGCCTGCGAACCTGCCGATCACCATCGTTGACGATCCGGCCGCGCGGCGCACCGACAGGATGGCGGTGATCTATTCCGGGGACGGCGGATGGGTCGGCCTGGACAAGGGCGTCGCCGCGGAACTCGCAAAGGCAGGGGTACGGGTCGTGGGAGTCGATAGCCTGTCTTATTTCTGGAGCGAACGCACCCCGGCCGGTGCCGCCGCCGATCTTGCCTCCATCATCCGGAACTATTCGCAACATTGGGGTCGCCCCAAGGTCTTGCTGGTCGGCTACAGCTTTGGTGCGGATGTATTGCCCTATATTGCGGGGCATCTGGCCCGGCCCGTGCGGTCGCAAGTGAAGGGGATGGCGCTGCTGGGCCTCAGCGGAAAGGCGGATTTCCAGTTTCATCTGAGCAGCTGGCTGAACATGAGTTCGACAGGGGCCTACCCAACCATTCCCGCCATAGCGCGGCTGCGCGGCGTGCCTATGCTGTGCATCCGGGGCAATCTGGAAACCGACAGCGCGTGTCCTGACATCCCACGAGGCATAGCAACGGTCGTCACGGTGCCGGGCGGGCATCATTTCGAACGCAACGCGCCATTTCTGGTGGCGCAAATCCTCCGGCACATGCCCAGATGATGGCCCAGATGATGGAAGCACAGGACATGCCCACCACCGCAGGGTCGCAGCAGATGACTTCAGCCCCATCCCATTGGCCGATCCTCTCCGCCTGCGCCCTACTGCTTGCGTCCCTGCTGCTTTTCTGGCCGGGGATCGCCGAATATGACTCGATCGTTCAATATCGGCAGGTTTTGAGCCACAGCTACGACGACTGGCATCCTCCGATCATGGCTCGCCTCTGGGCCATGCTGTCCTTCGCCCGGCCAAGCACCGCGCCGATGTTCATAATTCAGATGGCTGGTTACTGGATCGGGATCGGGCTGCTCGGCCGGGCAGTTGGTCAGCGAAGGACCGTCGTCCTGCTTGCCCTGGGCGCGACACCGCTTCTGCTCGGCTGGCTCGCCATCGTGGTCAAGGACAGTCAGCTCGTGGGCGCGCTAACCCTTGCCCTCGGCCTGATTGCCACGTTCCGCCTGCGCCACCGGCCCATTCCGCCATTTGCCTTAGTCATCGTCATCCTGTGCCTGATCTACGCAACGCTGGTTCGCGCGAACGGGGCATTCTCGACCGTCCCGCTGGCGTTTCTGCTGTTGCAGCGTCCCCGGAACGAAATTCTCCGCCTCACCGCGATGATCGCCGCCATTCCCGTGGTCCTCCTCCTTTCCCAACCGATCAACCACAGCCTGCTGGGTGCGCGGGACAGTGGGGTGCGCAGCAGCCAGCCCATATATGATCTTGCAGCTATTGCCGTTCGGACGGACGACCCGGCGACAGGCGTCTCTGCTCAAGCGATCCGGACGCTCGCGGCGCATCATTGCGTCAAGCCGCTGTTCTGGGATCCGCTGGGTGAAAATACCTTCTGCGCGTCCGCAATCCGGCCATGGGACAAGATGCCCCTCGGTCAGCTTTATGGGCTATTTGCCAAGGCTGTCATTGCCCATCCCTATGCCTATCTCGCGCACCGGCTTGGCCATCTGAATTCGACCGAGCGCTGGCTGGTGCCCCTGCATTGGCCGCTGGCCGCACCGCCCGCGCGATCGGAGCCCAATGACCTGGGTTTCCCCGATCCCTCGTTCATGGCGACGCGGTGGCAGGGGGTGGCTGGATTGCTGACCGAAGCGCCCGTGGCGTGGCCGATTTTCTGGGTCGTCGTGGCGTTGTGGGGGTTGTGGAACTGCTGGTGTCGGCCCGAGGGAGCGCAGCGCGAACTCGCAACGGCCCTGTTCGTTTCGACGCTCTTTCAGGAAGCGAGCTTCATCCTGCTCAGCATATCATCCGACCTTCGCTATCATCTCTGGGCGATGTTGGCGACGGCGCTAGGCTGGATCATCCTGTGGAGACGCGACGAAGCCGTTCGCGGGAAAAGGTCGGCCGCGCTGGTGATTGCGCTGGTGATTCTGTCGGGCACTGTCGCCCGCTTCACCTTGCCGACCCCACCCGCGCGCTATGCCAGCCTGATGAATTGAGCCGGATCAGCCAAGGAAGTGGCTGAGTATATCGGGGTGGAACGCCCAACCGGCAAAGCCGCACAGGCCCAGGAACATTCCGAACGCACCGAACATCCAGCCGACGCCGAGCAGCCAGGCGCTTTCCACCAGCGCGGCGACGGCGGCGAGTGATATGGCGGTGGAAATCATGGCCTCGCTCGCGTCGAATTGGTCGTCATGGACGTTGAGGGCATCATAAAGGGCGGAATCGGCCTTTGCCTGCCGAGCCAGAGCAGGCACTTCCCGGATATATTTCGCGATGCTGGCATCAAGCGCATCGACGGTGCGTTTCGACAGCGCCTGCCGATGAGGCGTGTCGGCCAGAAGGACAATCTGACTGCGGCTGGTCTGGCTGATATGCAATTTGGTCTTGGCCGCCTGATATTCATTCCAGCTGTCTACAGCGTTGGACTGCGCCTGCTGCATCGCCTGGACTATGTTGCCATCCTTGATGTTGCACATGCCCGTGAAGATGGAGAGGATGACGACCGTGATCGCGACCATGCGATTAAGCCGCTTGTCCTTCGCCTCTGCATTCAGTTCGACTTCCATGGCGTCCTCTATCAAAAGCGCCGGGCGAGACCGATATAGATGCGCCTTTCAGGCGTGTCGTGGTTGAGGCCGAATTCGGAGCCGATATCGACCTGAGCAGCCTTGCCAACCATCAGTGCGGCGGAGAGGCCCGCGACGGCCTGCGTGCTGATTTTCCCTGCATCATCGTCGCGCATCACGGCGCCTTCGATAGCAAGGTTGAACAGCGGACTTGCGGAGAAGTTGATGCCACCCGCCGAGCCATAGACCAGATGCCGCCCCTTTCGGTCGCTGTCCACGGCTGCGTCTATCTCCGGCGTGAACAGCAGGGAAAGCTTCTCCGCCACGGGCACGTTGATGGGAAGCTGCACGCCGCCGCCCCAATCACCGGCGCCAATCGCACTGCCGCCCGTCGGCACGCTGATCCAGGGCAGAAAAGCAGCCGACAGATCGTGTCCATCGGGGTCGATCAGGTTGCGCTTGATCCCGATGCTGACGTCGCCTGAGCCTGATTGCCGTTGGACGTCCCCGGTTTGGCGATCGCGGGTACGGACGATGCCCGAAGCGGTCCAGCCCAGGCGCAGCTCGGCATGCTCCGCGATGCCATAGCGCAGTGCGACGTCGCCCAGCAAAATGGTATCGCTTACCGAGTCCGGCGACGTGTCATGCGTCCAGTCGACGGCCGATGTTTCCACCGATAAAGCGCCCGGTTCAAGGGTACAGGGCGGCGTGTCCAAACCGGGGCGATCGGGACAATAGTCCCGCGCCGCCGCCCCATTCGCCAGAAGCGTCACAAGGGCAGCGACGGGCACGAAGAGCTTCATCACGGCTCTGCGCTAATTGCCGCCGCATGCATTGTAAAGCAGCGCCTTCACGCACATTGGCAGAGGTCAATTCCAGCTCTCACCCTCGACCCAGGCGCAATGATCGAAATTTGCGATCCAGGTGCGTTCGTGCTGCCGCCGGAACTGGATAAGGGCATCGGCCGCCTGCCCGCCCGCTTCGGACTTCTGCACCCCGCCCGCACTGCGCGCACTAGCCGCCCGGCAGCAGAGCCGCGCATGTTCCAGCCCGAGTTGTAGGAAGTTCACCCGCTCAGCCGCTTGCGGATCATGCGCCGCAGATTGCACGGCTTTGGACAGAAGTTTTTGTCCGGCTGCAAAGCTTCCTTCCGGATAGACGATGGCCGCCGCCCTGGCCCAGCTTTTCCAGCGCGACGCCTTCAATTCGGCGAAGGTCTGCTCCAATCTTCCGCTGAGGTTCATCGTGTAGTTTTCCCAATGCTCGAAATAGGCCTTCACGTCCGCAGCGACGGGGCCGAAACAGGCATAATATTCCTCCAGCAACGCATTGGCATCTGCGTCCGGCTGAGACTGAAGGCGCATCAGTAGGTAGAGCGTCGGGCCTTGGGTCGCCCATTGCCCGGTGAGGGAATCGAAGTCGGTGCCCACCAGGCCGTTCGTGGCCGCGTTCCGGAATTCGTCCGCAAACTGGTGGGCGAAGATGAACGGCATGCAATAGCCATCGAGGAAATGGTTCGTGCGCAGGAAGATGCGCGCGCCGGTGTTTGCCCAGCCGCGCCATTGCTTCTTCATCCACTCCTGCACCGCCGCCGTGCGCGGGTAGAACCATGACGAAGGACAAAAGCCGACGAGAATGTTCTTGTTGAGCCGCACGCCAGAGGTCGGCGGCGCGAAATAGTTGAAATAAGCGTAGCCCACGACCGTGACGTCGGGATTATCCCGAGCCGCGAGGCGCTGGATTTCGAGCCAGGAGCGCGCATACCGATCCGTCACGAAAGGATGGCGGGCCATTTTCGATTGGGGTGGAATGAATGTCAGATAGTCAGGCGGTGGAGGGCTATCGAGCGCGCGACAAAGCGCGCATTCGCAAAGCCCGGGGATGTCGTTTTCGACCGCGTTGATGAAGCTTGCCCCTCGTCTGGCGCCGCCCTTCTCGCGCCAGAGGGTGACGATCTGTTGGTGCAGACCGGGGTCGGCGATCGACATCGAAAAGCGGGCGCCCGGCTTTACCGGTCCGCGCCGTCCATCGACAAGCTGGAACCATTCGGGATGCTGATCCCCATATTTTGCCCACCAGTCGCCAAAGGCATGGCCATAGCCGATGTGCTGGCGGCGGCCCATCCGGTGGCGCCTGATGAATATGCGCTCCTCCGCGCGGTAGTCCGCCGCCGCCGTGGTGGAAAAGCCGAGTTCGGGACGGTCGATCTTGCCCGGTTTGAACAGGCGAACATGACGCTGCATCAAATGGGGAGCGACGACCTCGTCCAGGCTCGGCACGATGAGGGATGCCGTTTTCGGCACCATGGTTCCCAGATCGCCGGGCCAAAGCCAGCGGACCTTCAGATGGTTTTGCAGAAAATGGTAAACGCCAAACAACGTGCCTGCTGTGACATCCGGGTCCAGCGGGTCGCCAGGGCCATCGCGCCCCGCGATACAGAAATTTCCTCCGATCGTGCGAAGGATGCAGGCTTCAGGGGCGAGGCTGCCCAGATCGATCGATGCGCGTGCAATGGCGGTATCACCCAGGAAGAAGAAGCCTTCTGACGTGCTTTGCCCCGACGCTACGTGTTCCGGGATGATCTGGGGCAGCGTGCCGGTGGCCTTCGAAAGATGCGCGGCGAGTTCCCGCGCGGCATAGACCACGCAATCTAGCGGCTGATCCGGTATGACCAGCGGGCGGGGAATGCCGCCCTCGATCAGGGTTACGCTGGATGGGGATGCCGCCTGGCCTTGGCCCATGGTTTGCGCCGAAAGCAGGGCTGCCGCCGATCCGAAGGAAAATGTCCTGCGTGAAATGGCTTGTCCCATTGGCAGCCCTCCTCCCTTCCGATCAGGGTGCCGCCCCTCTTAATCCAATTGACGGTCCTGGGGGCGGTGGCGGAGGGAGTACGTCCAAATGGTGAAAGGACAGCAGGGCCTTTCCTATATTTTCCCCAGTTCGTTGCGGATGAACAGCCGTTCCAGGCTTTCACGCCTGGGCAGTCCGGAGGCCGCGATCGGCTCGCCATCGAGCAGCGTCCTTCGGGCGGCTCGTCGGGCGAGGACATAACTGGGATCGAGGAGGGACAGGAAGGTCAGAAAGGGCGCCAGGCCGGGCCAGCGCAACTGGGCGAGCCGTCGTATATATTGGAGCCGCGCACGGATTCCCCGCGTCAGGGCGCGTGGCACTTCCATGCCGAGCAACTTGCGCGCCGTGAGCAATTGGGTGCGCATCGCGTTGCGGGCATAGCCGGACTGAAAATGCCGGTTCAGCTCATCCCAATCATCCTGCTGGAAGCGGCTGGCGAAGGACTGCATGTCGAGCAGGTGGCGCAGGTCGATCCGGCCGCGCAAATAGTCCCTCCCCTTCAACTGGTCATGCAGCAGCAATATCGCGGTGCATGCAACCGGCGATGGCAGCAGGACTATCCCGCCCGCCAGTTCCAGCAGGGCGGCATTTTGCGCCAGGTCATCAAAGCTATAGGAGAGCGTGTTGGCGCTGCCATAATCGGAGTGAAGGTCGATCGTCGCCGTATCCTGCGGGCGCGAGAGGACAACGGGCACTCCGGGCTGGGGATCGGGGCTGTCGGGGCAGTAGCCGATGCCGCGCAGTTGATCGATCATGGGCAGGAAACGATCGGCGGGCACCATCAGGTCGATGTCCGCCAGCATCCGGGCGGCACGTTCGTCCGGTGGCGCATGAGCCAGCCATGCCGTGCCCTTCAGCAGGATCGGCGACACACCGGCCGCGTTCATCGTCGCGGCGGCTTCGTCCAGTTGCGCCATGATGCGATCGTTACGGTCGCCATTGCGCCTTTCCATCTCGGCAAAAAATGTCGCGACATCCGATGGCAGTGCGGGAAAGCGTCCGGCTTTTCTAAGCCGCGCGGCCACGGCGGGGCTGCACAAGGTCTTGTTGGCGAGCGCAATGATACGCGGCCAATCGGCATGCGAGGGTGTTTGACCCCGCAGGCAGGACAATAAGCCATTTAGGTGATCAAGCCGGATCACAAAATACCCCCAGCAGCGCGGCCGCTTCATCCAGATCGTCATATTCCAGTTCGCAGGTCCGGGCGCCGCCGACGGCGCGGATCAGGCTGTCGATCGCGGGGCGGCTCGCCTCTCCGCTGCACGAGGCGGCTTCGGAGAGCAAATGCTTGACCAGTGCAGTGGGGCGTTGCGGGATCAGGCGCGCGGGCGCGCCCTTCGTCCGCCGCAGCTTCAAGATCCAGCCCACCGGCAGGGGCGCTTGCCCTGATGGCGGTGACAAGGCGAGGTAACGCACCCGCCGCCCATCGGGCCGCCAGTGGATCAGCGGCTGAAGCTGCCCCGGGTAGCGCGCGGCCATCATCGGCCAGGCGCCAGATTTGACGGTTGGCAGAAAGGGAAGGCCCAGCACTTGGCCGTCTGGTCTTAGCATGCTGATGTCATCGCCATGATAGGCAAAGCCGCTGCCGATCAGCCACGAGGTCAGGGTCGTCTTCCCCGCGCCCGGAGGCCCGGTCAGCAGGAGCGCCTTTCCATTGCGGCTGACGCAGCCCGCATGCAGCGCCAGGTTCCAGCGGGGATCATCGATGATGTCCTGGATGATCCGCGCCTTGACCAGGGTGGCGGCCTGATGGAGTTGCAGGACGGAGGCATCGCCCGCATCACGGCTGAAGAGGCAAAGCCCGTTGCTTTGCCAGAGATGATAGATGGTGGAGGGTGGCGTTGAGGCCGCATCCGTTTGAAGATGGGCGAAAAGCGGCGCCACGTGCCGTACCAGCGCCTCGTCATGATAGCGCAGCGTGAGGGCGCGACCACCGAGCGATATGGATTGCATCAGGATGGGCGCGGATGCGGGCGGGCGGGCAGTGGCGCGGACCAGCCCGGAGTGGGACCATTCCGCCAGCACCGTGTCGAGCATGGACGCGGCCTGATCGACGCCCCGGTCGGCGACTTCCTGCGCAAGTTGCGACAGGGACACCCCGTCCTCAAGGCGGCATCCGATATAGCCTGCTATCTGGTTCAGTTCATAAATGGCGTGCCGGGACTGCGAAACGATCACCGGCTGATCGCCGATGAAGGTCATCGAAGTCCCGGGTGTAAGGCGCAGCATCAATTCCGCCCCATGAGGGCGCTCCGCCCATTCGCCATCAATCAGCTGAACCTTGGCGCTCAGTGTTTGCCGCCCTTGTTCCCCGGATTGCCGGGGCTGGTGCCGGGGCCGTCATTGATCGGCGGGTTGCCCGGAGGCTGGGGATCGGGGCCGTTGCCGACACCATTATTGCCCTTGGGGCCGCCGCCGCCGCCGCCGCCCGATGCCGCGATTGCCTGTGACGACAGGGAGGTCGACAACATGATCGTCATTGCCGGGGGAACGGTCGCAGCGAACCGCCCGCAGGTTTTCAGGAAGTTGCGGCGGTCTTCGGTCGCAGCCAGAATGGTGGGTTCCTCAGCCAAGGGTAGCCTCCTCTTTTTCAGGATTGAGGCAAGCTACCACCTGGGCCGAACCGACCGCACTGCTATGGCGGGGTATATCAGAAGGTATACCCCGCCACGCTCTTCACAGGCGATGATATTTCATGGGCTTGGACAGATCAGTCCGAAGCGGGAAGGTAAATCTCGCCCCCCTTATTTTTGAAAGTCTCGCTCATTTCGGCCATGCCTTTTTCCGCATCTTCGGCCGCGATGAATGAGTCGGCGGGTTGGTTCTGCTTCGCTGCGAAGTCCCGGACCTCCTGCGTGATTTTCATCGAGCAGAATTTGGGGCCGCACATGGAGCAGAAGTGCGCGGTCTTCGCGCCCTCGGCGGGCAGGGTCTGGTCGTGATATTTCTCCGCCGTGTCCGGGTCGAGCGACAGGTTGAACTGGTCGCGCCAGCGGAACTCGAAGCGGGCGCGGCTCAGCGCGTCGTCGCGGACCTTGGCGGCGGGGTGACCCTTGGCGAGGTCGGCGGCGTGGGCGGCTAGCTTGTAGGTGACGACGCCCACCTTCACGTCATCGCGGTCGGGCAGGCCCAGATGTTCCTTGGGCGTGACGTAGCAAAGCATCGCCGTGCCGTACCAGCCGATCATCGCGGCGCCGATACCGCTGGTGATATGGTCGTAACCCGGCGCGATGTCGGTGGTGAGCGGCCCCAAGGTGTAGAAGGGCGCTTCGCCGCACGCCTCCAGCTGCTTGTCCATATTCTGCTTGATCTTGTGCATGGGCACATGGCCCGGCCCTTCGATCATCACCTGCACATCCTGTTCCCAGGCGCGCTTTGTCAGTTCGCCCAGCGTATAGAGCTCTGCGAACTGCGCTTCATCATTGGCGTCGGCAATCGAGCCGGGACGCAGGCCATCGCCCAACGAATAAGCGATGTCATAGGCCTTCATGATCTCGGTGATTTCATCGAAATGCTCGTAGAGGAAGCTTTCCTTGTGGTGGGCGAGGCACCATTTCGCCATGATCGACCCGCCGCGCGACACGATGCCGGTGACGCGCTTGGCGGTCATCGGGATATAGGGCAGGCGCACGCCCGCATGGATGGTGAAATAATCGACGCCTTGTTCGGCCTGCTCGATCAGCGTGTCGCGGAAGATGTCCCAGGTCAGTTCCTCGGCGATGCCGCCGACTTTTTCCAGCGCCTGATAGATGGGCACGGTGCCGATCGGAACCGGCGAGTTGCGCATGATCCATTCGCGCGTGTCGTGGATGCTGCGGCCGGTCGACAGGTCCATCACGGTGTCCGCGCCCCAGCGGATGGACCAGACCAGCTTATCGACTTCGCTCGCCACGTCGGAGGCCACGGCGCTGTTGCCGATATTGGCGTTGATCTTCACCAGGAAATTGCGGCCGATCGCCATCGGCTCGCTTTCCGGGTGGTTGATGTTCGATGGGATGATGGCACGGCCACGCGCAACCTCTTCGCGGACGAATTCGGGCGTCACGTAGTCGGGGATTTCCGCGCCCCAGTCCTGCCCGTCGCGGACATATTCGGCTAGGCGGGCGCGCCCGAGATTCTCGCGCTCGGCAACATATTCCATCTCGGGCGTGATGATGCCGCGACGGGCATAGTGCATCTGGGAGACGTTCATGCCGGGCTTGGCGCGCAGGGGGCGCTTGACGACATGGGGGAAAGGCTGGACTCCGCCGCTGCGGTCGGGGCCTTTGAGGCCATTGTCTTCCGGCTGGATGGCGCGGGCGTCATATTCTTCCACATCGCCGCGGCCAATGATCCAGTCGCGGCGCAGCGTTGGCAGGCCCGCCATGATGTCGATGCGCGCGTTCGGATCGGTATAGGGGCCGGAGGTGTCGTAGACGCGAACGGGCGGCTCGCCGCTGCCGGGTTCAAGGTCGATCTCGCGCATGGCGACCTTGAGCGGGCCGACATGGATCTTGCGGCTGCCCCGGATAGGGCCTGTAGTGACGCGCATTTCGGTGCGGGCTGGGATGTCGGCCATGGTGGTTCCTTTCAGGCGATGATGGTGGCACGGCCAGTGAGGCCGGCGAGGAAGAGGAGAATGCCGAGCAGGATCGAAACGGCTGCCCAGATGCGGGTGAAGTTCAGTAACCAGCGGCCGGCCTTGAGAAGCGGGGCAGGAGTCGCGAGCAGCAGCGCCCCTTCGATCAGCGCGGCATAGCCGATCAGGCTGACGATGACGGCCAGCGGATCGGTCCAGATGCTATGGATGAGGACGAGAGCTGCGCCGACCGCGAAGACAGGGAAGCCGAGCGCGATGACCAGCCCCGGCGAGCGTTCCAGATCGTCCATCATCGCCCGCCACCGGGACGGCGCCATGAGGCCGCCGATGCCGACGATGATCATATACAGGCCGATCGCTTCGGAAAGACGCAAGGTGAGGATGGAGATTGTGTCCATCGGCAGTTCCATCCTCCTCTTCATCGCTGGGCGGAAGGAGGATTCGGTTTGCCGGTGACAAGCCGTCCCTCCCTACGCCGGTCTTATCCGGATCAGGTTCAGCGGGTCGCAGCCACATCAGCCGCCTCTCAACCGCTTGTGAGCGGTCCCCCGGGGATTGGGTGGCAATAGCGGAAATGTGCAGGCGACGCCAGCCCATTGCGCTGGACATAAGGGGCGCTTTGCCGCTTTTATGGCAAGCGATGAAGCATCATGATCTGTCCACCAAGGAAGGGCGCAAGGCGCACCGGCATGAAATGCGCATGGTGGCTGTGCGGCCAAGGCGCTGGGGGCTGTGGCTGCTGACCGCCGGGTTCCTGCTGGTGCTGACCCCGTCGGCGCTGGATGTGCATAGCCTGTTCGGGCTGTGGCCGCCGATGTTGGGGGCGATTTGCGTGATGATTGGCGTGCCGCTGCTGGTGGCGAGCGTGGTGCTGAAGCGGCGTTATGTGCGGGAGCGTGCGGCGGGACAGGTGATGGTTGGGCGGGTTAGGGGGTAGGATCACTTCTTCTCCCCTCCCGCAGGCGGGAGGGGCCGGGGGTGGGCCCGCGCAACATCTGCTTACTTCAGGAGGCTGACGATGAAGCTCGCTTCGCTCGCGCCCACCCCTAACCCCTCCCGCCTGCGGGAGGGGAATAATTAGGTTCTGAACATCAGCTTCATGCCCGTCCTCGGGCGGATCGTCAGGCGGCTGATCGGTTCAGGTTTGAACCCTTCCGGCACGGACAGACGGTAGCGGCGCAGGACGCTGGCGATCACGGTCATCACCTCCTGCTGGGCGAAGCCTGCGCCGACGCAGACGCGGGGGCCTCGGCCGAAGGGGAACCAGGCCTGTTTCACCATATCGGCATTGGCGGGATCGTCGAAGCGATCGGGATCGAAGCTGTGCGGGCAGCCCCAATTATCCTTGTTTCGCTGCGTGAGCCAGGGCGCGACGACCAGCATCGCCCCTTCCTCCAACTGCTTGTCGCGCATTGGCATGGGGCAAGGCACTTCGCGCGGGAAGAAGGCGACGGGGGGATAGAGGCGCAACGTCTCGCGGAAGATGTTGCGGACATGCCCCATGTCCTTGAGCATCGCGGCGGTGAGCGCCTCCTCGCCCGCCAGCGCCACCACTTCGGCGCGCGCGGCATTCTGGATATGGGCGCATTCCGCGAGCATGTAGAGCGCCCAGGTCATGGTGCTGGCCGATGTTTCATGGCCCGCGAGGAAGACGGTCGAAACCTGATCCATCACCTGTTGCAGGGTGAAGGGATCACCGGTTTCGGGATGCTTCGCCGCGATCAGCGACTGGAGGATGTCCTTGTGCGGCGATTCCCCGCGCTCATGGAAGCCCTGATAGCGGGCCTCCACGATCGGGCGGAACACGTCGTGGATCGCCTTGGCGGGCTTGAGTGACCGTTGTTCGAACCAGCGCGCGGGGAAGCCGTAGAGCCGCAGCATCGAGGCACTGTGGGCGTAGCGCTGAAACTTGCCGAAGGCGTTGTGGATGATGTTGGAGCGGTGCTCGTCCAAAGCTTCGGAGAAGAGCGTGCGGAAGATGATGTCGGCCGCGACATGGGTCATCATCGGGTCGATGTCGACCGGCTTGGTCCGGTCGGCGGCATCGATGCGAGCGAGCAGATCGTCCGCTGCGGCGACCATCAGCGGCATGGAGCGGTGCAGCGCGGTATGGGCAAAGGCCGGGTTCACCATCGCGCGCTGGCTTTCCCAATCCTCGCCATTGGCAGAAAAGACGCTGTTGCCGATGAGCGGCGAGAGGTTGCGCCCCAGTTCGCGATGCTTGGGAAAGGCGGTTCCGCCGCGTAGCACCTTGTCCACCAGGGGCAGTTCATTGGCGATGTACATGATCTGGCCGGGCATGCGGATTTCGCCCAGCTTCATCGTGTAGCTTTTTTCGAACAGCACATGAATCCAGCTGTGCCAGCCGCGCAGGAAGCGCTTCATCAGGCCGCGCTTGGTCCGGGGCGGCTGCGGATAGGGAGGCGTGAAGGGTTCGGTCACGGGATGGCCCTGAATGCGGCGATGGCTTCGTCGATGGTGCGGCGGCCTGCGGTCAGGCTGACGTAATCGACGGGGGACAGGCGGTCGCCGACGCGCAGATAGTCGAAATGCGCCTCATATTTGTTCGACCAGCCGCTATGATAATTTTCCGGATCGTAGAAGAGGTGGAAGCGCGGCGAAAGCAGGTCAACGCGGGCGGCGCAGCGATCGGAAACCAGCCGGATCGGGTGGACGTCATGATAGGCGGCGCCGTCGGGGGGCGCTGAGAAATCGACGAGGCGGAACTGCCCCTCGTCCAGCGCCTTCAGGTCGGCATGATACCAGCGCGCGTCCTTGCGGAGGGCGATGACGGGGACGACTTGGCCGAGCGTCAGGGCGGTGAAGTTGTCCGGTAGCGGTCTGCCCTCGCGCAGTTCCAATATGCGGCGAAGAACGCTCATGGCGTAGATGGTGCCGTTGCTGTGGGAGGCGAAGATGACTTCGTCCCACGGGCCGTCGATCTCCTGCGCAATGCTGGCGGCGAAATGATCGAGGCGGGCGTCCATTTCCTCACCGGGACCGCGCGCTGCGACGCTGTGGTTGTAATACATGAAGCGCAGCAGCCAGGGGACGATTAGTTTGTTAAGCAATCGGCTCGAAAGCAGGGTGCTGATACCGATGCCGATCAGCGCTGCCGCCCAGATGGGCATAAGCAGCGACAACAGCAAAGCGGGGATCAACGCCAGCGCGAGCGGGATAAGGATGGCGAGCAGCGGCGGGTATAGGATGGTAATCACGGGGCCGGGCCGCAGCCTGCGCATCCGCAGGAACTGCATGTGCCGGGCGTGGGCGGCGTAGGTGGCGATCGATCGCCATGCGAGGAGCAGCGGATTGCGGATCCACACCTTGCCGACCAGATCCTCCCAACGGAGAAATTCGTAGTCGGTTTCGACCCCGGCGCTGTGGTTGGTAACGGTCCAGATGGCCGACGAGGCCGGGCCTGCCCGGCGCGCGCTTACCTCCACCTGCTCGCCCGAGAGGCGCGCATAGCGTTCCGCCTGCTCCCGATAGAGTTGGTGATAAAAACGCACCCCACGCGGATCAAATCCGCCAAGGTAGAAGACTTTACGCTTGAACTTCTGCACGGCCCTGTTCCACATCGGGCCATGACGACACCCGAACGCGACTACTGCTATTTCATAGATCACCGCAAATACAACCGAAACATCGGCTGCCGGAAACATGACAATGCCTATGGCATCAATGGCGGCGGCAGTGAGCGGGACCGGTGGAGGGCGGATTTAGCCTTTTATCAGCATATGCGCGACAATAGCGATCCGATGGCGCTGCCTGCGCTGCTCGCCTGCCTGCTGTTCGGCTGGTTCTGCTGGAACTATCATCCCGGCAAGGGGCTTTGGCGGGGACAGCTCTTGCGCCGTTTTGCGAAAGCGCCGAAGTGAGCGGCATGACACAGCAACGCCATGTTTCCGTTGGGCCAGTTACGATCGGCAACGATCTGCCGTTCGTCCTGATTTCCGGCCCCTGCCAGATTGAGAGCCGCGATCATGCGATGATGATGGCGGAGAAGTTGGCGGAAATTGCCCGGATGGCGGGCGTGCCGTTCATCTTCAAATCCTCCTTCGACAAGGCGAACCGGACTTCGGTGTCGGGCCAGCGTGGCGTGGGGATCGATGCGGGGCTGTCGATACTGGCTGAGGTGAAGACGCAGTTGGGCTGTCCGGTGCTGACCGATGTGCATGAGGCGGGGCAAGTGGAGGCGGCGGCGCAGGCGGTGGATATATTGCAGATCCCGGCATTCCTGTGTCGCCAGACGGACTTGTTGCTGGCGGCTGGGCGGACTGGGGCTGTGGTCAATGTGAAGAAGGGGCAGTTCCTTGCCCCCTGGGACATGGCGGCGGTGGCGCAGAAGGTCGCCTCCACCGGCAATGAGCGCATATTGCTGACGGAGCGCGGGGCGAGCTTTGGCTATAATACGCTGGTCAGCGATATGCGGTCGCTGCCGGTGATGGGTGAGACCGGCTATCCGGTGGTGTTTGATGCAACCCATTCCGTGCAGCAGCCGGGCGGCCTAGGGTCA
Organism: Sphingobium sp. Cam5-1; assembly: GCF_015693305.1. Lineage (NCBI taxonomy): Bacteria > Pseudomonadati > Pseudomonadota > Alphaproteobacteria > Sphingomonadales > Sphingobiaceae > Sphingobium > Sphingobium sp. Cam5-1. The sequence continues at coordinate 2,633,714 of NZ_CP065138.1, read as the reverse complement.
GCTTCGGGTGGTCAGCGGGAATTTGCGCCGGTGCTGGCGCGCAGTGCGGTCGCTGCGGGCGTTGCGGCGGTATTTGCCGAGGCGCATGATGATCCGGATCGAGCGCCTTCGGATGGGCCTGTCATGCTGCCGTTGGAGTGGATGGGGCCGCTGCTGGCGAAGTTGAAGGCTATCGATGAGGCCGTGAAGGGATAGGGGGTTCGCGCGGAGACACGGAGGGAATGGGCGCAGCCCTTTTTCATCCATTCTGCGTCCTCTGCGCCTCTGCGCGAAATATCTTATATGCGCGCAGAGGCGCAGAGGACGCAGAGAGGTTTGGAGACTTGGTCCAATTTCTCCGCGCACCCGCAAAAATATTAGCCTACGGCCGCGTCTGGCCTGTTCCGCGCACCAGCCATTTGTAGGTGGTGAGGCCTTCCAGCGCCACCGGGCCGCGCGCATGGAGGCGACCGGTTGAGATGCCGATCTCCGCGCCCAGCCCGAACTCGCCGCCATCCGCGAACTGGGTGGAGGCGTTCCACATGACGATCGCGCTGTCGACGGCGTTGAGGAAGCGCTCAGCTTTCTCCGCATCCTCGGTGATGATCGCGTCGGTGTGATGGCTCGCGTGAGCGGCGATATGGGCTAGCGCGTCGTCCAGCCCATCGACCAGCCGCACGGAAACGATGGCGTCGAGATATTCGGTATCCCAATCCTCGTCCGATGCAGCGGTGACGCGGGCGTGCATCGCCTGCACCGCCGCGTCGCCGCGCACTTCGCACTTGGCGTCGAGCAGGGCCTTCACGATGGCGGGGGCAGCTCCGAAGGCCTTGTCGATCAGTACCGTCTCGGTCGCGCCGCAGATGCCCGTCCGTCGCATCTTGGCGTTGACGATCAGCTTGGCCGCCATGTCCGGATCTGCCGCGCCATCCACATAGCTGTGGTTGATGCCGTCGAGATGCGCGAGTACGGGAACGCGCGCCTCTTCCTGCACGCGAGCGACGAGGCTCTTGCCGCCGCGCGGGACGATGAGGTCGATGAAGTCCGACGCTTTGAGGAGCGCGCCCACGGCGGCGCGATCCGTCGTCGGCACCAGTTGCACTGCGTCGGCAGGGAGGCCCGCAGCCGCGATGCCTTCGGCCATGGCGGCGTGGATGGCGCGATTGCTCTCCTTCGCCTCGCTGCCACCACGCAGAATGACCGCGTTGCCCGCGCGCAGGCACAGCGCGGCGGCGTCGGCGGTCACATTGGGGCGGCTTTCATAGATGATACCGATCACGCCCAAAGGCACGCGGACGCGGGACAGTTCCATGCCGTTGGGCCGGACCTGCTTGTCGATGACGCGCCCAAGCGGATTGTCGAGGCTCGCGACCTGATCGACGCCAGCGGCCGTTGCCGCCACGCGGGCTTCGTCAAGGCGCAGGCGGTCGAGCATGGCTGGCGAAAGGCCATTGGCGGCGGCGTTTTCCACATCGCGCGCGTTCGCCGCAAGGATTTGCGGCGCCTGATCCCGAAGCGCCTGCGCGGCACGGCGCAGGGCGTCGATCTTCTGCGCGTCGCTTGCTCTGGCCAGCGTCGCGGCAGCGGCACGGGCGCGTGCGCCCATCGCGGCAATCAGCATTTCGGGAGTCTGGGTCAGGTCATTCATCTGGTCGAGCCTTTCGCCCGCGCCCTTAGCATGAAAGCGTCGCGGGACGAAATGCACTGGGTGCCTTTGGCTACGCTATAACATTATGGCGCTCATCTCGTAATCCAACCAATTCCCCAGACGGAGCTTGTGGAAGCCCTCCACCTAATTTGAAGAGAAGAAAGGCCCTTCGACAGGCTCAGGGCGAACGGGGTGGGATGATATTTCAGGCAGCCTGCGCCAGACTTTCCGCCTTCAGCGCGCGGAAGGTACGGCATGGCGGAATGTTGCGCCATTCGACTCGCTCGGCGATCTCGTTGAACTGCCCGGCAAGCAGCCGACGGACATATGCCGAATATTGATAGACAAGAAATTCCCCGCCCGGCCGCAGCGCGCGCTGCGTCTCCGCGCAGATCAGCTCGCCCACGCCATCGGGCAGGGTGGAGAAGGGAATGCCCGAGAGGATGTAGTCGGCCTGCTGATGCCCGGCTTCGCTGATGAAGCGGCGCACGTCCGCTGCTGATCCATGCACGACGCGCAACCGTGGATCATCGATCTGCGCTTCGAGCCACGCGACGAAGTCCAGGTTAAGATCGATCGCCACCAGCTTCGCGTCCGGGTGCATGCGCTCCAGGATCGGGCGGGTGAAGGTGCCGACGCCCGGTCCATATTCCACGAACAGGCGCGTACGCTGCCAATCCACGCGATCCAGCATGCTATCCACCAGCGCAGCCGAAGAGGGGATCACGGAACCTATCATCCCGGGATGCTTCACGAACTGGCGGAAAAACATGCTCCACTGACCCAGGAATGACGTCGGATCTGCTTTTTTCTTCAAGGGAATGGAGGCCATCAATACTCGCCTGTTTGCCTTCACGTCGGGGCCTTGCAAATATCGGCAAGCCTGGCAAGCCGCTTTGCATGCTGGCGGGCATATTGCCCGGCCATGGGTAAGCGAACGCGCGGACTGCGGATGGGTTCAATCCGCAATCCGCTGGCCCTTGTTAAGATTGCGATTCGCGGGATCGGAGCATCCCCGGTGCCACAAAGCCGATGGGGTCTACCCGCATGGCGCTCTGCTTCAGCTGGGACTGAATCTTTTCATATTCATGCTCCATCTCCGGCGTCACCGACGCGCGGGTTTCCTCAAGCGCCTCGTTGAAATGCGCCTGCTCGACCCGCTCCACCGACAGGGATTGGCGCAGCGCGACCAGACCGGCGCGGCGGACCAGATCTTCCAGGTCCGCGCCGGTGAACCGCTCCGTCCGTTCCGCCAGATCATCGAGGTCAACATCCTCGCCCAGCGGCATCTTGCCCGTATGGATCGCCAGGATGCGCCTACGCCCTGCCTTGTCCGGCACCGGGACATAGATAAGCTCGTCGAAGCGGCCGGGCCGCAGCAGTGCGGGGTCGATCAGCGTCGGCCGGTTGGTTGCGCCGATGACGACGACCGATTGCAGTTCTTCCAGCCCATCCATCTCGGAGAGGATCGTGTTCACCACCCGCTCCGTCACCGCTGGTTCGCCAAGGCCGCCGCCACGCGCGGGGACAAGGCTGTCCAGCTCATCGATAAAGATGACCGTGGGCGCCACCTGCCTTGCTCGGGCAAACAGGCGTGCGATCTGCTGTTCGCTTTCTCCATACCATTTGGACAGCAGATCGCTGGACTTGGTCGCGATGAAGTTCGCCTGCGCTTCTCGTGCGACCGCCTTGGCCAGCAGCGTCTTGCCCGTGCCGGGAGGACCGTAGAGCAGGAAGCCCTTCGCCGGACGGATGCCAATCCGCCGGAAAGCGTCGGGGTCTTTCAGCGGCAGCTCGACCCCTTCCTTCAACCGCATCTGCGCTTCGTCCAGACCGCCAATGTCGGACCAGCCGATATTAGGCGCCTGAACCATCACTTCGCGCATGGCCGAAGGCTGCACCCGCTTGATCGCGGCCATGAAGTCTTCGCGCGTGACGGACAATTCCTCCAGCACGTCGGGCGGGATGATCCCTTCCTCCAGATTGAGGCGCGGCATGAAACGGCGCACCGTCTCGATCGCCGCCTCCCGCGTGAGCGCCGCCAGGTCTGCGCCGACAAAGCCATAGGTCATGCGCGCGAGTTCACCGAGATCGACGCCCTCGCCCAGCGGCATGCCGCGGGTATGGATGCCCATGATCTCACGACGCCCGCGCTCATCGGGCACGCCGACGATGATCTCGCGGTCGAAGCGGCCGGGGCGGCGCAACGCCTCGTCGATAGCTTCTGGCCGGTTGGTTGCGGCGATGACGACCAGATTGGTGCGCGGTTCCAGCCCGTCCATCAGCGTCAGTAACTGCGCGACAAGCCGCTTTTCGGTCTCGCCGGTCACACTGCCGCGTTTGGGTGCGATCGAATCGATCTCATCTATGAACAGGATCGAGGGCGAGGACTTGGCCGCCGCCTCGAATATCTCGCGCAGCTGCTTTTCCGATTCGCCATAGGCCGATCCCATGATCTCCGGCCCGTTGATCAGGAAGAACTCAGCCTCCGATTCATTGGCGACGGCGCGGGCTAGGCGGGTCTTGCCCGTGCCCGGCGGGCCATGGAGCAGCACGCCCTTGGGCGGGTCGACGCCCAACCGTTCGAACAATTCGGGGTAGCGCAGCGGCAGCTCGACCATTTCGCGCAGCTGGTCGATTGCTTCGGCCATGCCGCCCACATCGTCATATGTGACATCGGCACGTCGGGATTCTCGCGGCTCCTCATATTCGGCGCGCAATTCGATCTCTGTATCGGCGTCGATCTGGACGAAGCCCTTGGGCACGGTCGACACAACGACGAGCCGAATTTCTTGCAGCGCATAGGCGGGTGCTGCGAGCATCTGGCGCAGCTGCGGAGGCATGTCACTGGGTGGGACCTGCTGTTGCCCTGCCGTGGCGACGATGTCACCAGCGGCGAGCGGACGTTGAAAGAACACGCGCTTCAATGCTTCCGGATTGCCCTGCAACCGTAGATTATTTTGTGCAGGCGCGAACACGACCCGTTGCGCGGGGCGTGGTTCAATCTTGCTGATGTGCACGAAATCGCCCGATCCGACCCCGGCATTGGCGCGCTGCAACCCATCGAGACGAAGGACATCGAGACCCTCATCTTCCTTGTAGGGGCGGACCACGCGGGCAGGCGTCGACCGCTTCCCCGCGATTTCGATCACGTCGCCCTCGGCCAGATGAAGTTCCGCCATTACCGCCAGCGGAATGCGCGCAAGCCCGCGTCCTGCGTCTTCGGGTCGCGCATTTGCTACCTGAATTCGGCGTTCCGCGCTTTCCTGTTCGGCCATTGCCATCCCCATTCTTGTCACTGCGTAACGAGATAGGAAACGCCGGTCGCCAAGGAAAGGGGCCATCGATCATGACGGACCGGGACAAAAAAAGGGCCGACCCGAAGGCCAGCCCGAAAAGTTTTAGGAGAGGATGCCTGAAAGGCCTTTCCTATGTGCGGCGCAGCATGATATTTTGCAATTGCGAAAAGAACGAGACGGTTGCAAAATTTGCATCTTACCGGTTGACGCTTTTTCGTGCTGGTGAAAAGAGGATGACTTGGGATAGGCCGCTCAACCTTCGAAGCGTACCGATGACGCGTCGCAACAGAGTTATGGCTAAGCTACAGAACGATTATGCGCAGACTGCCGCCCCTTACCGCCCTTGAGGCCTTTGTTCAGGTAGCCCGCCTCGGCTCGGTCAAGGCTGCGGCTGAAGAACTGGCGCTGTCCACGCCCGCGCTCAGCCGCCGCGTTCAGGCGTTGGAACGATTCATCGGTCGCCCGCTGTTCGACCGCAAGCATCAGGCGTTGGAAATCAATGCCGATGGCCAGAAGCTGCTCGACGACATCGCGCCCGCGCTTGATTCGCTGAGCCAGGCGCTGGAGAATATCCAGAGCGGCGGCAACCAGCTTCGCCTGCGCCTAGCGGTGATGCCGCTGTTCGCGACGCAGCGGCTGTTCCCCCATCTGGGCGCGTTGCGGCAGAAGCATCCGCAGTTGCACATCGATATCGAAACGACGCCGCACGCCGTGGCGCGGCTGGGCGAAGGGCTGGACGCCGCCATCGTCCTTGCGAAGGATATCGATCCGGCGCTCTATGCCCATGAGCTGGATCATGACGAAGTCTATCTGATCGGCCGCAAGGCGCTGCTCGAATCGCCGCAGAAGATCGCGACTCCCGCGGACCTGGCGGAGCACACCATCCTGCTTCATCGCGACATGAACCTTTCGTTCGATGCGTGGAAGGAAGCGGTGGGGTTGCCGGACCTGCAACCGCTCGCGATCGACAATTATGATTCGGGCCAGTTGATGCTGGAGGCGGCGGCGCAGGGCCTGGGCGTCGCGGTCATGCATGCGAGCCACTTCAAGGAAGCGGACGACGCACGGCTCGTTCGCCTCTTCCCCGAAACGCGGGTGGAAAGCCCCTATCGCTATTATTTCGTCTGTCGGCCCCGCGCCTTGCAGACACGCGCGGTGCGCATTTTCCGCGACTGGCTGATCGCCGCGGACATCTGATCGACGCCAATATTGTCGGTGGATCGGGGGCTGGGCGTTTTTTTGACTCCCGCGCTCTTAACCTTGGTCAGTTCGATCCGTTATTACCGGCATGACTGGGGCATCATCATCATCCGTAAACCCGCAGCACGGCCTGGCCGATCGTCTGACTCGATGGGCTCGCGGCCTGTCGGGCAAACCGGACGTAGAGGAAGAGACGGACGAAGCTGAACCCCAGCGCGCCCGTTCTGGCAGCACTGCGCATCGCGAGATCAATCGGCGGCGCAAGCTATATGACGAGATCGGCAATTTCCTTTTCGCGCACGATCTTGACCTCACACCGCTGAATTTCGGCGTCGCGCATGATTATCTGACCGGGTCGCAGATCGGCGTGGAAAAGGCGATCAAGGCGGTGCTGGCGGAGCGTGGCAAGATCAGCAACAGCTGGGTCGAAGAAATCGTGGCGGAGCAGCGCGGGGACGAGGTGACGCCCGAGGCGCTGTCCACGATGCTGGCGAAGGTCGAAGAGAATCTCTCCGAATTTACCGGCCTGATGACCGAATCCCGCAATTCGGCGAAGGATTATGGCGCGGCGCTACAGGAAGAAGTGAAGGGCCTTACCGCTGGCGCGAAAAACGAACCCGTCCTTGCACGGCTGGTAGCCCTAACGCGGTCCATGGTCGAAAAGACCCGTCAGGTCGAAGGCCAACTACGCCAGAACCAGAAGCAGAATCATGCGCTTCGATCCAGCCTGGCCAATGCGAGGCGGGCGGCAGAGCATGACCATCTGACGGGCCTGCCCAACCGGCGCGCTTTTGAAGGGACATTGCGCGAGGAGGTGGCGATGGCCCGGAAGGAAGGCCAGCCGCTGGCTGTCGCTTTCTGCGACATCGATCATTTCAAGGTGATCAACGACACGCACGGCCATGATACGGGCGACCGGGTGCTGAAGTTCGTCGCGGGGCTGCTGGCCAAGGCGAGCAACGACCAGTGCCATGTCGCGCGTCACGGCGGCGAGGAATTCGTCATGCTGTTTCGGGGCAAGACGGCGGCGGAAGCGTGCGAGGCGGTGGACGATGTCCGGCGGGACCTTGCCACGCGCAGCCTGGTCAACCGCACCAATGGCGAGCGCATGGAGCGGGTCAGCTTTTCGGCGGGCGTTGCCAATGTGCTGGCCCATGACGATCCGCGCGCGGCACTGAAGGCGGCCGACCGGGCGCTGTATCTGGCCAAGGAGCACGGCCGGAACCGCGTCTATCTCGCGGTTGAGGGCGAATGATTCCCTAAAAGTCCGGCTTTTCATAATGGGGCGGCGGGGTGATGACCTCCATCCGCTCCGACAGCAGAGGCCGGAAGGACGGGCGCGATTTGAAGCCTGCATACCAGCGCTTCACCGTCTCATGCCCAGCCCAGTCGATGCCGCCCAGATAGTCCGCGACTGACAGATGCGCGGCCGCCGCGATGTCGGCCAAGCTCATCGTGCCGCCCGCCATCCAGCTGCGGTGATCGAGCAGATAGTCCATATAATCCATATGGACATTGGCCCGCTTCATCGCCTCACGCAGTACGCGGGCATCGGGTGGCGCCCGTTCGATCAACCGCTTTTTCATCCGCTCATGAAGTAGCGGGCCGACGACATCGCCGTAGAAATTCTGGTCGAAGAAGGCGACAAGCCGCCGCACCTCCGCCCGGCCCGCAGCCGTGCCGGAGATCAGCGGGAATTTCTCGACCGTTTCCTCGAAATATTCGCAGATCGCCTGGCTGTCGATCAGCGTCGATCCCTTTTCCTGATCGACCATGACCGGCGTGGTCCCGGCGGGATTAAGATCGAGAAATTCGTCGCGCGCTTCCCAAGGCGATTCGCGCACCAGATCATAGCCTATCCCCTTTTCGCCGAGCAGCAGGCGCACCTTGCGGGAGAAAGGACAAAGCGGGAATTGGAAGAGCTGCCACATGGCTTCCTGTTAAGCGGAGGCGGCGCCCGCGAAAAGCGGCAAAATGGCTGGCTGCTGCTTAAAATGCGGGCCACTCTGACAGCTTGAAGGCGATCCGGGCTTCCGATGATCGTCTCTACCCTCTAGAGGGGCCGACAACACATAGGAAAGGATGTTCGATGTCTGACGATTTTTTCCCGGTATCTAAGGAATGGGCTGCTTCGGCGTTGCTCGACCGGGATGGTCGTGAGGCAGATTATCAGCGGTCGATCAATGATCCTGAAGCCTATTGGCTGGAGCGGGCGAAGCGCCTCGACTGGCTGACCTTCCCCGGCAAGACCGACGAGAGCAGCTTCAACGAAGCGGATTTCGGCGTGAAATGGTTCGCCGACGGGGTTCTGAACGTCAGCGCCAACTGCATCGATCGGCACCTGGCCGAACGTGGCGAGCAGACGGCGATCATCTGGGAACCGGACTCGCCGGATGCGGAGCCGCGCCGCTACACCTATGCTGAGGTGCATGAGCAGGTCTGCCGCTTCGCCAATGTGCTGAAAGCCGCGGGCACGAAGAAGGGCGACCGCGTCACCGTCTATCTGCCGATGATCCCGGAGGCCGCATTCGCCCTGCTCGCCTGCGCGCGGATCGGCGCGATCCATTCGGTCGTGTTCGGCGGCTTTTCGCCCGAGGCGCTGGCGGGGCGGATCATCGACTGCGATTCGAACATCGTCATCACCGCTGACGAAGGGTGCCGCGCGGGCAGGCAAGTGCCGCTCAAGGCCAATGTCGATGCTGCGCTCAAGGATTGCCCGAGCGTCAAGAAAGTCGTCGTGGTCCAGGCAACTGGCGGTGCCGTCAACATGCAGGAAGGCCGTGACCTGTGGCTGCATGAAGAAGCCACCAAGGCGTCCGCCGACTGTGCGCCTGAGCCGATGAACGCGGAAGACCCGCTGTTCATCCTCTACACGTCAGGTTCGACCGGAAAGCCCAAGGGCGTGCTGCACACGACGGGCGGCTATCTGCTGTGGGCGAGCCTGACCCATGAGCTATGCTTCGACTATCGCCCTGGCGACATCTACTGGTGCGCGGCGGACATCGGCTGGGTCACGGGGCACAGCTATATCGTCTATGGTCCGCTCGCAAACGGCGCGACGACGCTGATGTATGAGGGCGTTCCCAATTATCCGACCCCCAGCCGCATCTGGGAAGTGGTGGACCGGCATCAGGTGCAGACGATCTTCACCGCGCCCACTGCTTTGCGCGCGCTGATGAAGGAGGGCGACGAGTTTGTGCGCTCCACCAGCCGCAAGTCGCTGCGTCTGCTCGGCACCGTGGGCGAGCCGATCAATCCCGAAGCGTGGCGCTGGTATCATCATGTCGTGGGCGAGGATCGCTGCCCGATCATCGACACCTGGTGGCAGACGGAGACCGGCGCGGCGATGATCGCCCCTATGCCGGGCGCGACGGACCTGAAGCCGGGTTCGGCGACGCTGCCGATGCCGGGCGTGATCCCGCAGATCGTCGATAGCGAGGGCCAGGTGCAGGAAGGCGCTGCGGAGGGCAATCTGGTCATCGCCGGAAGCTGGCCGGGCCAGATGCGCACCGTCTGGGGCGATCATGAGCGCTTTTTCCAGACCTATTTCACGACTTTCCCCGGTAAATATACGACCGGGGACGGGGCGCGCCGCGATGCGGACGGCTATTATTGGATCACTGGCCGCGTCGATGATGTGATCAACGTGTCTGGACATCGCATGGGCACGGCCGAGGTGGAAAGCGCGCTGGTGCTGCACGAAGCGGTCGCCGAAGCGGCTGTGGTTGGCATGCCCCATGACATCAAGGGCCAAGGCATCTACGCCTATGTCACGCTGAACAGCGGCGAGGAGCCGAGCGAGGAATTGCGCAAGACGCTGGTCGCCTGGGTCCGCACCGAGATCGGCCCGATCGCCACGCCCGACGTGATCCAGTTCGCCCCTAGCCTGCCCAAGACCAGGTCGGGCAAGATCATGCGCCGCATCCTGCGCAAGATTGCAGAGGGTGAAGTATCGGCGCAGGCTCTGGGCGACACCAGCACCCTTGCCGATCCTTCGGTGGTGGATAATCTGGTCGCGAACCGTCACGGATAAAGCACCCAAGGATCAGGAGACGCCGGTGGAACGATACAGCCTGGTTGCCCGCACGTTGCACTGGATCATGGCGATCCTGATCCTGTTCAATCTGGCGCTGGGCCTCGCGCAAGAGTCCCTGCCGCGCGATTGGCAGGTGATGCCGGTGCATAAATCGATCGGCCTCACCGTGTTGGCGCTGGCGATCCTTCGGCTGGTCTGGCGCCTGACCCACCGGCAAACGCCCCTGCCCGAGGGTTTGCCCGCTTGGGAAAGGCTGGCCGCGAAGGTCACGCACTACACATTTTATGCCTTCATGCTGCTGGTGCCCCTCACCGGCTGGATCATGAGTTCGGCGGGAAAATGGCCGCTCAACTGGTTCTTCCTGTTCGATGTGCCGAAATTTGCGGTGACGAAGGATGACGCGATCGTTGGCTTTTCTTCGGAGGCGCATGAGATATTCGCCTTTGCCTGGATCGCGCTCCTCGTCCTGCATGTCGCGGCGGCGCTGCGCCATCACTTCATCCTGAAGGACGATGTGATGCGGCGGATGTTGGGGTAAGGCCAGCTTTCAACATTTGGTTGAAATTTAAGGGTACTTGCGCTACATTTCTCGAGCAAATGTCACGGGCTGTCTTGCCTTTGATGATAAGAGCCCCCGCCACGGCAATGGTGGGGGCTCAATCGTTTGGAGGGGCGCGGCAACGCCCCTCCGCCCGACGCACACCTATTTGGAGCGCGAAACCTCCACGATCTTGAGGACCAAGGTCGCAAAGGCGATCATCACTCCAAGAGCGATGCACGCATCTGCAAATGACACTTACTTACTTTTCCTTCGATAGAGCGGCGCGATTTGCCGCCCTCCGGGGCTATAAAAGGAGAAGGTTGCCGTGGCCATTAAGCCTTTTGTTTTTTAAACTAATTCCCCGATCAGCAGCTTGGGCAGCGCGCCGGATTCGCCCCGCGCTTCCGCCATGAAGCGATTCTTGAGCATGGGCGTGCGCTGGACGGCGGCGAGGCCGAAGCGGCGGACGGCGGAGGGGATTCGGCCGGGAACGTCAAACAGCCGGACGAGCCCGTCCATGGCTACGCTGACCGACATCGCGTCCAGCCCGCGCCAGCGCTGATAGCGTGCCATCAGCTGAGCATCGCCGGGATCAAGGCCAAGGCGCATGCCCTCGACCAGCACCTCCACCAGCGCCGCAACGTCGCGGAAGCCGAGGTTCAGGCCCTGCCCGGCGATCGGATGGATCGCATGGGCACTGTCACCGACGAGCGCCAACCGGGTGTCGGTGATCCGCGCGGCATGGTGGAAGCCGAGCGGATAGCTGGAGCGCGACCCTGCAAGCGATATTTCGCCCAGGAAACCGCCCATGCGCTTCTGCGCTTCGGCGAGCCACGCCCGCTCGGATAATTTCAGCATCACCGGCGCCTGCTCGGTCGGCACGGTCCACACGATTGCCGATCGCGTGCCGGGCAACATCGGCAGCAGCGCGAAGGGGCCGCCAGGATAGAAAATCTCATAGGCTGTGTTGGCGTGCGGCACCTCATGGTCGATCGCCGTCACCATGGCGGTATGCTTATACTGCCAGCGCGTGGTGCGGATGCCCGCCGCTTCGCGCGTCGGGCTGTTCCGGCCCTCGGCGGCCACCAGAAGCGCGCCGTGCAGAACCTGACCACTGGCGAGCGTAAGGCTGACGCCATCGGCATTGCGATCGACATGGATGGCGCGGTCTGGCTGGAAACGCGTGAGGTTTTCCGCTTTCTCCGCTGCCTGAGCCAGGGCGATTCGCAGGTCGCGATTGGGGAACATGATCCCCATGACCCCATCGTCGGCATCGGGCGCGAAATCGAGCGCACCGGGCTCCAGCCCGTCGCTGACCCAGATGCGGTCGATGGGGCAGCCCTTCCCTTCCAGCAATGCGGCCACACCGATCGCGGACAGCATTGCATGGCTGGTGGAGGAAATGGCGGACACGCGCCCGTCGAAACCGACTGCGCTGGTTTCCACCGGATCAGCGGGATCGATGACGGCGCAACGCACCCCATGACCGGAAAGCGCGATGCCAAGGGTCAGCCCGACCAGGCCCCCGCCCAAGATGACGACGTCAAAACGTTGCATGCAAGCTATCTAGGCGCTTGGGGGCCAATTGGGAAGCGTGACAAACCCCGGCCAAAGAGTGCTGAGTCACATTGGTTCGCGCAGAGGCGCAGAGGACGCAGAGGTTTTTCTCTCTGCGATCTCTGCGCCTCTGCGCGAATAATCTATCCACATCCCCCGTTCGGGAGTGAGCGGTTCGCTGCCTTAAAGCTTGCGCACCCAACCAGCGGGGTCCGCAACCGTTCCGCGCTGGATGCCGGTCAGTTCGGCGCGCAGGGCTTCCGTAACGATCCCGCCATCCCCGTTGCCGATGGTGAAGTCGCCATCGACGCTCTTCACCGTGCCGATTGCCGTCACGACCGCAGCCGTGCCGCAGGCGAACGCCTCGCGCAGCTTGCCGCTGGCCGCATCGTCGCGCCACTGTGCAAAGCTATAGGGTTCTTCGCGCACATCATGCCCCTTGGCTCGGGCGAGGGTGATGATGCTGTTGCGAGTGATGCCGGGCAGGATTGTGCCGGACAGCGGCGGGGTCACGATCGACCCGTCGTCCATGACGAAGAAGACGTTCATGCCGCCCAGTTCCTCGACCCACTTATGCTCGGCGGCGTCGAGGAAGACGACCTGATCGCAGCCGTGCTTCGTCGCTTCGGACTGGGCCACCAGGCTCGCGGCATAATTGCCGCCGCACTTGGCAGCGCCCGTGCCGCCCTTTGCCGCGCGGGTATAATGTTCCGACACCCAAAGCGTGACCGCCTTCTTGCCGCCCTTGAAATAGGCGCCTGCGGGCGAGGCGATGACGCAGAAGATATATTCCGCCGCCGGGCGGACACCCAAGAAGCTCTCGCTCGCGAACATGAAGGGGCGCAGATACAGGCTGCCTTCGCCGCCGGGTATCCACGCGGCGTCGATCTTCACCAGTTCCTCGACAGCCTCCAGGAAAATGTCTTCGGGCAGGACAGGCATCGCCATGCGTTCCGCCGATTCGGCGAAGCGGCGGGCATTTTCTTCCGGCCGGAACATGGCGATGCTGCCATCCTCAAGCCGGTAGGCCTTCATGCCTTCGAAGATTTCCTGCGCATAATGCAGCACGGCGCAGGCGGGATCGAGTTGGAACGGCTCACGCGGGCCGACGGCATGGCTGTGCCACCCCTGCCCCTCGGTATAGCGGATCGTCACCATATGATCGGTGAACAGGCGGCCAAAGCCGGGGTCCTCCAGCAATAGTGCGCGCTGGTCAGCCGCCACAGCTTTGCTGCTCGGGTTGACGGTAAAGCGCGACTTCTGCTGGACGTCCATGATCAATGCTCCTCTAGTAGGACCGGCCGCCTATGTCACAAACGGCTGGCCGAAACAATGGGTCATGATTACTGACCAATTTGTTCCGGTTTCGAAAGGGCCGCTCGCCACCTGCTGGCATCTTGGCGGCGGGCGGCGGCGCGCTTATGCCCTCAACCATGCACTTCTTTTCGGACAATGCGACCCCCGTCTGCCCGCAAGTAATGGCTGCGATGGCGGCGGCTGATCTGGCTGACCACGGCTATGATGGCGACGCGTGGAGCGCGCGGATGGATGGCGCCTTTTCGGACCTGTTCGGCACCCCGGTTCGGGCGCTGTGGGTAGCGACCGGCACGGCGGCGAACAGCATCGCGCTTGCCTGCCTCTGCCCGCCCTATGGCGGCATCCTGTGTCATGAAGAATCGCACATCATGGTCGATGAATGTGGCGCGCCAGGCTTCTACACCCATGGTGCGAGCCTGATGAGTTTGCCGGGAGATGGCGCAAAGCTCTCGCCTGACACGCTGACCGAACGATTGCAGGCGATCCGGCCAGACGTCCACCAAATCCCCGCCCGGGCGATCAGCATCACTCAGGCAAGCGAATATGGCCGCGTATACAAGCCGGAAGAGGTCGCCGCGATCGGGGATGTGGCGCGGAGCCATGATCTTGGCCTGCACATGGACGGCGCGCGCTTCGCCAATGCCGTGGCGCACTTGGGTTGCCATCCGGGCGATGTGTCTTGGCGCGCGGGTGTCGATGTGCTGACATTCGGCTGCGTCAAGAATGGCGGCATGGTGGGTGAAGCGCTGCTCTTCTTCGGTCCGCAGGCGGATGCGCGTGCCGCCGAAGCGGCACGATGGCGCAAGCGCGGCGGGCATCTGCTGTCCAAAGGCCGCTACCTTGCCGCGCAGATACTGGCGATGCTGGAAGATGAGCTGTGGCTGACCAACGCCCGCGCAGCCAATGCGGCTGCTGCTGCTCTGGCCGGGGCGGTGCCGGATCGGCTGCTCCACGGCGTAGAGGCCAATGAGCTGTTCATCCGCCTCTCCCCTGCCGAGGCCATAGGCTTGCGCGCGCAAGGCTTCGATTTTTACGACTGGGGCGAAGGGGCTGCGCGCCTCGTTACCAACTGGGCACAGGATGCTGCGGCGGTCCAGCCACTCGCCGATGCTCTTAAGGCTCTGGGATGAGCGGATCGTCCGAGGCGCGGGGCGGCGTCATCCTGCCCTTCCTGCTCGTCACGCTGATCTGGAGTTCGACCTGGATCGTCATTCGCGATCAGCTGGGCGCGGTGCCGCCGAGCTGGTCGGTCTGCTACCGCTTCCTGCTGGGTGCGGCGGGCATGGCGCTATTCGCGATGATCCGACGAGTGCCCTTGCGGTTGCCACCGGAGGGGATAGCCTTTGCGGGCGCGTTGGGCGTGGCGCAGTTCGTGCTCAACTTCAACTTCGTCTATCGGGCAGAACATTATTTAACCTCAGGCGTCGTCGCGACGGTCTATGCGCTGCTGCTTATCCCCAACAGCGTGCTCGCCTGGATCGCCTTTCGCCAACCAGTCAGCCGCGCCTTCGTCCTAGGGTCGCTGGTCGCGATTGCGGGGATCATGTTGCTGCTGCTGCGCGAATATCGCGCGGCGCCGGTGTCTGCCGAGGCCGTACTGATCGGCATCGCGCTCAGCGTCGCGGGATTGCTCAGCGCGTCCACGGCGAACGTCATGCAGGGTATGCAAATCGCCCGACGCTTGCCAATGGCGGCGGTGCTCACCTGGGGGATGTTGATCGGCAGCGTGGTCGATGCGGCCTATGCCTGGGCGACCGTAGGGCCGCCGGTGATCGAGTGGCGCGCGGGCTATCTGTTCGGCATAGCTTGGATGGGCATTGCGGGGTCGGTTGTGACCTTCCCGCTCTATTTCCAGCTGATCCAGCGGGTCGGGCCGGGGCGAGCCGCTTATAGCAGCGTACTTATTCCCGTCATCGCCATGCTGATTTCCACGCTGTTCGAGGATTATCGCTGGTCAACATTGAGTGCCGCGGGCGCGGTGCTGGCGGTGGCTGGCATGGTGATCGCGTTGCGGGCGAAGGTGACTTAACGGCGAAAGCCAGGCTCGTAACCGCGCTTCGCCGCGTTCACCCGGTCGATCAGGCTGGCGAGCGATTGCGGCTCGGGGTGCGCGGCTTCCGGCATCGCCAGGCGGCTCATGCGCTGGCTGAGCGCGGCGAAGTTGCGGTCGATCCGTTCCATGGCGAGAAGTCCTTGGCGTAAGCTGTGGGACCACCCATGGGGCGCTTTGGTTAACGCCGCGTAAGCGATGCGGCAGCCTGAGTCATTCCGCTGCGGCGAGGCAGGCGGCAAGGCCCTCGCGATAGGTGGGGTAGCGTGGCGCCCACCCCAGCAACCGCTTGGCCCGGCCGTTCGCGACGCGCCGGTTTTCCGCATAGAAGGACAGCGCCATGGGGGACAGTTGCGCCTCCTCCAGCGTCAGCAGCGGCGGCAGCGGTGCGCCCAACATGGCGCAGGCGGCCTCTATCAGCCGGTTCTGCGCGCAGGGCAGATCATCGGAAAGATTATAGGTGCCCGGCGGCCCGTCGAAGGAGGCGATGATGCCGCTTACGATGTCATCGACATGGGCGCGGCTGAAAATCTGGTCGCGGAGGTCGATGCGGTGCGCCTTGCCTTCGCGTACACGCTCTATTGCGGAACGGCCCGGACCATAGATGCCGGGCAGCCGGAAACAACGCATGTCCTCGCGAAGCGCGCGCCAATCGCTGTCCGCCTGAACCCGCACGGCGCGGCGGCCCGAGCCGATGGGACTCGCTTCGTCCACCCAGGCTCCGGCAGCATCGCCGTAAACGCCGGTCGAAGACAGATAGCCGCTCCAGAGGGCCGGGGCGGCAGCGATCGCCGCGCCATAGCGGGTGAGGACCGGGTCGGCCTCCCCTTCTGGAGGGACGGAGGAGAGGATGTGGGTCGCTTTGGCGATGCTGGCGTGCACCGCATCGTCATCATCGAAGGCTATTGCCTCGCCATCGGAAACCCGGCGCACACCTGTCACCTCCCATCCCTCGCCGCGCAGTCGGGCGGCGAGGCGGGAGGCGGTGTAGCCCATGCCCAGGATCAGCATGTGGGGAATAAGCGACGCTCCGTTCGTTTCGAGCGAGTCGAGAAACATTAAGGGCATTCCTGTCCGGTTCTCGACTTCGCTCGAACCGAACGGGCGTGATTACTAGACCGTGAAGCTTTCGCCACAGCCGCAGCTGCCTTTGGCATTGGGATTGTTGAAAACGAAACCGGCGGTGAAGTCATCCTCGACCCAGTCCATCGTCGATCCGACCAGATAGAGGACCGACGCGCCGTCAATGTAGAAGGTGCCGCCGGGCGTTTCGATCTTTTCGTCGAACTTGGCTTCCTCGGTCACATAATCGACCGAATAGGCAAGGCCCGAGCAGCCCCGGCGCGGGGTCGAAAGCTTGACGCCGATCGCTCCCTCGGGCGCCTGGCGCATCAGGTCGGCGATGCGCGCTTCCGCGTTCGGCGTCAAAATGACGGCGGCAGGGCGAGCGCGGGTTTTGGTGGTCGTCTCGGTCATCTTGTTCCTCTTCTCTCCTCCCGCCTGCGGGAGGGGAGATGGTTAGAGCATCCCTAGTTCGAGTTTGGCCTCGTCGCTCATCTTCTGCGGGTCCCATGGCGGGTCCCAGACCAGATTGACCTGCGCATCACCCACGCCCGGCACCGCGCCGACGCGCAGTTCGACTTCACCGGGCATGGATTCGGCCACCGGGCAATGCGGCGTGGTGAGCGTCATCGTGACGACGACATGGCCGTCGCTGGTGACGTCAACGCCGTAGATCAGGCCGAGGTCATAGATGTTGACCGGGATTTCCGGGTCGTAAATTTCCTTCAGCGCATCAATGACGCCATCATAGAGGCTGCCACCCGGCTCACCGACAGGCGTTTGGGCGGGCTTCTGTGCGAGGAAGCCGTCAAGATAGTCGCGCTGGCGAGGCTCATCATCCACGCGCGCCTTGGGCGGCGTATCCACCGCTTCGACTTCCTCCACCAATATCTTCCGCTCTTCGCTCATCCGAAGATCTTCCTCACTCGCTCAATGCCTTTGACCAGCGCGTCCACGTCGCCTTCGTCGCTATAGATGCCGAAGCTAGCCCGCGCCGTCGCTTCGACGCCCAGATGGCGCATCAGCGGCTGCGCGCAATGATGACCGGCGCGGATCGCAACACCCGTTTCGTCCAATATGGTGCCGACATCGTGCGGATGCACCCCCTCGACTTCGAAGGAGAGGATGCCTGCGCTGTCCTCCGGGCCAAAAACGCGCACGGAGTTGAGGCTTTCCAACGCAGCGCGCGCTTTGGCCACCAGTGCGCATTCATGGGCGTGGATCGCGTCAAGGCCGATCGCCTGCACATAGTCGATGGCGGCGGACAGGCCGACGACGCCAGTGATATGCGGCGTCCCCGCCTCGAAACGGGTGGGCGCAGGGGCATAGGTCGTTTTCTCGAACGTCACCTTGTCGATCATCGACCCGCCACCCTGATAGGGCGGCATGGCGTCGAGCAACTCCTTGCGGCCCCACAGCACGCCGATGCCGGTCGGGCCGTAGAGCTTGTGCGCGGAGAAAACGTAGAAATCACAATCCAGCGCCTGCACATCCACGGCAAGGCGGGGAACGGCTTGGCAGCCGTCGATCAGGATTTTGGCGCCAACGCTGTGCGCGATGTCAACCGCGCGGCGGACGTCAAGTACGCTGCCCAGCACGTTCGACACATGGGCCAGTGCGACCATCTTGTGCGCGGGCGTGATCATCGCCTGCATGGCGTCGAGGTCGATCTGGCCGTCCGCAGTGAGCGGCCCGACGTCGATCTGCGCGCCCACGCGTTCGGCGACGATCTGCCAGGGGACGATGTTGCTGTGATGCTCCAGCATGGAGAGCAGGATGCGGTCGCCTGCCTTCAGTTGCGTTCCGGCCCAGCTGTGCGCGACGAGGTTGATACCCTCGGTCGCGCCACGGACGTAAACGATCTCGCTATCCGAAGCCGCGCCGATGAACTGAGCCACCTTGCGCCGGGCGGCTTCATAGGCGAGCGTCATGTTGGCGGAGCGTTCATAGACGCCGCGGTGGACGGTCGCGTAGTCGGGGCCATAGGCACGCGCGATGGCGTCGATTACGGCGTTGGGCTTCTGCGCGGTGGCGGCGCTGTCCAGATAATGCCAGCTGCCGACACCGGGGAAATCATCCCGCAACCGCAATACTCCGTTCGGTTGTTGTGTCTGGTCGGTCATACCAGCGTCTCCAGCTTGGCGAGCGCAGCGGCTTCGAGGCTGTCCTTGACCGCCTCATCGGCCACGTCGTCGAACACGCCGGCGACGAAGGCTTTCAACAGCAACGTCTTGGCGGTGGCCGGGTCCATGCCGCGACTCGCCATATAGAACAGCGCCTGGCGGTCCAACTCGCCCACGGTCGCGCCATGCGCGCATTTCACGTCGTCGGCGTAGATTTCCAGTTCCGGCTTGGCATTGGCCGTGGCGGTGCGGTCGAGCAGCATGGCCTTTACAGATTGGAAGGCATCCGTCCGCTGCGCATCGCGCGCGACGTTGATCGAACCCAGATAGCTGCCCGTTGCGCGTTGGCCGAGGATCGAGCGGATCGTCTGCCCGCTGGTCGCGTCCGGCTCGGCATGGATGACTTTGGTGATGATCTCCAGCACCTGATCCCCGCCGCCGATGATCGCGCCGTTCAGTTCGAAATGGCTCCCCTTGCCCAGCGTCACCGCGAAGGTCACGCGGCCCAGCTTCCCGCCGATGTTGAGGACATGGAAGTCGCAGCGCGCGCCGTCCGCGATGGTGATGACATAATCATGCACGGCCGCCGCGCCCTCGCCTGCATCCTGCAACAGATGGTTGCGCGAGGTTTGTCCAATCGCGACATCGATCCGCGTTGGCGCGGGCGTAGGCCAGATGGTGGCCGCAGCCTCCAGATCGCTGTAGCGCCATTCTTCCTGGCGACGCGTGGGCAAGGCGAGCGCGGTCATGGGCGCAACTCCTCCGCGTCTCTGCGGAGAATATCCCGATCACCTGCGGCACCGTGCGGAACAGACACTCTGCGTCCTCTGCGCCTCTGCGCGAATAATATTTTTGCGCGCAGAGGCGCAGAGCTACGCAGAGAGAAGAAGGAAGGATAGCCTGCGGCGCTCATGCGGCAACCACTTCCGCATAGCCTTCGCGCTCCAGTTCCAGCGCGAGTTCGGGGCCGCCCGATTTCACGATCCGGCCGCCAGCCAGCACATGGACATAGTCCGGCTTCACATAGTCGAGCAGGCGCTGATAGTGGGTGATCAGCAGAACCGCCTTGTCGGGCTTGCGCATGATCGCATTGATGCCTGCGCCGACAATCTTGAGTGCGTCGATGTCGAGGCCGGAGTCGGTTTCGTCGAGGATCGCCAGCTTGGGATCGAGGATGCCCATCTGCACCATTTCCGCACGCTTCTTCTCGCCGCCCGAAAAGCCGACATTCACCGGACGCTTCAGCATCTCCATGTCGAGGCCGAGCAGCGCCGCTTTTTCCTTGGCCAACTTGATGAACTCGCCGCCGTTCAGTTCCTTCTCTCCGCGCGCGCGGCGCTGCGAATTGAGGCTTTCGCGCAGGAATTGGAGGTTGGACACGCCGGGGATTTCGACCGGGTACTGGAAACCCAGGAACAGGCCAGCAGCGGCGCGTTCATGCGGGTCCATGCTGAACAAGTTCACACCGTCCAGAGACGCCGTGCCGCCGGTCACTTCATAGTTCGGACGGCCGCCGAGCGTGTAGGCCAGCGTGGACTTGCCCGCGCCGTTCGGCCCCATGATCGCATGGATTTCCCCCGCCTTGATGGACAGCGACAGGCCTTTCAGAATCGCCTTGCCGTCGATTTCGTTGGTCAGGTTCTCAATCGTCAGCATGGGTTATCCCTTATGCGCGCGCTGAAGCGTCCGCGCGGTCCAGAAGGCCATGTCGCGAACGTCCCCCGGCGCGGGGAAAAGCGTGTCGATATGGCGCTTGATCGGCATGTAGGGCCACCAGTCGGCGCCAGGCTCGGGCGAACCCTTCTCCAGCAGCCCGGTCACGAACTCCGTCACCGGCCCCATGCGGGCGAGGTTGGGCGCTTTCGCCTTGTGGAACGCCTTGTCGGCCTTCAGCTTCTCGGTGAAGGCTGTGTCGCCCTTCTCCAGCGCGGCACGGCATTCGGCCTGATAGGCGTCGAGGTCGCCGAAATCCTTGGCAGCGCGGGCGGCAAGCTCGCCCTCTTCCAGCTCATAATCCTCCGTCAGGATGCGGATCGCGGCGGTCCATGACTGGCCGTTGCCGACATCCTCCGCGAAATCGGCGAGGGCATCCTGAATATCGTCTTCGTCGCTCAAGTTTCAGTCCTCAAAAATTCTTAAGTTCTACATCACCCCGGACTTGATCCGGGGTCTCGCTACCCTCTTACGCCGCTCATGAAGTAGCGGGATGCCGGATCAAGTCCGGCATGACGTGAGAGGATGGAGCGAAGGTCAACCGACCGAACCCTCCAGCGAAATGCCCAACAGCTTCTGCGCCTCGACGGCGAACTCCATCGGCAGCTGTTGCAGCACTTCCTTGGCAAAGCCGTTCACGATCAACGAAACGGCGCTTTCCTGATCCAGCCCGCGCTGCATTGCGTAGAATAGCTGGTCGTCGCTGATCTTGCTGGTCGTCGCCTCATGCTCAATCTGCGCCGAGGGGTTGCGCACTTCAATGTACGGCACGGTGTGCGCGCCGCACTGGTCGCCGAGCAGCAGGCTGTCGCACTGGGTGAAGTTGCGCACGCCTTCCGCGCCCGGCGCCACGCGCACCAGACCGCGATAGGTGTTGTTCGAGCGGCCCGCGCTGATGCCCTTCGACACAATGGTGGAGCGCGACCCCTTGCCATTGTGGATCATCTTGGTGCCGGTGTCGGCCTGTTGCAGATTGTTGGTTAGCGCCACCGAGTAGAACTCGCCGACGCTATTCTCGCCGTTCAGCACGCAGCTGGGATATTTCCAGGTGATGGCGCTGCCGGTTTCGACCTGCGTCCAGCTGACCTTCGAATTGCGCCCCTGGCACAGCGCCCGCTTGGTCACGAAATTATAGATGCCGCCCCTGCCCTGCTCGTCGCCCGGATACCAGTTCTGCACCGTCGAATATTTGATCTCCGCATCGTCCAGCGCGACCAGTTCGACCACGGCGGCGTGCAGCTGATTCTCATCGCGCATCGGCGCGGTGCAGCCTTCGAGATAGCTGACATAGCTGCCCTCGTCCGCGACGATCAGGGTGCGTTCGAACTGGCCGGTATTCTCCGCATTGATGCGGAAATAGGTGGAAAGTTCCATCGGGCAGCGCACACCCTTGGGGATGTAGACGAAGGTGCCGTCGGAAAAGACCGCGCAGTTGAGGGTGGCGAAATAATTGTCGTGCATCGGCACGACCTTCCCCAGCCACTTCTTCACGAGGTCGGGATATTCGCGCACCGCTTCGCTGATCGAGCGGAAGATGACGCCCGCTTCCTCCAGTTCCTTGCGGAAGGTGGTGGCGACGGACACGGAGTCGAACACGGCGTCGACCGCGACCTTGCGGCTACCCTTTACCCCAGCCAACATCTCCTGCTCGGCGATGGGGATGCCCAGCTTTTCATAGGTGGCGAGGATCTCCGGATCGACCTGATCCAGCGAGTCCAGCTCCGCCTTCTTCTTGGGCTCGGCGTAATAATAGGCGTCCTGATAGTCGATCGGCGGGATGTTGAGCTTGGCCCAGTCCGGGGATTCCATCTTCTGCCACATGGCAAAGGCCTTCAGCCGCCATTCCAGCAGCCATTCCGGCTCCTTCTTCTTGGCGGAAATGAAGCGGACGGTATCTTCGTTAAGCCCCTTGGGCGCGAAATCCTGCTCGATGGCGGATGACCAGCCATGCTCGTAGGCAGAGGCGCGCTCGGCGGCCTCATGTGCTTCAAGGTTGCGGATGGTCGTAGCTTCTTCAGTCATGCCATTTCTCGGGTCAAACTGGCGATCGTCACCCCGGCCAAGGCCGATCGTATCGCATTGTTCGCGACATTCATGTGCGGGCGCACGCGGCAGCCATGTTCCAGCGTGCAATCATGGGCGCCCTGTTCGGCGCAGGCGGTCATGGCGATCGGACCTTCCACCGCTTCCACGACATCCACCAAGGTGATTGCCGCCGCAGGGCGCGCGAGCCGCACGCCGCCGCCCGTTCCGCGACTCGATTCGAGCAGTCCCGCAGCCGACAGACGGCTCACCAGCTTTTGCGCGGTGGGCAGCGGGATGCCGGTTTCGCTGGCAAGCGTCGTGGCATTCATCTTCACATGTTTGTTGGTCGCAGGGTCAAGCCCAGCTCCTGCTCCGCAATGACGCGCAGCGGCCGACATCAGCACCACGGCATAATCTGCGAAACTAGAAAGCCTCATTCTGGCCAAGCGCCCCGGTTGCGAACCATTCTCAAATCGGATCGAATCAATCCGATTGCGCATGTGGTCGCGCGGGCGCGTGGAATCAAGCCATTTCTATGAGTCTGCTCGTCTCAGCTGAAACGGTTCAGCACCGCCACGTCCCCACCCAGCGAGCGCCGCAGCAGGGTAAGCTGTGCCACGGCCGTAGGTTCGGTCTGTAACTGGTGCGGGGTCAAGCCGATGAAATGCTTGATCTCGCGGATGAAGTGCGACTGATCGTAGAAGCGGCCATCCTCGCACAATTCCTGCCAGCTATGCTGGTCCAGCGCGATGCGCGCACTGCATCGCAGCGCCCGATATTTTCGCGCCAGCAGCTTGGGCGGGCAGCCATAATAACGATTGGTCAACCGTGCGAGCTGGCGCGGCGACAATCCCGTTCGCTCCACCAGCGCTTCGATCCGGGGCGATCCTTCCCCCATCAGCCACGTGTCCACTGCCTCCAGCAATTGCCAGGTCGTAACCGGCAGGGGTTTTACCCATTGTTCCAGAACCGACCAGCAATGGGCGGCTATGGTTTCCGGGTCGTGCAGGTCTGCCAGGCTGGCATGAAGCGCGGCCATTGCTCCCTTTTTCTCAGGGGTCATGTCCCGCACGCCGTCGGCAAGCGCACAGGCATCGCCGCCATCCAGGCTGACCCACCCGGCCGGGAGCAGCGACACGCCCACGACGCAAGACGGTCCATCCAGTTCGAACCGTGTCGCGCCCAGCGTCGGGCCTAACAGACATATCTTCGGCGTGGGGGCCACCGTTCCGTCATGGAAATGATAGCTGCCCGACCCCCGCAACATGAACCGCAACTGGGGAACATCGGCACGCGTCACGTCCAGATAGTGCTCGGCGCTTTCGGTGAAGAGGTAAACCGACCCGAAATAGGCCCGCAGATGTTCGGGCGGCGCGAAATAGCTTAACCGAACCGGGCCTTGAGCCGCTTCCACCATATAGGAAAGCGGCAGGTCTCCGACCTTTTCCCTTCCATCCGGCATCCCCCGGACGCACTGTCGCGATGCGGCCCCATAATCACCCCGTAGGTGTACTATGAAGCTTCTTTGTTCCCGCGCAAGAGAGATACTGAGGCCTGGGTCATTTTTTCCGAAACGCTTCGAAAAAAATGACCCGGCGGTTTTACGCGCCGGGCCAGTAAAAGGTCTCGTCAGCCAATAAATGGCCAAGAGCCTTCGGGTCGCAGCACTTTCATAAGTCCGAATCGGACTCGGTTGATTGGATGAATCGGACATGTCGCGGCTAGAATCGGGACTAATATGAATGATTTCGCAGCAGAAATTATCGTTATCGATCAACTGTTGCGCTATTGCCACAGCGACTCGACGACGGCCTGCGGCAATGGCATAGGCGCGCCATGTCTTATCGCCTTGTCCGCCCGCTTTTCTTCGCGCTCGATGCAGAACGCGCACATCATCTTTCGGTCATGCTTCTCCGCTTGATGCCCGCTTCCCCTGCTCCCGTACCGGACGTCAAGCTGGCACAGACGGTGGCGGGCATCCGCTTTCCCAATCCTGTCGGATTGGCTGCCGGGTACGACAAGGAAGGACTCGTCGCGCACAAGATGCATGGATTGGGCTTTGGGTTTACCGAACTCGGAACGCTCACTCCGATGCCGCAGGCGGGTAATCCCAAGCCTCGACTGTTCCGTCTTGTCGAGGATCGCGCGGTTATCAACCGCATGGGTTTCAACAATGGCGGCCTGGCGGCGGCGGCAGAGCGCGTTGCCAAGCGCCGCCGTCCTGCTGGCGATGGACCTGCCCCAATCGTCGGCATCAATATCGGAGCGAACAAGGACGCGACCGACCGCATCGCCGATTATGTCACCGGCGTGACCTGCATGGCGCCGCTTGCCGATTATCTGACGGTCAACATCTCGTCCCCCAACACGCCGGGCCTGCGCGCCTTGCAGGACAGGGCAGCGCTGGACCAGTTGCTGGGCGCCGTCATGGCCGCGCGCCGCGTAAACGGGGGCCGGGACGGGGGTCACCTGCCGCCCGTCTTCCTCAAGGTCGCGCCCGATCTGGAGCCCGAGGATATCGAGGACATCGCCGCCGCTTGCCTGGATCATGGGGTGGACGCATTGATCGTGTCCAACACCACCATTTCGCGGCCCCCGCTCCGATCGGTCCATGCCAATGAAAGCGGGGGATTGTCGGGCGCGCCGCTCACCGATCTGTCGCTTCAGCGGCTGCGCGATTTCCGCCGGATATTGGGCGCGCGCCTACCCTTGATCGGCGTGGGCGGCATCGGCAATGCGGAACAGGCCTATGCCCGGCTGCGCGCGGGGGCGAGCCTGATCCAGCTGTACAGTGCTCTTGTCTATGAAGGGCCGTATCTCGCCCGGCGCATCAATGCGGGGCTGAAAAAGCTGATGGCACGGGATGGCTTCACCCATATCAGCGAGGTCATCGGCATCGACAGCTGATCTCGATGGTTGATCTCAGGGACTTGCGGCGGCCCGGCCGAACGATAGGGTGCGGGGCATGACGCCTCGCCTCACTGGCCTGTTGGCCCCTATAGCCCTCGCCTTCCTATTTGCCGCTCCTGTCGCGGCGCGCGAGCCTGTCTCACTCAATGCCACGGTTTCCGCCGCCGATCCGCGCGCGGCGGCGGCGGGGCAGGAGATGCTTCGCCAGGGCGGCAGCGCGACCGACGCCGCCATCGCCATGATGCTGACCCTCAACGTCGTCGAACCGCATAATAGCGGCATCGGCGGCGGCGGCTTCCTGATGCATCATGATGGCGAAACGGGGGTGCTGGAGTCGATCGACGGGCGCGAAACCGCCCCGGCGGCGGCACGGCCCGATCGTTTCATCGGTGCGGACGGCCAGCCCCTCGCCTTTCGATCGGCCTGGCCCGGCGGCTATTCAGTGGGCGTGCCCGGCAACCTTCGGCTCGCCTGGGAAGCGCATCGCAAATGGGGGAAGATGCCGTGGGCGGCACTATTTGCGCCTGCGATCCGATTGGCTGAGGATGGCTTTGAGGTCCGCCAGCGGCTCGACACCGCGATGAAGGCGGTCGCCCCCATATGGGCCGACTTTCCCGAGATACAGAAGTTCTTCTGGATAGACGGCGCGCCCGCGCCCATCGGCACGACCCTTAAAAACCCTCCGCTCGCTGCCCTGTTCCGGCGGATTGCGGCGGAAGGGCCAGACGCCTTTTACAAGGGCGAGACCGCACGGGCGATCGCCAGCACAGTCACCAACGCGCCCAAAAATCCCGTGCCGATGACGGAGGCCGATATCGCCTCCTATCGGGTGAAGGCGCGCAAGCCGGTCTGCGGCCCGTATCGCGGCTACAGCATCTGCGGCATGGGTCCGGTTTCGTCAGGCGGGATCACCGTCCTGCAAATCCTGGGCATGGTCGAACGCTTCCCACTGGCCCAATGGGGGAAGGATGATGCCCGTTCCTGGCACGTCATCGGCGAAGCCATGCGCCTTGCCTATGCCGATCGCGACACATGGCTGGGTGATCCCGAGTTCGTGTCCGTGCCGATCGCGGGACTGATCGACCCGGCCTATCTGAAGAAACGGTCGGCACTCATCGCGCTGGGCCGCACGCTCAAAGACTATCGTCCGGGCAGCCCGCCGGGTGCCGAGGCACGGACTACGGCCCTGCCGCAGCCGGAAAGCGGCACCAGCCATTTCGTGGCGATCGACCGGGATGGCGATATCGCGGCATGGACATCGACCATCGAAAGCTTCTTCGGCAGTCAGTTGATCGCCGATGGCGTCATACTCAACAATGAACTGACCGATTTCAGCTTCACGCCAGAAAAGAACGGTGCGCCTGTCGCCAACCGTGTGGAACCCGGCAAGCGGCCGCTATCCTCCATGTCCCCCACCATTGTCTATGACGCTAAGGGAACGCCGGTCTTCACCATTGGCGCGGCGGGCGGGCGGACGATTATCATGCAGGTGGCGAAGGCGCTGATCGCCCATTTCGACTGGGGCCTGTCCGCGCAGGATTCCATAGCGCTGGGCCTGGAATTTTTCGACGCCAACGGCCTTGTGCTGGAGCAGGGGACGGCCCTCGAAAGAATGAAGACGCCGCTCGAAGTCTGGGGCCACAAGGTCACGATCGCGCCGCTGGGTTTGAAAGCGAATGCGGCGGAGCGCACCGCCGACGGGCACTGGCGGGGCGCGGCTGACCCCAGAAGTCCTGGCGTTTCGCTTCAGGAATAACCCTATCCGGCTTCCGTCATCCCAGCGAAAGCTGGGATCTCAGGCCTCTGCGCGCACCCGCACGAGATCCCAGCTTTCGCTGGGATGACGAGAATGCCTAACCCAACCTCATTTTTTCAAATCCAGCCCCGCGACCTTAAATTCGAACGGAAAGGTCTTGTCCTTCGGCCCCACCACCAGATTAACCTTCAACACCTTCGTCCCCTTGATCGCCTCATCGGCCTTGGCAGCGGGCAGCACCTCTATCCCGTCCTTGTTTTCCGTCATCCGCCCGCGCCAGTCATGGCTCTTGCCATCATCGGTCACCGCCGTGACGCGGCAATCAGACAGGTCGCAGCTGAAAGGCGCGCCGACCAGCTTCACGGTCACGTCCGTACCGCCTTCCGGCATCGGCTGCACCAGCAGCACCGAAAATGTGTCTTCGGCCGTCATGGTCTGCACGCTGTTCGCGCTGCCGATATAGGCGACCTTGGGCTTGCCGCCCTCGCCACCCTCATATTTCCACGTCTGGCCGATCTGCTCGCGCTGGGTCGGCCCTTCCTTTTCGCTGCCAGAGCAGCCCGCCAGCAGGCTGATCGCCGCCAGCGCCAATAGGCTCCGCATCGCGCATCTCCTCAACGTCCGTTTCGATCACGCAAGGAGAACGCCCGGGCACCCGCAGGTTTCCCGCCTAGCTGTAGCGCTCTGCAGTCTGCCGAATGAGCGCGATCATGTTGGGGATGCCCTGTGTCCGGTTGGAGCTGAGCTGATTCTTGAGATCGAACGGCGCCAGCGCGCCTTCAATGTCCACAGCGCCAATCTCGGCGGGCGCCTGATCCTGCACCGTCAGCAGGACCAGCGCGATAATCCCCTTGGTGATCGCAGCATTGCTGTCCGCCAGGAAATGCAGCCGCCCATCGTCGCGCACCGTCGGATAGACCCAGACCGCCGCCGAACAGCCCCGCACCAACGTGGCGTCGGTCTTGAGCGCGTCGGGCATCGCCTCCAAAGAGCGCCCAAGGTCGATCAGCAGCCGGTAACGGTCATCGGCGTCCAGAAACTCATATTCTTCCTGAAGATCGGCAAGGGCGGGCACATCGGTCATAGCCCGCATATAAGGAGAAAAGCGGACCACGAAAGCCGCTTTTGCCAATTCAGGGATCAACGCCCGCCGCAATCGCTTCCAGCTTGCGGACACGTTCCTTGAGGTCCGCCATCGCGATCCGCCCGATTCCCGCGGCGGGCACATTATCACAGGACCGGACAAGCTCCGCATGCTTGAGGGCCAGCCAGCCATTCCATCCGCGCAGCGCCGCCACTGCGATGATCAGCAGCGCCAGCAAGCCACTCGACGCGACGGTCAGGGTGATCGCCATGTCCTGCATCTGGCCCTCCACGCGCCCTGATCAGCGCAAGCTTTCGATCTCATCCGCCAGCCTCGTGTTGCGGCTGGTGTAGAAGGTTTCGATGTCCGCCAGCCGCCGGTCGATGTCGCGAAACTTCGACCGGACGTCGCGCGCCGAGCGCGCCGGATTGGTTCGCACGCCCTGCCAGAATTTCTCGTCATCCCGGTCGGCGTAGAGGCCAAGCGGCTTGTTCTCGCCGAAATAGGCGACGGCGAAATAGGCGATCAGCGACCAGGGGAAGGCCCCCATCAGCGTCACCAGCACCGCGCCGACGCGGACCCATGTCACGTCGATGCCGGTATAGTCGGCAATGCCTGCGCATACGCCCATCCATTTGCCATTCTGCTTGTCGAGGTAGAATTTGGTGCGGCGCGCGGCCATGTCAGTTCCTCCTGCCAATATCCTGGCGATCAAGGTCATAAGCATCGTCTGGCGCAGGGCGCGCCGGACGGAAATCGGGATTGTCAGCGGCGACGATCCGCTCGACCGTCTGCAACCGATCCTCCAGCCGTCGGGCGAGCAGGTGCAGCTCATCCAGCAGCCGCTCATCCTCGTCGGTGATCTTGGGCGCCTGCTTCCACTTGGTCGTATAATGCAGGATCAGCCACGGCATGCCGATGAACAGCATGCCGCAGATCATGATCGGCAGAAACACGTCCTCCATCCGTCAATCTCCCCTGTTCAGGCTGGCCGGTTCATGCTGGCTTTGAGCGCGGCGAGTTCGGCGTCGACCTTGTCGGCGGACTGCAATTCGGCGATCTCTTCCTCCAGCGTCTTCTGCCCCTGGCCAAGATTCAGGGCATCGGCCCGCCCCTCGGCCAAATCAGCGCGCCGTTCCAGCATGTCGAAACGGGCAAAAGCCTCGTTCACCTTCTCCCCGGCATAGGCTTCACGCATGCGCAGCCGGTTGTGCGCGCTTTCCATCCGCGTCACCAAACTGTTCTGCCGCGTCCGCGCCTCGCGCAGCTTGGCTTGCAGCTTGGCGATGTCTTCCTCGGACGCTGTCAGCGCCTCGTCCAGCGAATCGATCTCTCCCCCAAGCTGCTCGGCCATGTCCGCGGCCTTCTGCTTTTCGACGAGCGCAGCCTTGGCCAGGTCCTCGCGATCCTTACTGAGCGCCAGCTGCGCCTTTTCGGTCCAGCTGTCCTGCAGGGCCTGAAGCTTGGTGATATGGCGGCGCATCTCCTTCTGGTCGGCGATCGTCCGTGCCGCCGAAGCGCGCACCTCGACCAGCGTCTCCTCCATCTCCAGGATGATCATGCGGATCATCTTCGCCGGGTCCTCGGCCCGGTCGAGGAGATCGGTGACATTGGCGGCGATGATGTCGCGTGTACGAGAAAAAATACTCATCGGAACTGCAATCCTTCGTTCAGCGGCTTTGCCCGCCTGCTTTGCAGGAGCCGTGCCAATTCGTGAAAAGCCGGATTTTCTGGGGTTATCCCCGCTGGTTCCAATATATCTTGCCAATAAGTGGCAATTTTCACCATAATCTGGCCATGGAACGAAACACCCAGTTCATCGGCCAATCGCTGCCCTTCCTTGACGCTGTCGAGCAGGCCGGGCGCGCCGCCGAACTCGATCGCCCCATCCTGGTTGTGGGTGAGCGTGGCACGGGCAAGGAACTGATCGCCGAACGCCTCCATCGCCTCTCCACGCGCTGGGGTGAGCCGCTTATCGTCATGAACTGCGCCGCGCTTCCCGAAACGCTGATCGAGGCTGAGCTGTTCGGCCATGAACAGGGCGCCTTCACCGGCGCCACCCGCGCCCGCGCCGGGCGGTTCGAGGAAGCCGACGGCGGCACGCTCTTCCTTGACGAATTGGCGACACTCTCAATGGCGGCACAGGAAAGGCTGCTGCGCGTCATCGAATATGGCGAAGTCACCCGCATCGGCGCCTCGCGCGCCATGACGGTAGACGTCCGCATCATAGCCGCGACCAACGAAGACCTGCCCGCCCTCGCCGATTCAGGCCGCTTCCGCGCGGACCTGCTGGATCGCCTGAGCTTCGAAGTCATCACCCTCCCGCCACTACGCGCCCGCGAGGGAGATGTGGTCGTGCTCGCCGATCATTTCGGCCGCCGCATGGCCGCCGAACTGGGACGGTCCGAATGGCATGGCTTCACGCCTGACTGCATCGCCGCACTGGAAGCCCATGGCTGGCCCGGCAATGTCCGCGAACTGCGCAATGTCGTGGAGCGAGCCGTCTATCGCTGGGAAGATCGCTCAGGTCCGGTCGGCCAGATCATCTTCGACCCCTTCGCCTCGCCCTGGAAGCCGCAGGCGCCGTCGCTCAGCGCCAGTGCAGAGGAACCCAAGCCCGCCCCCGCAACCGGCTTCACCGAGGTTAGCGACCTGCGCGCCGCCGTGGACGCGCATGAGGCCGCCATCGTACACGCAACGCTGGAGCGCCACCGCTACAATCAGCGCGCAACCGCCAAGGCTCTTGGCTTAAGCTATGACCAGCTGCGCCATTGCCTTAAAAAGCATCGCCTTAGATCAGACTGATCCGCGCCCCGCTTATCGCGTCGGCACAGGCTCCGTCCCCGAATAGTCGTAAAAGCCCCTGCCCGTCTTGCGCCCAAGCCAGCCAGCCTCGACATATTTCACCAGCAGCGGCGCCGGGCGATATTTGGAATCGCCGGTCGTCGACCGAAGCACGTTCAGCACCTCGAGACAGGTATCGAGCCCGACAAAATCCGCCAGCGTCAGCGGCCCCATGGGATGGTTGAGGCCCAGACGCACGCCCATGTCGATGTCGCGGATGTTGGCGACGCCTTCACCCAGCGCGAAGATGGATTCGTTGATCATCGGCAGCAGGATACGATTGACCACGAAACCGGGGGAGTCGAACGCCTGAACGACATTCTTCCCCAAGCGAGCGGCGAAGGTTTCAACGATGGCGACCGTCTCATCCGAGGTTGCCAGGCCCCGGATCAGCTCAATCAACGCCATGACCTGAACAGGATTGAAGAAGTGGATGCCCACGAACAAGGCGGGATCGGGAACCACCTGCGCCAGCCGCGTGATGGGGATGGATGATGTGTTGCTCGCCAGGATCGTGCCCGGCGTGATCACGGCACCCACATTGGTGAAGATGCTGCGCTTGATCTCCTCCCGCTCGGTCGCGGCCTCGATCACCAACTGAGCGTCGGCCAGCGGAGCCAGGTCACCGCTCGGCCGGATGCGGGCAAAGGCGGCCTCGGAATCTTCCTGGCTCAACTTGCCCTTTTCGACCGCACGGGCAAGCTGCTTTGAAATGCCCTGAAGCCCCTCTTGCGCGCGCGCCAGATCGACGTCGCACAGGATCACATCATAGCCAGCCTGCGCGCTGACCTGCGCAATACCCGCGCCCATCTGACCAGCGCCGATGACGCCCACGGTCTGAATGTCGGTCATGCTAATGTCCTCGCAAAATCAATTTTCCGCCCAGTAGCGATATGGCAAGCGGGGGGCTAGCGCTTTTGAAAGATCACAACGGCTGCTGTGTTAATGAGGGCTGAGCGCGCCTGTTTGTGGGACGGATAGCCCCTGCTGCCCGGCAGGCCGCTTCGGCCCTGTTCATTTCCGCCTTTGCCTGCTGCCTGCTTGATGGTTAAAAGGCCGCGCATGTCCGTTTCAGCGTCCATGCCCGAGCCGGCGACCGGAAGGTTCTTTGCCGCCGTGCATCACTTTCCCCTGCGCGTCTATTTTGAGGATACGGACCTGTCAGGGCTCGTCTATCACGCCAATTATCTGCGCTATATGGAACGGGCGCGGTCCGACATGCTGCGCGTCGCGGGCATCGACCAGCGCGCCGCGCAGGAAGATGGCACCGGCGTCTATGCCGTGACGAATCTCCAGATCGCCTATAAGCGCCCCGCGCGGCTCGACGACGACCTGCTGGTCGAAAGCCGCGTGATCGCCATTCGCCCTGTCGCCTGCACCATTCATCAAAGAGTCAGGTGCGGCGATGAAATACTGACGGACGGCGAAGTCTCTGTCGCCTTCCTGACCAGCCAGGGCCGTCCAACACGGCAGCCCAAATCCTGGATCGACATTTTCAGCCGTTTGATGAGAGGGGAAGACATCAACCCATGAGCCTTTCGATGCCCGACGTTGGCGCCGCTGTCGGCGCCGCCACCCAAGCTGCGACCATTTCGCCGCTCGCCCTGTTTTTGCAGGCCGACATCGTCGTGAAGGTGGTGATGCTGGGCCTCGTGCTCGCCAGCATCTGGACTTGGGCGATGATCATCGGCTTCAGCTTCACCCTGCGCAAGGCCAGCCGCCAGAGCAGCTCGTTCGAGGATGATTTCTGGAAAGCGGAAGATATCGACCGCTTCTATGAAGCGCGCGGCAAGTCGTCCGACTTTCCCGCTGCCAAGGTGATGGCCGCTGGCGTCACCGAATGGCGCCGATCGACCGCGCAGAAGGTCATCGACCGCGACGGCACCCGCGACCGCCTGTCCACCGCCATGTCCAGCATGATCGCTTCGGAAGTCGATCGCCTGTCCGACCGCCTGAACATCCTCGCCACCATCGGCTCGGTCGCGC
Source organism: Sphingobium sp. Cam5-1 (assembly GCF_015693305.1). Taxonomy (NCBI): domain Bacteria; kingdom Pseudomonadati; phylum Pseudomonadota; class Alphaproteobacteria; order Sphingomonadales; family Sphingobiaceae; genus Sphingobium; species Sphingobium sp. Cam5-1. The sequence goes on along the minus strand of NZ_CP065138.1, from coordinate 2,600,584 downwards.
CCTTCGTCGGCCTGTTCGGCACCGTCTGGGGCATCATGCGCGCCTTCACCGCGATCGCGAAGGAGCAGAACAGCTCACTCGCCGTCGTCGCGCCCGGCATTGCCGAAGCCCTGTTCGCCACTGCCATCGGCCTGTTCGCGGCAATCCCGGCGGTCATCGCCTACAACCGCTTCAGCCACGGCATCAACCGCATGGAATCCAAGCTCACGCGCTTCGCCGACGGCTTTTATTCGACGCTCAGCCGGGAGCTGGAGGCTCAGCGGTGATGGCACCTCTCACCGTCATCCCACCCCATTTCGTCATCCCAGCAAAAGCTGGGATCTCGTGCCTCACGCCCGGCCCTATCCCTCCTGGGATGCCAGCTTTCGCTGGCATGACGGGTAAAGAATAATGGCCATGTCCGGCCCACCCTCCCACCGCCGTGGCCGGGGCCGCGCGCCGATGGCGGACATCAACGTCACCCCGCTGGTCGATGTCATGCTGGTGCTGCTCATCATCTTCATGGTGACCGCTCCTCTGCTCGTCACCGGCGTGCCCGTGAACCTGCCCGAAACCCGCGCCAAGGGGCTCGATCAGGATCAGAAGCCGACCGTCGTATCCATCGACCGCGACGGCGGCCTCTATATCGACGAGACCCAGATCAGCGATACCGACCTGCCGGATCGCCTGGCCGAGATCATGTCCGCTAACGCAGGCAAGGCCGAGCCGCCGCAAATCTTCCTGCGCGCGGACACTGGCCTCGACTATGGCCGGGTCATGCGCGTGATGGGTGAACTAAACCGCGCCGGGCTGAACAAGGTCGCGCTGGTCAGCACCGGCGGCAGCGATGCTGCTGTCAGCGGCAGTTCAGAATAGGGACCATAGGACTCGGGGATGGAACGTGCGGAGAAAATCGGCCTTGGCGTGGCGACGGCGGGACATGTCCTGCTGTTCGGCTTGCTGTCGGCCGGATTCCTGGCAACGCCCAATCCGCTCAAGCTGAACTCGCCGCCCATGGACGTCAGTCTGGTGGACGAGGCCGCACTGCAATCCGCCGCGCCGCAAATCTCGACCCAGCCGCCACCGCCCAGCGTCGCGCCGGAAGCAGGCCCGACCGAGGATGCGGCACCGGCTCCCGTTCCTGAACCCACGCCCGTGCCGGAGCCGGAGCCGACACCCGCCCCCCCGCCGCCAAAGCCTGCGCCGCCCAAGCCCGTGGCGAAACCCGCCAAGCCCGAACCGGCCCCGGCAAAGAAGGACGTGGCAAAGCCCCAGCCAAAGCCGAAGCCCGCGCCAGCAAAGCCAGCGGCTAAGCCGACGCCCGCCAAGGCGAAACCCGCGGCCGCGGCGCCCGCTCCAGCCAAGGCCACCCAAAAGCCTGCCGCAAAGGCCAAGCCCAACGCCCCCGCCCGCGCGTCCGGTCAGGGCAAGGCGAAAAAGCCCAAGGGCTCGCTGCTCGGCAAGGATTTCCTGAAGGGCATCAACACCGAAACCGACGCCCCGCGCAAGGCCGCACCGCCGCCCGCTGCGACCATGGGTCCCGCGCAGAAGGCTGCGCTCGACCGTCTGATCGGCGATCAGATCTACCGGCATTTGAAGCTCCCCTCCGGCGCGGATGTCGAGCAGCTGGTGGCCTTCCTGGAGGTGAAGATCGACCGCAACGGCCGGGTGATCGGCAGGCCCGAAGTGATCGACGTGCAAGGGCAGACCGCAAGCAACAAGCCGCAAGTGTCCATCTACAAGGAACGCGCGGTGCAGGCGGTGCTTCAGGCGTCCCCTTTTCAGGGGCTGCCGGACGAATATTATGAACAGTGGAAATGGCTCAAACCCCTGAGAGTCTACGCAAGGAAAGCGCGATGAGAAGCTTTGGAATAACCGCACTGCTCGCCTTTTGCGCAGCCTTTGCCAGCCCTGCGATGGCCCAGTTGTCGGTCGATGTGACCGGCGACATCGACAGCAACCTCAAGATCGTCGTCCCCTCCCTCCCCCCGCAGGCTGAAGTCTCGACCCCTGCCGGGTCCTCCAGCGAACTCGGCCGCAAGATCGCCGAGGTGATCGCCTCGGACCTCAAGGGATCGGGCCTGTTCGATCCGTCAGGTCCCGGCGGCATCCCCGCCATCGGCTTTCCGGAAGTCACCAACCCCGCCTATGACAAATGGGGCGCCTATCAGGCGCTGGTGCAGGGCTTCGTCCGCACCACGGGTGGCGAGGCGGACATCACGGTCGGCTGCTATCTCTATGACGTGGCGCTCAAGCAGGAGCTGACGCGCCAGGGCTATGTCGTCGCCCCGCGCGACTGGCGGCGGGCCGCGCATAAATGCGCCGACGCCATCTATGCGCGCCTGTCGGGCGAAAGCCCCTTCTTCGACAGCCGCATCGCCTATATCGCCGAAAGCGGCCCCAAGGGGAACCGCACCAAGCGCCTTGCCATCATGGATAGCGATGGCGCCAACCACCGCTTCATCACCAATGGCCAGTCGATCGCGCTCACCCCTCGTTTCTCGCCCGACTATAAGTCGATCGTCTATGTAAGCTATCTGGGCAGCCGGGTGCGCATCTATGTCTATGACATCGGCACCGGCCGCCAGCGCCTCGTCACCGAAAGCAACAATGCGACCTTTGCGCCGCGCTGGTCGCCCGATGGCCGCAATATACTCTTTTCGATGGCGGTGGCGGGGAACACCGACATCTATCGCGTGTCAGCGCAGGGCGGTCAGCCCGTCCGCCTGACCACCGCGCCGGGCATCGATGTCGGGGGCAGCTATTCCCCCGACGGCACCCGGATCGTGTTCGAAAGCGACCGTTCGGGCAGCCAGCAAGTCTATGTCATGAACGCCGATGGATCGGGCCAGCGCCGCATCAGCCATGGCGGGGGGCGCTATGCGACGCCCGAATGGAGCCCGCGCGGCGACCTGATCGCCTTCACCAAGATTTCCGGTGACTTCAAGATCGCCGTGATGACGCCCGATGGCGGCAATGAACGCATCCTGACCAACGGCTGGCAGGATGAGCAGCCGACCTGGTCGCCGAACGGCCGCGTCCTGCAATTTTTCCGCACCACCGCCGGGCGCGAAGGCACCAGCCAGGTCTGGCAAGTCGACCTGACCGGCGTCAACGAACGCCGCATCCCCACGCCTTTGAGCGGCTCCGACCCTGCATGGGGTCCGCTGCTGCCCTGACAGGGAACCACATCATCGCGCAAGCGTAACGACCGCATGGACTTTTTGAGGAGCCTCCCATGAAACTCAACCGCCCCCTTTTGATCGCCGTGTCCGTGCTGGCGCTCGCCGCCTGCGGCAAGAAGGCGCCCAAGGACCTGCCACCCCCGCCCGCGACCGATACCAGTGCGCAAACCGGCACCGGGACCGGCACGACCACTGGGCCGGTCAAGGGCAGCCAGGAGGATTTCGTCGCGTCGGTTTCGTCCGACCGCATCTTCTTCGACACCGACCAATATGATGTCGATGCGCAGGATCAGCAGACTTTGCAGAGCCAAGCGGCATGGTTGCAGCAGAACCCCAATGTTCGCGTCACGATCGAAGGCCATGCCGACGAGCGCGGCACCCGCGATTATAATATCGCGCTGGGCGAACGCCGCGCCAATGCCGCGAAAAACTATCTCGCCTCACTCGGCATCGACCCCAGCCGAATCAACACGGTCAGCTATGGCAAGGAACGTCCGGCTGCACTGGGTTCGGATGAAGCCGCCTGGGCACAGAACCGCCGCGCGGTGACCGTGACTGTTCAATATTAAAAAGCCTTCGGGTCGCACCAGGCTTTCAGGAAGCCCGCTGGTTTTTCGATCGGCGGGCTTTTCTGTGTGAGAATGTTGGCAGCGGGCGTTCCGCGCCTCTCCCTGATTGCGATAGGCGCTTAGGGTGAGCGGCTAACGAATGAACGCGCGTCCTAAGCCTGCTTGCGCCGTTCACCGATGCGGCGAGTGAGGAGCTGCATCATGTTGACGGTGATCTCGACGGCAGCTTCGGGGACGCCTTCGAACAGCTGCTGCGACAGGTCATCCAGCCGTGCTTCAATCCGGGCGGCAAGGTCGCGACCTGCATCGGTAAATTCCACCCGGTTCGATCGCTTGTCTTCCGGATGCGGCAGGCGCTCGATCAATCCCATCGCTGCCAGCCCGTCCAGCGTCCGCACCAGCGAGGGCTGGGTGATGCCCAGCTGATCGGCGAGGTCGGCCTGCCGCACGTCGGGACCTAGCCGGGCCAGATGCACCAGGCACCAGCCCGCGCTGGAAGACACCCGCAATTCCGCCAGCGCTTCGTCCGCCAGTTGCCGCCAGCCGCGCGCGACCAGCGGGAACTGCTGCACCAGCCCCTGCGTCAGACCGGAACTAGACATCAGGATAATCCCACGGTGGCACGGCCGGTCATTGGCGGAAACGCCCGCTTAAACGCGCCGCGTACCGGAAAAGCCCGCCGCCCCGAACGCGCCCAGTTGCATGGTGCCGTTGATCGAATCGCCTTCCACAACCGCTTCGCATTCCATCGTGATGGGCATGGGCATCGTCATGTTCATTTTCCAGTTGAGCTTGTCGCCATCGACCTTGCCCTCGGCGACGTCCAGCGACCCCATCATGCCCGCGAAGGTGCCGTGAAAGCTGGTGCCGTTGCTGATGACGGTGAATACGCCCTTCTGATCGCCCAGCGGCGTCTTTGCCACGCAATCATAAGCGCCGTCGACATTCGCCATCACTTCATCTCCTCAAAGCAGCCTCAATCGGCAAGGGTTCCCATTTCGACGGGCAGGCCCAGCGCGTCAAGCTGCGGCCGGACCAGTTTCGCATCGCCCACGACGACCCAGATCAGCCGGGCGGGATCAATCGCCTCGCGCGCGGCCTTGTCCAGGTCGGCGGCGGTCATGGCGCGGTAGAGGCCCGGCAGCGTTTCATAAAAATCGTCCGGGCGGCCGAGCAGCCGGTTGCGCATCATCGCCCCCATCAGGTCCGACGATGTTTCGAAGCTGCCCGGCAGCGACAGAATCTGGCTGTTGATGGTCTGGTTGCGTTCGACCTCTGTCGTGCCCTTGGCGGTCAGGAAATCGGCAATGTCCTGACGCGCGGCGGCGATGGACGCGCCGGTCTTGTCGGTCTGGACGGGAGCATAGACCAGCAGGGGGATGGTTTCCTTGACGCCGGGCAACGCGGTGCCAGCGGAATAGGCCCAGCCTTTCGTTTCACGCAGGTCCATGATCAGCCGCGAGGTGGAGCTGCCGCCCAGCACTTCGTTGGCGGTCTGCAGCGTCAATGGGTTGTCTGTGCCCTGCTTGCCGGTCAACAGGCCCGCCAGGATCATGGATTGCGGGCTTTGCGGCTTATCGACCAGGATGATCCGCGCCGGGCGCGCCATCCGGTCCATGCGGAACAGCTTCTTGCCCTTGGCCACCGCAGGCGCTTTCCAGTCGCCGAAGCGCTTGTTCAGCAGCGGCATGATTTCGGCCAGGCTGACGTCGCCGGTCACGAAGATGGTGGCATTGTCAGGCCGCATCCATTTGTCGTGAAAGGCGGCAAGATCAGCGCGGGTCGCCGCCTTGACGCCGCTGGCCGTGCCCGATCCGGTGAAGGGGATGCCGTAGGGATGCGCGGCGCCATAGAGCAACGGCGGCAGCAGGCGCTGGGCGATCGGCATCGGTTCGGTTTTCTCAGCGGCGATGCGGGTCAGTAGCTGGCCCCGGATACGTTCGACCTCGGTCGGAGCGAAAGCCGGGTTGCGAATTACGTCGGCGAGCAGGCCGAGCGACGCATCGAGATTGGGCTTGAGCGCATAGAGGCCGACATTGGTGCTATCCATGCCGTTGCTCGCGCCGATCGACGCGCCCAGCCGCTCCTGTTCTTCCGCGATCTGCACCGAACTGCGCGTCTTCGTGCCTTCATCCAGCAGGGCCGTGGTCAGCGCGGCCGTGCCCAGTTTTGCCTTGTCATCGGCGGCATTGCCAGCGTCGAAGGATACCGACACCCGCACCACCGGGACGGTCGCGCGCCGGGCGAAGACGACCGGAATGCCGTTCTTGAGCCGGGCTTCCTCGACAGCGGGGAAATCCAGATCCTTGACCGGCTCGATCGGCGGCTCAGCGATGCGGGTAGGCGGCGGCGGCGTGGCGGCAACCGGCGCGGGCTTTTTGGGATCGCGGAAATAGGCGGGGTGGTGCATGGCGTTGCCCGCGAGCGCATTATCCTCCGCCGTCCGTTCACCGGGCGCCACCGTCAGCCGGAATACCGGACGCCCGAACCATTTGCGGGCGGCGTCGCCCACCGACTGCGGCGTGGCGGCGGCATAGAGGGCAAGGTCCTTCTTATATTTGCCCGGATCGTCGGAATAAACCGCGCCCTCGGCCAGGGTCACCGCCTTGCCGCTGAAGCCGCCGACCTTTTCCAGACCGCCGATCGTACCCGACAGTTGCTGGGTCGCGGCGCGTTGAACCTCATCGGCGGTAGGTCCTTTGGCGAGATAGTCGGCCAGCAATTGGTCGAGCCGCCTGCCGACGGCGGCCGCGTCCTGCCCCGGCTTCACGTCGACGGTGATCTCCGCGATCGACAGCTTTTCGAACGGCTGGATGCTGGCCTTGACACCGACGGCCACTTTCTCGTCGCGCACCAATATATTGTCGAGGCGGGAGGATTTGAGGCCGCCGAACACCGACATCGCCAGATCGAGTTGGGGCAGGTCGGCCGAATTGACGCCCGGCACGATCCAGTTGCGGTAGAGCCGGGTCGCCGCGACATTGTCGTGCATCAGCTTTTCGACATCCCTGTCGAGCGTTGGCACGGCGGCGTCCACATCCTTGGGCGCGGGGCCGACCGGGATGTTCCCGAACCATTTTTCGGCCTTCGCCCTCGCGGTCGCCAAGTCGATATCGCCCGCGAGCACCAGCACGGCGTTGTTCGGGCCATAATGGGTTTTGAACCAGTTCTGCACGTCGGCAAGGCTGGCGGCATTCAGGTCCGCCATCGATCCAATGGTCGAGTGGCGATAGGGATGGCCTTCGGGCAGCATGGCGGCAAGCTGGGCATATTCGACCAGACCGTATGGCTCATTCTCGCCCATCCGCTTTTCATTCTGCACGACGCTGCGCTGGGCATCGAGCTTGGTTTGCGTCACCGCGCCGAGCAGATGACCCATGCGGTCGGATTCGAGGAACAATGCCCGGTCGAGCGCGCCGGTCGGCACCGTTTCGAAATAATTGGTGCGATCGAACCAGGTCGTGCCGTTCCAGTCGGTCGCACCGATATCCTCCAGCCGTCCGAAGAAAGGCCCATCGGCATTTTCAGAACCGTAGAACATCAGATGTTCGAACAGATGAGCAAAGCCGGTCTTGCCCGCAGGCTCGAAGCGCGAGCCGACATGATACCAAACCGACACCGCCACCACAGGAGCCTTCCGGTCGGTATGCACGATGACGCGCAGGCCGTTTTTCAGCGTGAACTGTTCGTAAGGGATATCGACCGCCGAAACGAGGCTGGAGAGCGGCGCTGGAGCCGTCTGAGCCGCTGGGGCAGCGCGTGCGACTGGGACTGGAAAGGCGATGATCGACAGGCTCAATGAAGACAGGCCAAGCGACAGAGCCAGGCGACGCGAGGTGGAGGAAAAAATCATGGGCGCCCTCATCGAAGCTGGAGATCATGGCCGGGGAGGCGGCATGGATGCCCGCAGCATAGCGGCGCATGGGGACGGCGCAATACGCATTGGAGGGACGGCGCGTCGGGATCGGGAGCTTATCTCCCTCTAATATGGGCAGGTTTGCGCCGGGTGGGCGAGCGATGCTAAGGATAATTGCGTAGCGCCTCTTGTGTGTCATTTATGCAACATTACATCGTGGCAAGTTTCACGAAGGGCTTCCTATGAACCTCGAAAAATTCACTGACCGCGCCAAGGGCTTCCTGCAATCGGCGCAGACCGTCGCGATCCGCATGAGCCATCAGCGGATCAGTCCAGAGCATCTGCTGAAGGCGCTGCTGGAGGACAATCAGGGCATGGCATCCGGCCTGATCAAGGCGGCGGGCGGCGATCCCGCTATCGCGCTGCGGGAAACCGATGCGGCACTGGCCAAGGTGCCTGCAGTATCGGGCAGCGGAGCGCAGCAGACGCCGGGCCTCGACAATGATGCGGTGCGGGTGCTGGACAGCGCCGAGCAGGTGGCGGCGAAGGCCGGGGACAGCTTTGTCACGGTTGAGCGACTGCTGCTCGCGCTGACGCTCGCGACCACGAGCGCAGCGGGCAAGGCTCTGGCGGCGGCGGGACTGAAGGCGGAGGCGCTGAATAGCGCGATCAACAATCTGCGCGGCGGGCGCACGGCCGACACGGCGGGCGCGGAGGATCGCTATGACGCGCTGAAGAAATTCGCGCGCGACCTGACCGAAGCGGCGCGCGAGGGCAAGCTGGATCCGGTGATCGGGCGCGACGAGGAAATCCGGCGGACGATCCAGATTTTGGCGCGGCGGACCAAGAATAATCCGGTGCTGATCGGCGATCCGGGCGTGGGCAAGACCGCGATCGCGGAGGGCCTGGCGCTGCGCATCGCCAATGGCGACGTGCCCGATACGCTCAAGGACCGCACGCTCATGGCGCTCGACATGGGCAGCCTGATCGCGGGCGCGAAATATCGCGGCGAGTTCGAGGAGCGACTGAAGGGCGTTCTGGACGAAGTGAAGGGCGCGGAAGGCCAGATCGTCCTGTTCATCGACGAGATGCACACGCTGATCGGCGCGGGCAAGTCGGAAGGCGCGATGGACGCGGGCAATCTGTTGAAGCCTGCGCTCGCACGCGGCGAACTGCATTGCATCGGCGCGACGACGCTCGATGAGTATCGCAAATATGTTGAGAAGGACCCCGCGCTCCAGCGGCGTTTCCAGCCGGTGTTCGTGGGCGAGCCGACGGTGGAGGACACCATCTCCATCCTGCGTGGCCTGAAGGAAAAATATGAGCTGCACCATGGCGTGCGGATCACTGACGGCGCGATCGTGTCGGCGGCGACGCTGTCCAACCGCTACATCACCGACCGCTTCCTGCCGGACAAGGCGATCGACCTGATGGACGAGGCAGCTTCCCGCCTGCGGATGGAGGTGGAGAGCAAGCCCGAGGAGATCGAGACGCTCGACCGGCGGATTATTCAGCTGAAGATCGAGCGCGAGGCGCTGAAGAAGGAAACCGACAAGGCGTCCAAGGATCGGCTCGACGCGCTGGAAGAAGACCTCGCCAATCTGGAGGAGCAATCCGCGGCGCTGACTCAGCGCTGGCAGGCCGAGAAGGACAAGATTGCGGGCGAGAGCAAGCTGAAGGAACAGCTGGAGGCCGCGCGTGTCGAGCTGGAACAGGCGCAGCGAGCGGGCGACCTCGCCAAGGCGGGCGAGCTGGCTTACGGACGCATTCCCGACCTGGAGCGCAAGATCGCCGAGGCGGAGGGCGCGACCGAAGGCGCGATGCTCCGTGAGGAAGTGACGCCAGAGGATATCGCCTCGGTCGTGTCGCGCTGGACCGGCATTCCTGTCGACAAGATGATGGAGGGCGAGCGGGAAAAGCTGCTCGCCATGGAGGAAGAGCTTGGCAAGCGCGTCATCGGGCAGGCCGATGCGGTGAAGGCCGTATCGACTGCCGTGCGCCGGTCGCGGGCGGGCTTGCAGGACCCAAACCGGCCGCTGGGGTCGTTCCTGTTCCTTGGCCCGACGGGCGTGGGCAAGACCGAGCTGACCAAGGCGCTGGCCGGGTTCCTGTTCGACGACGACAGCGCGATGGTGCGCATCGACATGAGCGAGTTCATGGAGAAGCACAGCGTCGCTCGCCTGATCGGCGCGCCTCCGGGCTATGTCGGCTATGAGGAAGGCGGGGTGCTGACCGAAGCGGTGCGGCGGCGGCCCTATCAGGTCGTGCTGTTCGACGAGGTCGAGAAGGCGCACAGCGATGTGTTCAACGTGCTGCTGCAAGTGCTGGACGATGGCCGCCTGACCGATGGGCAGGGGCGAACGGTGGACTTCACCAACACGATCATCGTGCTGACGTCGAACCTGGGCAGCCAGTTCATCGCTTCGCTGGCCGACGACGAGCCGGTCGAGAAGGTCGAGGATCAGGTGATGGACATCGTCCGGGGTCACTTCCGGCCGGAGTTCCTGAACCGCCTTGATGAAGTGATCCTGTTCCATCGCCTCGGTGCGAGCCACATGGCGCCGATCGTGGACATTCAGGTCGCGCGCATCGGCAAGCTGTTGAAGGACCGCAAGGTGAAGCTGGACCTGACAGATGGTGCGCGGGCCTGGTTGGGACGGGTCGGTTATGACCCGGTCTATGGCGCGCGACCGCTCAAGCGGGCGGTGCAGCGTTATTTGCAGGACTCGCTGGCGGACTTGATCCTGCGCGGCGAGGTGCCGGATGGCGCGACGGTGCGAGTGGACGAGGGCGATGGGGCCTTGCAGTTGCGGGTAGGGTAATGTTCATCACCCCTCGCCTGACGGGGAGGGGCTTATATCGAAAAAGGGGCGCATCCTTTCGGGCGCGCCCCTTTTCTTGTTTCAACTGACTTCAGATCAGAAGTTGGCCTTCACGCCCAGACGGTAGCCGCGGCCGTAGATGCCGGTGCCACCCTGGACGGGGTTGTAGTTGTTAGCGCCATAGGTGATCGGATCGATCGGCGGCAGATCGTCAAAGACATTGAGCACGTTCAGATAGAGCGTGAAATTGTCGTTGAGCTTGTAGCTGGTGGTGAGATCGACGGTGATATAGGGCTTTACGTCGCACTTGACGAACTGCTTTGACAGTAGTCCGCAATCGCCCGACGTGCCGGGACCTTCGATGTCTTCGGCCGACAGATTATAGCCGCCGAAATATTCCGCCGTCGCCGAAAGCGTCCAGCGCTTCCATTCGAGCGTGTTGGTCCAGCTGCCATGCCATTCAGGCGTGCCCGAACCTGCGGTCAGGCTGTTGTTGCCGAGCGTGCCTTCATAGCTTTCGACGCTGCCGTCGGCGAAGGTCGTATCGAGATTGATGATGTAGGTCGCCTCCAGCGAACTGGTGAAGCGCACATCGCCGAAATCGAACCGGCCGGTCGCCGCGAAATCCAGACCTTCGGACCGGATCGTGTTGGCGTTGATGAGCGGCGCCTGGACATAGGCGACGCGCGGCAGGGCGTTGGGATGCTGGGGATCGGGCGAATCCTGAATGATGTTGTAGCCTGCCGGGATCGCTGCACCCGAATAATAAGCGGCCAGCGCCGGGCCATAAGGCGCGGGAATGATCGCACCCTTCTTCTTGATATTATAATAGTCGACGCTCAGTCGGATATTGCGCGTCGGCTCGAAAATCACGCCCGCCGTCCAGCTAGTCGATTTTTCCGGCTTCAAGTCAGGGCTTGCTAGCTGGGTCTGACCGTAGCTGCTTGAGTTGAGATAGGTCGGGCAGCTGGCAAAGGTATCTTGCGAACAGCCGAACTGAGCTAGATAGGAATCGGGGAAGGTCGATTTGGTATTGTTCACAAAACCGGTCGTCGGCAGCGCGTTGGCCTCGGCAAAGCTGGGGATGCGGAAGCCCCGCGACCAGGTGCCGCGTAGGGTCAGCGCATCGATCGGCTTGTAGCGGAAGCCGACCTTGGGCGAGAAGGCGTCCTGACCGCTGTTATAATTGTCGTAGCGGCCCGAGGCGTTGACTTCGAAGCCTTCAAAAGCGGGGACGTTCAGCTCGACAAAGCCCGACCGAACGACGCGCTCACCCTTGGTGCCGAAGGCATTGAGGATGAAATAGCGCTGGGTCGGACCTGCAAAGTCGTCGTTGGCGCTGGGCGCGTTGATCGATTCCAGACGGATTTGACCACCAAAGCCAAGCTGGACGGGGCCAGCGGGCAGATCGAACAGCGTGCCGTTGAAGCTGACTTGGGCGGCATAAAGTTCGGACTTGGACTTGGTGATGTTGTCCGGCGACAGATAATCGAGGACCGACTGGCTGTTCGACAGCGGATTGACGAAATTATAGCTGCCGTCGGCAACTACGTTCAGCAGGTTCTGGATGTAGACATAGCCCTTCGACGTGCGGGTGAGGTCGGTCACCATGCCGACGATGTCCGCCGCAAAGTTCCAGTTGTCCGTGATCGGACCACCGATCGAGAAGGCGCCGCGATAGGTGCGGCTAAGCGTCTCATTATATTCGGTCAGGTTCGGAATACGGCCCATGATCCGCGCCTGCAGGCCCTGCGCGGCGAACGGATTGTTCGGATTCAGCGTACCGTTGGTGACGTCGCAATTGGGCTGGGGCAGGCCGTTGACTAGCGGGCAGACATAGACCGGCAGCGCCAGCGCGAAGGAGCCGGGCGCGTTCGGAAGGCCGCTATTATAGGTGCTGAAGCGTGGGAAAGCGATGCCAGCCGGGCCATTGGCGCGGATCGTCGCCGGTTCGCCGCTATAGCTGACCTTGCTCTGCAGATAATTGGCGGTGAAGGACGCCTCGATATCGTCGGTGACCGCCACGGTCGCCTTCAGCGCGCCACCGAAGCGTTCGATTCGGGGAGAGATGACGCCATACTGCCGCACCAGATCGCCCTGGCAGACAGTGGTAGGGGCGAATGTGTTCTGACCGTCGGCCTGCGCCAGTTCCGCCGGCGTTAGCGTGTAAGGCGTCTCGCCTGCTATGCAGCCTGCCGCTGGATTTAGGATCTGATAACGACCCAGCGGATCATCAAGCGCGCTTAGGGAGTTTGTAGGCGCGACAAAAAAGGTCGTGGCGAAGGAACGGCGGTCGCTTGACGACGTAGCATCTTCCCAGCCAACGTAACCAGTGCTCGACGGGTTGATCGAACCCCCATTGGGACCGACCTGAGGCCCACACTCCCGGCCGGTGCTGGTCTCGCGGCAGATGCCCGACTGATCCTGGGAATTATAGGGATAGGGCCGGTCGCGATTGTAAAGCGCGTTCTGGCGATACCAGAAGCCGCTGGCGTAGATATTGTAGCCGTCGCGGCCGAGATCGCCGGTGCCTACGGTCAAGGTGGCGCGGTAGTTTTCGCCATCGCCGCGTTCGGTGATGCCGCCTTCGATGCGACCGCCAATGCCCTTGAACTGCTTTTTGGTGATGACGTTTATGACGCCCGCGATGGCGTCGGCGCCATAGGTGGACGATGCGCCGTCTCGCAGCACTTCAACGCGATCGACGATATCGTCAGGGATGGTGTTAAGATCGACAAAGTTGCGCGTCGCATCATCCGCCAGCGGATAATAGGCGGCGCGTTGGCCGTCGAACAGGACCAGGGTTGAACTGGTGGACAGGCCGCGCAGCGAGACCGCGGACGCGCCAGCCGCAAAGGCGCCGTTGGCCGAGAAGCTGTTGGTGAGCGCAGCGCCATTGTTGGACGAGATGCGCTGAAGCGCTTCCTGCGTCGTCTGGATGCCGCGCTGTTCGAGCGACTCGGACGTCAGGACTGAGATCGGCGAAGGCGTGTTGTTCACGTCCTGCCGCAGAATGGAGCCGGTGACCACGATGGTCGCCTCCGGCTCTTCGGCCGCGGTGCCTGCTGGAGTGTCCTGCGCAAAGACAGGCGCCGCCAGGGCCGCGAAACCGGCGCCCGCGCATGCGAGCGCCTGCAGCGCCGCGCTATTGCGCAGCCACGCATTGTTCGAGATTTTCTTCACAGTCCAGTCCCTTGCTCTGGAGCGGCGCAAGCGAACCTGCGCCTAGTTTCCGACGCATGGAGAGGGGCGTTAGGAGCCCGACAGCAAACCCCTCTTCATCCGTGCTGTGCGATAGTCTGCGCAGTCGTTTTATGCGTGTAAAGCAATGCTGCTGGCATGAGCGCACTTTGCTGTTTCACTGTCGTAAATTTGCCACATAGGCGATAAGCGCGGTTTTACGTTCGTTTAACAACTTTATTTGGCGTCATTTATGGCGGGCGGAACTTTGATGCTCTGCCATTGCCACAAGTTACACTAAGTTGCGCAAATGCATCTCAGTTCAGTTTGCTGGCATTGGTCCGGTGAGCAGAAGCGGGTCGATCCGCGCTTCGTTCCAGCGCAAGCCCCAGTGAAGGTGCGGGCCAGTGGCGCGACCGGTGGCGCCGATCGCGCCGATGCTCTGCCCCTGACGAATGGACTGTCCGAGCTTCACGTCGATGCGGGAGAGGTGAAGGAAGGCGCTGCTGAGGCCATGGCCGTGGTCGATCATCAGCAGATTGCCCTCCAGCGTGAACGGATGATCGGCCGCCAGTGTCACCACGCCGTCAGCAGGAGCCAGAACGGGATCGCCGGTCGCTCCGGCAATATCTATGCCGCCATGATAGGCGCCGGGGACGCCCTGATAGACGCGCTGCGATCCAAACAGGCCGGAGATGCGGCCGACGCGCGGCCAGAGGAAGCGCTGGCGCCAGCCTTGGGCGCCGGTTTCCTGCGCGCGGGCGGCGGCGATCTGCGCCAGTTCCGGGCGGCGCAAGGCCAAGAAGGCTTCATTGTCGCGCACCGGGCGGAGGGGCGTGTTGACGCGCTCTATCCGCCAGGCGCGTGGGGCGATGCTGATGGGTTGGTTGATGATGCGACCGTCTGAGAGGCTGGCGGTGAGCTGTGCCTGCGGCCCGGCGTCACGGTCGAAGGCGATGAGGAAGCGGCCATCGGGATCGACGCGAACGAGTTGATTGTCGAGGCGCAATTCCGCCGTCGCGGGGGGCGCGGTTCCGGTGAGCGTGCCGCCCTGCTGTGCGGTGCCTTGAAGGGTAATGCTGGCGGCGGGGACGGGTGCCGGATTGTTCGCCGCGCCCACACTGCCGGTCATCAGCAGAAGCGCGGCTGCCCAGCATTTCATCGCAGGCCGCGCGCCTTCAGCTCCGCCTGGGCCGAGGCTTCGGCGCTGGCATAGGGTTCCTGCCGGGCGATGCTCCAATAGCGCAGGTCGTCGAGCGCAATTTTCTCGCCAGTGACGGCGCAGACGACATGGTCGCCCGCCTGAAGCACACGGAAGCTGTAGGCCATATAATGGAGGCGGGCCGGACGATCGCGGTTGGACATCAGCATGGGATCAGGCGGCCTTCTTAACATTCATGCACATCAGGAGAACAGGTCCTGCTGGCGGGTTTCGCCGCCCTCCTGCGGTTTGCGGGAAGGGCGGGATGTAGGGGATATAGCTTGCGACGGCGCCTTCTCAAGGGCTGGTGATGACGGGCCGCTTTCCACCGTCGCCGCGACCGCGCCATCGTCGAAATGGAGCGACACCGTGCCTGCCGCACGGGCTTCATCGACTGTCCTGACGAGGCGGTCCCCCGCCATGACGCGGGCGAAGCCGCGCTTGAGCGGCAGGTCGGGATTGACCGAGACGAACAGGCGCGACAGGCGGTCGAAGGCGGTGGCGCGGTCGTGAAAAACGCGGGTCAGGTAATCGGGACGCAGGCGCTGACGGTCGAGCCGTTCCTTCGCGCGGCTCAAATGCTGATGCAGGAGCGCGGGACGGAGCGCACCGCTGGCCTGCCCCAGATGCGCGCGCGCATCGGCTACCCGGTGGCGCAGGCCGTTGCCAAGATCGCCGGACAGCTGGTCGAACCGCTGCCGCTGCGGGGCAAGCAGCATGTCGGGCGTGGGCATGAGCCGGGCCTGCACCTCTAGCCGCTCGCGCGCCTGCGCAGCACCGCGACGCACCGCACGGTTCATGCGCAGGCCCTGTTCGGTCAGCATCGCCATCAGATCAGCGCGCACCGGCACCGCCATTTCGGCAGCGGCGGTCGGCGTAGGCGCGCGCATGTCGGCGGCATAGTCGCAAAGGGTCGTGTCAGTTTCGTGGCCGACAGCCGAGATGATCGGGATCGAACAGGCCGCAACCGCCCGGACGACGATTTCCTCGTTGAAGCTCCATAGATCCTCAACCGATCCGCCGCCGCGCGCGACGATGACGAGGTCGGGCCGGGGCAGCGGGCCGCCCGGCTGCATGGCCGAAAAGCCGCGTACGGCGCGGGCCACCTGCTCGGCCGCGCCCTGCCCCTGCACCAGCACCGGCCAAAGCAGGACGTTGGTCGGGCAGCGATCTTCGAGGCGGTGGAGAATGTCGCGGATCACCGCGCCGGTCGGCGAAGTGACGACGCCGATGGTACGGGGCATGAAGGGGAGCAGGCGCTTACGGTCGCGGTCGAACAATCCCTCGGCGGCGAGCTTGGCCTTGAGCTTTTCGAGCAGCGCCATCAACGCGCCCTCGCCCGCCAGCTCCATCCGCTCGATCACGATCTGATATTTGGAGCGGCCGGGATAGGTGGTGAGCTTGCCGGTGGCGATCACCTCCACCCCGTCCTGTGGCGCGAAGGGCAGCCGTTGCGCCCCGCCCTTCCACATCACGCCGTCGATGACCGCATTGTCATCCTTGAGGCACAGATAGAGGTGCCCCGACGCGGCGCGCTTGAAGCCGGAAATCTCGCCGCGCAGGCGGACATGGCCGAAGCGATCCTCGACCGTGCGCTTCAAGATCGCCGACAATTCGCTCACCGAAAGCGGCGGCGCGTTGTCCCCCGCCCGTTCCTCGGCTAACAGGCGGCCCGATGCATCCAAACCAGCTTCATATTCCGGGGACATGGGCGAAATGAACATCCTTTTGTTGGGCAGCGGTGGCCGCGAACATGCTTTGGCCTGGAAGCTGGCGCAATCGCCCAGCCTCACGACCCTTTATGCAGCGCCCGGCAACCCCGGCATAGCCCAGCATGCGACGTTGGTCGACCTGGATGCCACGGACCATCGCGCGGTGGTCGATTTCTGCCTGCGCCATGCGATCGGGCTGGTGGTGATCGGGCCGGAAGCGCCTCTGGTCGATGGACTGGCCGACAATTTGCGGGTCAAGGGCTATCCGGTGTTCGGGCCGGGCAAGAAGGCGGCGCAGCTGGAAGGGTCCAAGGGCTTTACCAAGGATTTGTGCAAGCGCGCACACATTCCAACCGCCGCCTATGAGCGCACCCACAGCAAGGATGGTGCGATCGCGGCGCTCGGCGACTTCGGCCTGCCGGTGGTGATCAAGGCCGATGGTCTGGCCGCGGGCAAGGGCGTGATTATTGCGGAGACGCGCAATCAGGCCGTCGAAGCGATCGAGGACATGTTCTCCGGCGCATTTGGCGCGGCAGGCGCGGAAGTGGTGCTGGAAGAGTTTATGACGGGCGAGGAGGCAAGCTTCTTCGCGCTCACCGACGGCAGCGCCATCCTGCCCTTTGGTTCGGCGCAGGATCATAAGCGGGTGGGTGACGGCGATACCGGACCCAATACCGGCGGCATGGGTGCCTATAGTCCGGCGAGGGTGCTGACGCCCGAACTGGAAGCCGAAGTGATCGAGAAGATCATCCGGCCAACCGTTGAAACATTGGCCGCCGAGGGGACGCCTTACTCGGGCGTGCTTTATGCCGGGCTGATGCTGACCGACGAAGGGCCGAAGCTGATCGAATATAATGCGCGTTTCGGCGACCCGGAATGCCAGGTGCTGATGATGCGGTTCGACGGCGATCTGGTCGAACTGTTGCTGGCGGTGGCGCAGGAAAGACTGGCGGAGCAGGGGCCGGTGACGCTGGCCGACCGCACGGCATTGACGGTGGTGATGGCCGCAAACGGCTATCCGGGCACGCCGGAAAAGGGCGGCACGATCGGCGGCATAGACGCGGCCGAAGCGAGCGGCGCGCGGGTGTTCCATGCAGGAACGGCGGACAAGGATGGCGTGCTGGTCGCCAATGGCGGGCGGGTGCTGAACGTCACGGCGAGCGGCAGCAGCGTGGGCGAGGCGCAGGCGGCGGCCTATCGGGCGGTAGATGCCATCGAGTTCCCGACCGGATTTTGCCGTCGCGACATTGGCTGGCGCGAAGTGGAGCGCGAGGGGCGCTAAGACTGTCCAATACAGGCTCTTGCCGATTGTGCGCCAGCGCCCTTAGATAAGGGCCTGAAAACAGGAGGGAGCGTGATGCAGGAATTTTTCATGGACTACGGCCTGTGGCTGTTGATCGGGCTGTTGGTCCTGATCGGCGTCGTGTTCCTGCTATCGGGGCGCAAGACGCCCATCGACAACGCCCCGGCCGAGCGTGCTCCTGTAGTGGAACGACAAGAGCCGCCGGTTGCGCCCGCCGCAGCAGAACCGGTGACCGTTGCACCCACGACAATCGCGGCTGAGCCTCAGCCTGTAGTCGCGCCGGTATCGCCGCCGATTTCCGCTGCCCTGGCGGCGGCGCCCACATCGGACGCGCATGACAATCTGCTGAGGATGAAGGGGGTCGGCCCCAAGCTCAATCAACTGCTGATCGAGCTGGGCGTGACCCGCTATGCGCAAATTGCCAACTGGAACGAAGCCGACATCGCGGCGATCGATACGAAGCTTGGCAATTTCAAGGGTCGCCCCGTACGCGACCAGTGGGTTGATCAGGCGAAATATCTGGCGGCTGGCGACACTGCCGGGTTCGAGGCAAAATACGGCAAGCTTTAAGGCATAGCGAGCGATGGTGTTAGCTTCGGCTCAGGAAAAGACGATAGGCGAACAGACCACGTAACGCGCTCTTTCAGCCTTGCCCTAGCAGTTCGCGGGCGCGGGGGGCCAGGCGCTGCGTCGCTGCTTCATGGATGCCGGGGGCTGTGCAGAGCAGGCCGAAGGCGGTGGGGTCCGGGCGGTTAAAGGACAGAGGGACGCCGAGCGCGTCGGTGACGGTCGCTCCTGCTTCCTGCGCGATCAGGGCGGCGGCGGCGACATCCCATTCATTGCCCCAGCGAACGGTGGCGACGAGGTCGGCCTCATCGGCGGCGACCATCGCCATGCGCAGCGCGATGCTGTTGGGCTTGTGGACGGTGACGAGGTCGCGGTCGTAGCGGGGGAGTTGATCGGCGGGCACGCGGGCGCCGGGCAGGATCATGCGGGACCCTGCGGAAAGCACGCGGCCGTTGCGGGTGGCGCCCTCCCCCGCCCGCGCGATCCACAATTCGTTGCGGGCAGGCGCGGCGAGGATGCCGATGCGCACCGCGCCATGTTCGACCAGCGCAACCGACACGGACCAGCCCGGACGACCGCGCAGATAGTCGCGGGTGCCATCGATCGGATCGACCACCCAGACGCGGGCAAGGTCGAGGCGGTGGACGGTGTCGGCCGTCTCCTCCGACAGCCATCCGGCGGTGGGGTCGATGATGCTGAGGCTCTGGCGGAGCATCTCGTCAATTTCGAGGTCCGCCTCGCACACAGGATGGCCGGGGACCTTTTCCCATTGGCGCACCTGCGTCTGGCCGCCCGCCCAGAGGGTAAGCGCCCGATCGGCCGCGTCCGATACCGCGCCGACCAACGCGCGCAGGTCGATCTCACCCCCCGGCAACGGTCATCCCGTCGATGCGGATGGTGGGCACGTTCATGCCATAGCGGAATTCAAGGTCGTTCGCGGGCACGAGGGCGCGGAACATGTCCTTCAGATGGCTGGCGATGGTGATTTCTGAGACCGGGCGGGTGATCACGCCATCCTCGATCAGGAAACCGGCGGCGCCGCGGCTATAATCGCCGGTGACGCCGTTCACGCCCATGCCGATCAGTTCGGTGACATAAAGACCGCGCTTGACGTCGGCCATCAACTCGGCGGGCGAGAGGGTGCCGGGCTCCATATGGACGTTAGTGACGCCAGCGCCGGGCGCGCCGCTGCCGCCCCGGCTGGCATGGCCGGTGGGCTGTAGGCCGAGCTGGCGGGCCGATGCGCTGTCCATCAGCCAGCCGGTCAGCACGCCCGCATCGATCAGGGCACGACGGGCGACCGGCAGCCCCTCACCGTCGAAGGGGCGCGAGCGCATGCCGCGCAGGCGGAGTGGATCGTCGATGATGGTGATGGCGCTGTCGAACAGCTTCTTCCCGAGGGAATCGAGCAGGAAGCTCGACCGACGGGCGATGGCGGGGCCGACGATGCCGCCGATCAGATGGCCGAGCAGGCTGGAGCCAATGCGCGGGTCGAACAGGATGGGAAGGACGCCGCTTTCGAGCTTCGCGGGGTTGAGGCGAGCGACGGCGCGCTCCCCCGCCCGGGCGCCGATTGTCGCGGCGTCATCCAGATCAACCAGATGGCGGACGCTGTGGCTGGCATGGTCCCGCTGCATGTCCGCGCCGGTGCCTGCAAGAACGCTGGCCCAGGTCGAATGACTAGTGCCCGCATAGGCACCGGCAAAACCGTGGCTGGTGGCGAGCGCGACCTGGCTGCGGCCGTTGGACGCGCCGCCGCCTTCGCTGTTGGTGACGCCAGCGACGGCGCGGGCGGCTTCCTCGACAGCCAGGGCGCGCTCGCGCAGTTTCGCGGGTTCAGGCTCGCTCGGATCGGCAAGGTCTAGTGCAGGCAAAGTGCCGCGCAGTAGCCGGTCTTCGGGCGCAAGGCCCGCATAGGGATCTTCCGGCGCCTCCCGCGCCATGGCGATGGAACGATCGACCAGCGTGCTCAAGGTCGCGGGATTCATGTCCGACGCGGCGATGCTGGCGGAGCGCTGACCGACGAAGACACGCAGGCCGATTTCTTCCCCCTCCGATCGCTCCACATCCTCCAGCGCGCCAAGGCGCACCGCGACCGTGGTCGAAGCATTGCAGGCGTAGATGGCGTCGGCCGCGTCAGCCCCGGCCCTGCGTGCCGCCGTCACCAGATCCTGCGCGCGGGACTGGGCTTCTTCAAGGCTGAGCATGGGTGCGGGGCGTTCCTGCTGAGGGGTGAGGCGTCAGGCCATGGGCCTTACGCGCTTGAACCCGGCGGGGCAACCTGCGCATCGGCCCAATGCTTGAGGACATGGTGTGCGACGGCCATGGGCGGAGGCGGGGTGAAGGGTGCGTTCGCTTCCCCTGCCAGCGCCGCGCGGACTCCGGCCGCGTCGCACCAAAGGGCATGCTCAATCTCGGTCTCGTCCAGCGTCAGCGCATCATCGTCAGCCTGCGCAATGCAGGCGATCATCAGCGACGAAGGGAAAGGCCATGGCTGGCTCATCACATAGCGGACGGAACGAACGGTGATGCCCGCTTCCTCCTTGATCTCGCGCATGACGGCTTCCTCAAGGGTTTCGCCCGGTTCCACGAAACCGGCGAGCGCGGAGTAGAGGCCCTGCGGCCAGCTATGCTGCCGTCCAACCAACACGCGGCCGTCATGTTCGGCCAGCATGATGACGACGGGATCGACGCGGGGGAAATGTTCCGCATCGCAGGCGCCGCAGCGACGCGCCCAACCCGCCTTTTCCGGGCGAGTACGCGATCCGCAGACGGAGCAAAAGGGATGGCGGCCATGCCAGTGGACGAGGCTGCGCGCGGTCCCGTAAAGGGCGACTTCATCGGCGGGCACTTCGGCAACGATGGCGTGGCTGCGGCCGCTGGGGGCGAAGTTGGCGCCATTTTCCTCGATCAGGCGAACGAACAGCGGGCGCTGCCCTTCATCGATGCCGAGAAGGAGGTAATCTTCCGCCTTGGCGTCGTCAGGCAACGGCTCCATCAGCAGATGGCCGTCCTGCGTGACCGGATCGAGCCCGTCGAGGACGAGGTAGCGGGCCTCGGGGTTTGCAAAAGCCTGCGCCGCAAGATCCGGGTTCATGCGGATTTGATCGGCGCGGTCCAGACGGCCACCTGCATAGCTGGGCTGGTCAAGGAACATAGGCGTCACTCTCCTTCATCGCTGCTTGCGCCGCCCGGCGGAACAGGGTGGGAAGGCCCGCCTCGTCTATGCGGGCGAGCGGCCACCATTCGCCCTCGCCGACGGGCATGCTTTCCTTTGCCACATGGGCGACATGAATGGTCAAGGCCAGCGAGAAATGCGTGAACACATGGGCGACGGGTTCCGGCAGCGTTTTCCACGATGCCGCAAGCGGCGGCGTGGCGCCGGGCGTGGCGCTCCAGTCCGACGAGGGAAGCGCGCGCATGCCGCCGAGTAGTCCCTTGGCCGGGCGGCGGATCAGCCAGACATGGCCGTCCGCCCGCTCGATCCACCAGCTATGGCCGATGCGGTGCGGTTTCGCCTTCTTCGCGGCCTTGACCGGGAAGGCGGCGGGATCGGCCATGCGGAAGGCTGCGCAGTCCTGCCGCAACGGGCAGATGCCGCAGGCGGGGTTGCGCGATGTGCAGATGGTCGCGCCAAGGTCCATCATCGCCTGCGCGAAATCGCCAGCGCGGGCATCGGGGGTGATGCTGTCCGCAGCGGCGCGGATGGGGGGGCGGGCGGCGGGGAGCGGCGTGTCGATGGCGAACAGGCGGGCGACGACGCGCTCCACATTGGCGTCCACCACTACGGCGCGGCGGCCGAAGGCGATGGCGGCGACGGCGGCGGCGGTATAGGCGCCGACGCCCGGGAGGGCGCGCAGTCCTTCTTCATTATCCGGGAAGATGCCACCATGCTGATCCGTCACTGCGCGGGCGCAGGCGAGCAGGTTGCGGGCGCGGGCATAATAGCCAAGGCCTGCCCATGCCGCCATGACGTCGGCATCCTCCGCCCCCGCGAGCGCCTCTACCGATGGCCAGCGATCGGTGAACTTCGCGAAATAGGGGGCGACGGCGGCGACGGTCGTCTGCTGAAGCATGACTTCGGACAGCCAGACGCAATAGGGGTCCGCCGCGTTGGCGCCCGGCGGGGCGCGCCAGGGAAGGCGACGGGCATGGACGTCATAATGTACGAGCAGATCTGCTGCGATTTTCATGAGGTTCCGCTCGACGTCCATGGCTGCCCTATGCCATTAAGCAGAGCATGACGGAACGGCCCGCAACACCTAAATTGAAAAGCCGTGCCCAGGCAGCGGCCGAACGGCCTCGCGTCGGCGGCCCGCGCCAGATTGCCGACCTGATGCCGCAGATCGGCGCTGCCGCTTTCCGCAAGTTCGGCTTTGTCCAGTCGAGCATCGTCACGCGCTGGGCCGAGATTGTTGGGCAGCATTATGCGGAGATTTCCGCCCCCGAATCGATCCGCTTTCCAGTAGGCAAGAAAGCCGGCGGGACGCTGCAATTGACGGTGATGAGCGGACATGCGCCAATGATCCAGCATGTGCTGCCCGACATCATCGACCGGGTGAACCGCTTCTTTGGCTATGCCGCCGTGGCGAAGGTCGCGATGAAGCAGGGCGAAGTGCGCGGTTCCACGCCCGAACGCCGCCCGCCACCGCGCAATTTGCGGCCGGTTCCGGTGGAACTTGGCGATTCGCTGCGCGACATTGGCGACCCGGAATTGCGGGCCGTTCTGGAATCGCTGGCCCAAGGGCTTGTCAATTCCAACGGTTTGCCGAAAATCAGCTGAATCATTCAATTGCCGTACAGGGGCGGCCCTTCATTGGAAGAACGCATGACGAAATCGCGCTTGCTAATCCTTGGCCTCTTCGCGTTGATCACCCTCCCCGGCACGCTGATCGCCGCGCCCGCCGTCAACTGGACGACACGGGTCGCGCTGTCGCCCATTGGAGGACATGTGATGGGCAACCCGGCCGCTCCGACCAAGCTGGTCGAATATGTAAGCTATACCTGCTCGCACTGCGCCCATTTCGTGGGTGAGGCGAGCGCGCCGCTCAAAGCCGACTATGTGAAGGGCGGCAGGGTGAGTGTGGAAGCGCGCAATGCGGTGCGCGACAAATATGACCTGGCGGCGGCGCTGCTGGCGCGATGCGGCGGGCCTAAGCGCTTTTTTGGCAATCATGAGGCGCTGTTTGCAAATCAGGACGCCTGGATGGAGCAGTTGCAGGCCTATGACCGGGGTGCGGCCAAGCCATCCGAACAGATCGCCCTGCTGCGCGACATCGGGCGTAATACGGGCCTTTACGCCTTGATGGGCAAACGCGGCTTCACGCCTGCGCAGCTTGACGCCTGCATCGCCAATCCGGCGGCGATGAAGCAGATATTGGCCATGACCGACGAAGCGTGGAACAAGGTGAAGATTGGCGGCACGCCGGGCTTCACCATCAATGGGACGCGCGTGGACGGGTCGAGCTGGGCCAGCTTGCGCGACGCATTGCCCGCCGCCGCACAGTAAACTAAACCCTTGATCCTGATGCCCGAGCAACGGAGCCTGCACACAGTGAAAGCCATTACCGGACTTGCCCTTATCGCCCTCTCGCTGTCCCTTTCCGCCTGCGGGAAAAAGGACGCGGCCAGCAACTCGTCCGCGGAACCGGTCGCTGCTGTTGCTGCCCCTGCCGGGACCAGCTGGTCCGGCACAGTGACCCAAACGCCCGAAGGCGGTTTCGTCATGGGCAACCCGCAGGCGAAGGTGAAGCTGATCGAATATGGGTCCTATACCTGCAGCCATTGCCGCGATTTTTCGGCGGAGGCTTCGGAGGAGATTCGCAAGATCGTGGACACCGGAAAGATGAGCTTCGAGTTCCGCAACTTCGTGCGTGATCCGATCGATATTTCCACGTCGCTGCTGGCCCGTTGCGGCGGTAAAGACGTCTTCTATCCGCTGAGCGAGCAATTCTTCGCCAACCAGAATGCGATGTTCGAAAAGGCGCAGTCGCTGGGCGACGCCAAATATCAGGCGTTGATGAGCGCACCGCCTGCGCAGCGTTTCGGCAATCTGGCCGCCGCCGTGGGGCTGATCGACTTCGCCAAGCAACGTGGGATTGCCGAGGATAAGGCCAAGCAGTGCCTGGCCGATACCGCCGCCGCCGAAAAGCTGGCCAAGGGCGTCGAGGCGGCGAACAATCAATATAAGATCGAAGGCACGCCGACCTTCATCCTGAATGATGTGAAGATCGACAATGTCGCAACCTGGGCGACTTTGCAGCCCAAGCTCAAGGAAGCGGGTATCTGATTGACTCAAGGGGGGCGGACATTTGCGATGAGTTTGCCCGCTGAAGGCGGGGCAGCACCGCGCTGTCCCGGCAATTGGCCCGGCAATTGGCCCGACGGCTGGCCATGCAGATAAAGCGCCTCAAGCTTTCGGGTTTCAAAAGCTTCGTCGATCCAACGGAGCTGCGCATCGAGCCCGGCCTAACCGGGATTGTCGGGCCAAATGGCTGCGGCAAGTCCAATCTGCTGGAAGCAATCCGCTGGGTGATGGGCGAATCCAGCGCCAAGTCGATGCGCGGCGGCGGCATGGAAGATGTGATCTTCGCCGGCACATCCACCCGGCCGCAGCGCGACTTTGCCGAGGTATCGCTGCAAACGGTGCAGGAACAGGGCGAGCTGTTCAACGCGGTCGAAGTGGGCGCGGACGGCGAACTGGAAGTCACTCGCCGCATCGAGCGCGGGGCGGGCAGCGCCTACAGGGCCAATGGCCGCGACGTGCGAGCGAAGGACATCTCACTGATCTTCGCCGACGCTGCGACGGGGCCGCACAGCCCGGCGCTGGTGAGCCAGGGGCGGATCGCCGCCGTCATCGCCGCGCGACCGCAGGAACGACGCGCTATGCTGGAGGAAGCGGCCGGGATTTCGGGCCTGCATGTCCGGCGCAAGGATGCCGAGCAGAAGCTGCGCGCAGCCGAGGCCAATCTGGTGCGGCTGGACGAGATACTGACCGACATGGAAGCGCGAGCCAGTAGCCTGCGGCGGCAGGCCAAGGCGGCCGAGCGTTATATCAAGCTGTCCGAGCAGATCAGGGTCGCCGAAGGGCGCGTGATCTTCGCCCGTTGGCGCGAGGCGGCGGCGAGCGCCGATGCCGCGCGTAAGGAAGCGGTGGAGGCGGAGGGCGCCGTCAGCGCCGCGCAGGAGGCTCAGGCGGCGGCGGCGGTTCATGCCAATGCGGCAGTGGATGCGCTCGCCCGGCGGCGGGTGGCGGCACAGGCCGCGCGAGACGAGGCCAATGAGGCGGGGCATCGGCTCGCCGCGCTCAGGACTGAGCGCGATGGCGTGGTGCGGCGTCTGCATGATCTGGCGCAGCAGGCGGAACGGCTGGAAGAGGACCGGGCGCGTGAGGGCACGCTCGCCAACGACGCGGCGGAGGCGATTGCCCGGCTTACGGCCGAGATTTCCGTATTGAAGAAACGGATCGCCGACACCGAGACGATGCGGCCCGATTTCGCCGGGCGGATCGCG
Source organism: Sphingobium sp. Cam5-1 (assembly GCF_015693305.1). Lineage (NCBI taxonomy): Bacteria > Pseudomonadati > Pseudomonadota > Alphaproteobacteria > Sphingomonadales > Sphingobiaceae > Sphingobium > Sphingobium sp. Cam5-1. Next base: position 2,574,698 of record NZ_CP065138.1, on the reverse strand, counting down.
CGGGCGGAGGATGCGGCGCGGGATGCCGAGCTGGACCTCGCCAAGGCGATGGCGCGACAGGCGGGCGAGCAGGCCGAACTGCGTGTGGCCGAGGCGGCGTTGGCGGCGGCGCGAAGCCGTCTGGAACGAGCGGAGCGTGAGGCGGCGCGGCTGGAGGCGGAAGCGGGCGCCCTGCCCGATGCAGCGCCGCTGGAGGCGAAGCGCAGCGAGGCGCTGGCGGCACAGGCAACGGCTGGATTGGATCGCGATGCGGCCGAGGCGGCGATCGGGCAGGCGGAAACGGCGCGGCAGGCGGCGGCCGATGCGCGCGCGGCGGCCGAAGCGGCGCTATCCTCCGCACGGGCGGGACTGGCGGCGCTGGATAGCGAGGCGGCGGCGCTCAAGCGGGCGGTCGAGAGCGGAAGCGGGCGCGAACGGGCACTGGATCAGTTGAAGGCCGCGCCGGGCTTTGAGCGGGCGCTGGCCGCCGCGCTGGGCGATGATCTGGAGGCGCCGGTCGGCGCGCAGGGCACGCGGCGTTGGACTGGGGCGGCGACGCTGGAGAGCGATCCGGTCCTGCCCGCTGGATGCGCTTCCCTGGCAGATCATGTGCGCGCACCGGCGGAACTGGCGCGGCGATTGGCGCAGGTCGCGGTCGCCGAGACGGATGATGGACAGACGCTGGCGGTGGGACAGCGGCTAGTGACCAGGGACGGTCAGCTGCGGCGCTGGGACGGCTATGTCGCGGCCGAGGGCGGCGCGGCGGCGGCGGAGCGGCTGATCCGGCTCAATCGGCTGGAGGCGATTGCTGCGGCGCGACCGGCGGCGGATGCTGAGGTCGAGGCGGCACGCGCGGCGCAGGATAGCGCGGCTGGTGAAGAACGGGCGGCGGCCGAGGCACTGGGAGCTGCGAGGACGCAGCTTGGCGCGGCCGACCAGCGGTTACGCGCGGCGCTTCGTGCTGCCGATGAAGCGGCCACGGCGCTGGATCGGCTTTCCGGGCGGCGGGAGGCAATCGAGGAGAGACTGGCCGAAGCACGCGCTGATCTGGGCGCTGCCCGGGCCGAGCATGACAAGGTGGACGCGGCCCGCGCGGCGGTGCCGGACGGCGCAGGAACGCGCGCGCTGGTGGCGTCGCTTTCGCAAGCGAGCGAAAAGGCGCGCATGGCGGTCAGCCAGTTGCAGGCGGATCAGGCCTTGGCTGACCGGGCTTTGGCAAGCGATCGAGAACGCATGGCTGCCGCCGACGCGGAAGCCAAGGGCTGGCGCGCACGCGCGGGCGAGGCGGCGAAGCGGATCGCCGCCATGGTGGAGCGCGGCGAGGCGATCGCGTCCGAGCGCGATGGACTGGCGCAACAACCCGACACGCTGGCGACGGCAATCGCTGCCCTGTCCGAGCAGGGTGCAGGGCTGGCCGACGCAGCGGAAGCGGCGCGCCGAGCGGAGAGCGAGGCCGAGGCGGCGCTGCGCGTCGCCGAGGAACGGGCCGCACAGACGGGCGAGGCGCTGGCGCAGGCACGTGAGCGGCGAGCGACTGCCGCCGCGCGAGCCGAGGCAGCGGAAGAAAAGCGCGTCGAGACCAACCGCTTGTCGGGGGAACGCTTTGAATGCCCGCCCCCGGTGCTACCCGAGAAACTGGGCTTTGCCAGTGCCGACATCCGGATCGCGCAGAGCGAGCAGGGTGAACATGACCGCCTTGCCGCCGAGCGCGAGCGGATCGGGCCAGTCAATCTGGTGGCCGCACAGGAATTGGAGGAGTTGGAGGCAACGCAGGCGGCGAGCCGGGCTGAGAGCGAGGAACTTGCCCAGGCGATCAACCGGCTGCGCGGGTCAATCGGCAGTCTCAATCGCGAAGGACGGCAGCGGCTGCTGGCGGCGTTCGAGGCGGTCGATGGGCATTTCCGGCGGCTTTTCACGACATTGTTCAACGGCGGGCAGGCGCATCTGGAACTGATCGATAGCGACGATCCGCTGGAGGCGGGGCTGGAAATCATGGCGCAGCCGCCGGGCAAGAAGCTGGCCGCGCTGACATTGCTTTCCGGCGGGGAGCAGGCGCTAACCGCCGTCGCGCTGATCTTTGGCCTGTTCCTGACCAACCCGGCGCCGATCTGCGTGCTGGATGAGGTCGACGCGCCGCTGGACGATGCCAATGTGGAGCGTTTCTGCGACCTGCTCGACGTGATGGTGGGGCAGACGGATACGCGCTACCTGATCGTCAGCCATAATGCGGTGACGATGGCGCGCATGCACCGGCTGTTCGGCGTGACGATGGTGGAGCGGGGGGTAAGCCGCCTCGTTTCCGTCAATCTGGGCGGCGCGGAAGCGTTGCTGGCGGCCGAATAGGTAAGCGGCGGCGCCTCAGCGTTTCTTGCGCATGCGGCGGAACAGGCTGCGGTCCGCAACCGGCTCGAACATCTCCTCAGGCCCTTCGGGGTCCAGCACTTCATTGTCGGCCAGCCACGCCTGCACGTCGTTGAGATTGGGCGTCACATAGGGCCGCAGGGTTCGGCCGGGCTTGTCGCGCAGCTGCTCAATCGCGGCGATCAGCCCGCGCTCGGCGATCACGGCGGCCACCCGCTCCACGGGCAGGTCCAGATGTTCGGCGATCAGGTCGTCACGGATGCCCAAGATGGTCGCTTCATGTCCGGCATTGGCAGGCAGTGCCCCGTCGATCGTCACATCGCACTCGGTATCGAGCCGCATCGAGCGGTTATTCATGTTGGACGAGCCCACGCGCAAGGTCCGGTCATCGACGATCAAGATCTTGGCATGGACGTAGATCGGCTCACCGCGCACCGTGAAAGGATGGTAGATGCGCAGCTTGCCATAGGCGTCACGGGCGCGCAGGGCTTCGACCAAGCGAGCGCGGGCAGTGTCCATGGCCTGCTGTTCCAACCAGCCATCGGCTTGTTCCGGGTTGATGATGACGATTTCCGGCCCATCGGACTCACCCAGCCGCGCGGCGATTGCCTCCGCAATGCGGCGGGACGCGAAATACTGGCTTTCGGCGTAGATGGTCCGCTTCGCCGATGCGATCTGGTTCAGATAGAGCCGCTCAATCTCTTGCAACGGCTGCTGGTCTTCCATTTCCGGCGCGGAGCGGGAAATGGCTATATCGACATTTTCGAACTGCACCGGCAGCGCGTCGGGCCAGCAATCATGCTCGCCGGAGATCGGCTCCAGATCGCCGCCGCCGGCCCCCTTCCAACGGGCGCGGGCATGATCCCCCAACACCATCGCGACATCTCCCTGTAAGGCGGTGGTCGCATCATGCCATGGCCCATAGGCGGAACCGTCCGGGTGGTGACGGCCGGGGTCCTCATCGCGATGATGGCGTGTGTCCCACCGATCGCTGGTCATGTCGATACCGCCGCAAAAGGCAAAACAATCATCGATCACAACGATCTTCTGATGGTGGGAAGCCCCGGGCGGGTGATGGCTGTCCAGCTTCACCTGTATGCGCTTGTGCGCCATCCATTTGACGGTGGTAAAGAGGTTGGCGGGCTGCACCATCGACTTCATCGCGCCCACATCCCAACGCAGAAGGAAGATTTCGAGGTCAGGCTTCTGCGCGACAAGCCAGCTGATGAAGTCGGCGATGATGAGGGGCGCTTCATCCTTGGCTTCGTCCTCGCGGATCAGGCTGATGGCGGCGTCAAAATCCCAGCCGATGAGCATGATCCGGCGCTTCGCCTTGAGCATGGCGGCGCGGGCGTGGCGGAAATAGGCTTCCGCATCGATGATGACGCTGGCCTTGGCGGCGCGGGCGATGCGCCAGCAATCCTCACCCTCTTGCGGCATGATCATGCACTCCCCACGACGAGGCAGGCAAGGAACATCAGTAACCCCGCGAAACGGTTGGAACGGAACTTGGTGAGGGGATCGGCTCCATCTTCCTTCAGCGTTCCCACCTGCCAGAAAAGATGAACCGCCATCGGCAGCAAGGCGGCGAAAGCAAGCCATTGTGGTCGCACCTGCCAAAGGGCGGCGGCCCAGAGGGAAAGTGCAACCAGGTAGCAGAGCGTTACGCCGCCGCGCACATGGCGGCCCATCGACAAGGCGCTCGACCCGATACCGATCAACGCATCATCCTCCCGGTCCTGCAATGCATAGATGGTATCATAACCCACGACCCAGAAGATGGTGCCTGCGTAAAGAAGCAGCCCCGGCAGAGTAAGCGCCCCTGCAACCTCGCTCCAGCCGACCAGCGCCGCCCAGGAGAAAACAAGGCCAAGCCAAAGCTGCGGCCAGCCGGTGATCCGCTTCATGAAGGGATAGGCGGCGACGAGCGCGAGACTGCCGAGCGACACGATCTGCGCATAAGGGCGCATTTGCAGCAGGACGGCCAGCCCAACGAGGCAAAGCAAGATGAGCCACGCCCATGCTGTCTTCAGTCCGAGCGCGCCACTGGCGAGCGGGCGGGCCGCGGTGCGAGCGACTTTCCGATCGAGATCGCGATCGACGATGTCGTTGAACACGCAACCCGCGCCCCGCATCGCGATGCTGCCGAGCAACAGCCAGAGGATGAGCGGCCAGCGCTCCCCTGCCCCGCCCGCCAAAACCACGGCCCAGGCCCCCGGCCAGAAGAGCAGCCACCATCCGATCGGACGATCGAGCCGAGCCAGTAGCGCGAGCGCGCGGGGCGTCGCGGGCAAGCGCGCGAGCAGGCCGCGGGCCTCGGTATCGGGGACTATGGTCTGACTCACCTTTTCTCCGTTCGGGCTGAGCTTGTCGAAGCCCCTTTCTTCTCTAAAGAGCAAAGAAAGCCCTTCGACATTTGGCTGAGACAAGTGGCTCAGTCAAACAGGGCGAACGGAAGAGGCGAAATGACCGCAACCCCTGCATGGCCGCCGCAGAGCGCGCCGCGCCTGCATGTCGAAACGCAGCTGGGCGAAGGCGTCGCCGTGCCGGTCGATGGCAACCCGGCCCATTATCTGATCAGCGTGATGCGGGTGAAGCCCGGTGACATCGTCCTGCTGTTCGATGGCAGGTCCGGCGAATGGGCCGCGCGGGTGCGGGACATGCGCAAGCGCGATCTGGTGCTGGAATGCGTCAGCCAGACCAAGGCACCGGAGCAGGTGCCCGATTTCTGGCTATGCTGCGCGCCGATCAAGAAAGGCCGCATCGACCTGATCGCGGAAAAAGCCTGCGAACTGGGTGTCGCCAAGTTGCAGCCGGTGCTGACCCGCCGGGCGGTGGTGGACAAGCTCAATCTCGACCGGCTGCACGCACATCTGGTCGAGGCAGCCGAACAATGCGGCCGCACCGCGCTGCCTGACCTAAGCGGCATGGTGAAGCTGGACGCGTTGCTGCGCGACTGGCCGGAGGATCGCTGGCTGTTCTTCGCCGATGAAAGCGGCGGCGAGCCTTTGAGCGAAACGCTGCGCGCGCATCAGGGGCCAGCGGCGTTCCTGATTGGGCCGGAGGGCGGCTTTGACCCGGCAGAGCGGGAGGCGATCCGCGCTGTGGCGAAGGCCGTGCCCGTGTCCCTTGGCCCTCGCATCCTGCGCGCGGAAACGGCTGCGATCGCCGCGACGTCGGCCTGGATGACGGTGAACGGCGACTGGCGATAGAATAGCTGTTCCAGTTGCAATCCGAAATGGGATTGCAGCCCCGGTGGACGCAACCTATTTGTCGCCCGCGCGCTGTCGATTGACGCGCAAGGGGGACAGGCTAAGGCGGGGCATGAGCACGAGAACCGACTCAGGGGGAATCGATCCCGTCATCGAAAGCCGCGACCAGCTGATCGTGGCCTTTTCCAAGGGCGCCAAGCCCAAGGATCGCTGGCGTATCGGCACCGAGCATGAGAAGTTCGTCTATTCCAGGGCGGACCATCATGCGCCGTCCTACAGCGAGCAGGGCGGCATCCACACGCTGCTGATCGGCCTGACGCGCTATGGCTGGAGCCCGGTGTTCGAGGGTGACAACATCATCGCCCTGTCCGGCGCCGATGGAACGGTCAGCCTGGAACCGGCGGGTCAGCTGGAACTGTCCGGTGCGCCGCTGGAAAATCTGCACCAGACCTGCGCGGAAACGCAGCGGCATCTGGAACAGGTCAAATATGTCGGCGACATGCTGGGCCTGGGGTTCCTAGGCCTGGGCATGTGGCCCGACAAGACACGCGACGAACTGCCGGTGATGCCCAAGGGGCGTTATGACATCATGCTGCGGCACATGCCCCGCGTGGGGTCGATGGGCCTCGACATGATGCTGCGAACCTGCACCATCCAGACGAACCTCGACTATGGCAGCGAGGCGGACATGGTGCAGAAGTTCCGCGTCGGCCTGGCCCTGCAACCGCTGGCAACCGCGCTGTTCGCCAATTCGCCCTTCACCGAAGGCAAGCCCAACGGCTTCCTGTCCTATCGCAGCCATATCTGGTCGGACACCGATCCACATCGCACGGGCATGCTGCCCTTCGTGTTCGAGGATGGCTTTGGCTATGAGCGGTACGCCGACTATGCGCTCGATGTGCCGATGTACTTCGTTTATCGCGACGGCCGCTATATCGACGCCGCGGGCCTCAGCTTCCGCGACTTCCTGGACGGCAAGCTTTCCATTCTGCCCGGTGAGAAGCCGACCGAGAAGGATTGGGAAGATCATCTGTCCACCGCCTTCCCCGAAGTGCGGTTGAAGAGCTTCCTGGAAATGCGCGGGGCCGATGGCGGACGCGCCGATCGCATCACCGCCCTGCCCGCTTTCTGGGTTGGCCTTCTCTATGATCAGGGCGCGCTCGATGCGGCCTGGGATCTGGTGAAGGACTGGACCATGGCGGACCGGCAGACGCTGCGCGACGCGGCGCCGAAGCTGGCGCTGGATGCGCCACTGCCGGGCGGACGCAAGCTGCGCGATATTGCGGCGCAGGTGCTGGATATCAGCCGCAGCGGGCTGAGAGCGCGGGCACGGCTGAACGATATCGGCGACAATGAAACCGCCTATCTGGCACCGCTGGACGAGATCGTAGCGGCTGGGCGGACCCATGCCGAAGAACTGCTCGCGCGCTATCATGGCGAGTGGGCGGGCGATCTTTCCCGCGTCTACGCCGAAGAAAGCTTCTAACCTATTCCGCTGGCGTCAGGGCCGGCTGAACCTTGCGTCGGCGGCCGGTTGCCCAGGCGAACAGACGGGGGACGGGCGCGTTGCGCTCCATCCATTCGCTATAGTCGCGATAGGCGGGATCAGTGGAAAGGTGCGCCTCTTCCGTCCGGGCGCGCCAATAATAGACAGCGTTGGTCGCCGCCAGCATCGCGCAATTGCGCACCATGTCGGTGAGGCTTCCCGAGACCGTGAGGAAGGGCAGCGCCGAAAACCACCAGAAGAGGTTCTTCGACAGATAAGCGGGGTGCCGCGTCCAGCGATACGGCCCGTGGGTCAGGATACCGCGATGGGTGAGGTTGGAAAAGCGGATGCCGAACACCACCGTCGCCCAGGCATAGATGGCGGTTAGCAGGACGAGCCAGCTGCCCAATATCCATTGCAAGGTCGTATGTCCCTGCGTCCAGACGTCCCATTCCGCGCCGCCCACATGGTAGTCGAGCGGTCCCCCTGACCCCATCAGCACGAAGGGCGGGTAGCAGATCAGCGCCGCCACCCAACCTGTCAGCAACGGATTGGCCGAGCGTATGTGGGAATCGAGCGGTTTCATCGTCAGCAGATAGCCGACCGTCGCCATGCAGACATCGATCATGAACATGACCGCGATCAGGAAGGCGGCAAGGTTCACCGGATTGGCGAAGGCATGATCCAACCGCCAGTCCACCACGCTGGCAAAATTGCCCGGCACGATGGAGAGCATGAAGGCTAGGAAAAAGCCTTTGACCGCCCATGCGCGGGCATGGTTGGCGACCTGCGCCATGTCCGGCGCGCCCGCTGCTCCGCCAATGACCCATTGCCCAAAGGCATGGGTGGCGTCGCGGGGTTCGACCAATCGACGGTCCAGCCAGACGACATAAGGAACGGAGAACAGTACAAGCCAAGGGACCGCGTCCATGAACAGGTTCATGGAATAATGATAATTTCCGCTCCAATACCAGCGGGCAAGACAGTAGAAGATCGCGATCGCCATCCATGTCGCCCAGAGGCCAGCGATCTTGACGAGGCTGATGTCGAGGACGGCGCGCCATGGCCGGGGAGGTGCCTGCCAGTCGATACCGGTCGATGGATTGCGATGAACCTTGTCCACCAGCAGCGACCACAAAATCATCGGCAGCCCGCAGGCGATCACCGCCGCGAAACCCGCATTGGGGCCGTTCATCCCATAATGCCGCGCCACCACCGCCCAAAGGGCGAGACCGGCCAGTCCGGCGAAGCCTACGCCATGGCTGACGGCAGAGGGCGGACAAGGATCGATAGCGGAAGACATGCCCGGCTTATGCCGGGAAATGGTAAGCAAGCCGTGAAGCCGCTTCAGGCGCCGCCCAGCACATTGATCGTGAAAGCCAGAATGCCAAGGTTGAACAGGAACGCCGCGAGGCAATGCGCGGTCACCACCTGACGCATGGATGTGCCGGTCACCGTGACATCGGACGTCTGAAAGGTCATGCCGAGGGTGAAGGCGAAATAGAGAAAATCGCTGTATCCCGGCTCCTTCGTACCGGGGAAGTCGAGGCCCTGCTGATCCTTCCCGCGCGGATCGGTCAGGTAGAAGAGATGCGCATAATGCATCGCATAGACGAGATTGGAAAAGAGCCAGGCAAGCGCCAGCGTCACCAGCAACAGCGCGATGGCCGCTGCGTTGGGGCCACCATGCTGGCTGACGGCCACGCCCACCGCGACCAGCACCACCAGTGACACGATGCCGGTCAAGAGCAGCATCAGGCGGCGATTGGCATCATTTTCCTGCGCGGTCCGGCGCATGCGGTCGGGGTCGGCTTTCAGAAGCGGTGCGGCCACAGCAATGAAGGCAAGAGAGGCACAATCGAACCCGGCCATCACCGCCTGATGCCAGGGCATCACCCAACCGAACGGCAGGGCGGTCGCCAGAAGCACCAGGAACATGCCGTAACGCCAGGGGAAAACCGGGGAGTGGGAGGAAAGGGACTTCATCCGCCCAGAAAGCCGCAAAATGACGAGCCTGACAAGCGACGGTCAGAGCACCGCTTCCACCAGACCAAGCGTCGCGGCTTCATTCGCTTCGAGATACCAGTTTTCCGGTGCCCGCTTCAGCACTTCATCGAGTGAGATGCTGGAGCCCAGGATCAGGTTGGAAAATCCTTCATTCTGGATCGCGATCGACGCCTCTATCTCGTTCAGGGCTGCCCTTAGCGGTGCGATGCAGGTGGACAGCGGGCCTTGAAGGTGGATGTCCTTGGTGATCAGCCGCTCATGGATCATTATCCGCGTGCCACGCGTGAGGTAGCGATTTTCCTTGGCGAAAAAGCCCATGAAGGTCGCGCCCGCCGAATAGACGGCAGTCTTTCCCAGAAACACCAGCCGCCGCGCGGCGCTGAGTTCTGAATGGAAGCGGATATCCTCGCCCATCATCCGCGCGATTTCCGGGTCGCCGCCAAGCGTCGAAATTTCCGTCACCACCAACCCGTCGGACGGCGCCGCCGCCAGCGCGTCCTTGAAATACAGATACATGGACTGATCGACGGGACCGGAGAGGCGGATGGCGGGACAGGCGAAGTCCTGGGGTGAAAGCGAGGGCGCTTGCATCGACATCAATGAGTTCCTGATAGACTAGGGATCGGCTGCACTACGTCCGGCGGGGGAATTGGTGCCAACGCAGGCGCGCTTTTGACTGGCGCTATCCTTGAGAGGCTGTAAAGAACAGATCATGACCAAAGGGTGCGGGGCATGATCGCGAAACTCAAAGGGCGGCTGGACAGCACGGGCACTGACCATGCGATCATCGACGTGGGGGGCGTGGGCTATCTCGTTGGCGCATCGTCGCGCACCTTGTCGGCGCTGGGGCCGGTAGGCGAAGCGGTGACGGTGCATACCGAAATGCTGGTGTCGGAGGATTCGATCCGGCTGGTCGGCTTTGCACGTGGGGAGGAACGCGACTGGTTCCGCTTGCTGATCAGCGTGCAGGGCGTGGGATCGCGCGTGGCGCTGGCGATCTTGTCGGCGCTCGAACCGGCCGAACTGCATCGCGCGGTGGCGACCGGGGACAAGGCGATGGTGGCGCGCGCCAATGGCGTCGGGCCGAAGCTGGCGCTGCGGATCGTCAATGAGTTGAAGGACAAGATCGGCGCGGCGCCGGGCGCTGGCGGCGTGCCGGGCGCGGGCATCGCGCCCGTCATGGCCGGAGGGCTTGGAGCAGACGCGATTTCCGCCCTGCAAAATCTCGGCTTCAAGCCTGCCGAGGCGAGTAGCGCGGTTGCCGCTGCGGAGGAAGAGTTGGGCGATAGCGCGACTCTGGATGCGCTCGTGCGGCTGGCGCTGCGGAAGGCGGCCAAGTGAGCGAGGAACGGTTGATCGCCTCCACGCGCCGGGCAGAGGATGTGGACGCCGCCCTGCGGCCCAAATCGCTGACGGAGTTTATCGGGCAAGAGGCGGCGCGCGGCAATTTGCGGGTCTTTATCGAGGCGGCAAAGCAGCGTGGCGACGCGCTGGACCATGTGCTGTTCTTTGGCCCGCCGGGTCTTGGCAAGACGACTCTGGCGCAGATCGTGGCGAAGGAAATGGGCGTCGGCTTCCGCGCAACGTCGGGGCCTGTGATCGCCAAATCCGGAGATCTGGCGGCTCTTCTCACCAATCTGGACGAAGGCGACGTCCTTTTCGTGGACGAGATTCACCGGCTCAATCCGGCGGTGGAAGAGGTGCTTTATCCCGCGATGGAAGACCGCGCGCTCGATCTGATGATCGGCGAGGGTCCGTCGGCCCGGTCGGTGCGGATCGATCTGCCGCGCTTTACTTTGGTCGGCGCGACGACACGGCAGGGGCTGCTGACGACGCCGCTGCGTGATCGCTTCGGCATTCCGGTGCGGCTGCAATTCTACACGGTCGAGGAACTGGAACTGGTGGTGCGGCGTGCGGCGCGGTTGCTGGACCTGGGCATCACGTCCGACGGGGCGATCGAGATTGCGCGGCGGTCGCGCGGAACGCCCCGCATCGCCGGGCGGTTGCTGCGGCGGGTGCGCGATTTCGCCAATGTCGCGGGGGTCGAAGCAGTGGACGCCAAGGCGGCGGACGCGGCGCTCAGCCGGTTGGAGGTCGATCAGCTGGGCCTCGACCTGATGGACCGCCGTTATTTGATGATGATCGCCGACATCTATCGGGGGGGCCGGTGGGCGTGGAAACACTGGCGGCAGGCTTGTCGGAACCGCGCGACACGATCGAAGAAGTGATCGAACCCTATCTGATCCAACTCGGCCTGATCGCTCGCACGGCGCGGGGCCGCTGCCTGAACGGGCCGGGATGGAAGCATCTGGGGCTTAATCCGCCCGCCGGATTGCAGGACGGGCTGTTCGACTGAAAAATGCGTGACCGCTACGGCAAGGCGCGGCTATAGCATCGGCACGGAGCGGATGCGCGCATCGGACGCGCTCTTGAATCAAGGAGTTGCGCTGCTTTGCGGGCGATTGAACAGTATCCCAATCTGGTGACCATGTTCTTTGCCCGCGCAAAGGAAATGGGCGACCTCCCTTTCCTGTGGCGCAAGACGGCTGGCGGTTGGCAATCGCTCAGCTGGACCGAGGTGGCGTTGCAGGTCGCGGGCCTAGCCGCCGCGCTCAAGGCGCAGGGGCTGAAGCCCGGCGACCCGGTCATGCTGGTGAGTGAGAACCGCCCCGAATTCTGCATCGCCGACCTTGCCATCATGGCGGCGGGATGCGTGACGGTCCCGACCTACACCACCAACACCACGCGCGATCATCAGCATATCCTGACTGATAGCGGCGCGAGGGCGGTGATCGTATCGACGGCCAAGCTGGCGCAGACGCTGATGCCCGCCGTATTGCGATCGCAGGCGAGTTTCATCATCGGCATGGAACCGCTACGGGGCGCGCAGGGCGATCTGTCCTGCCATCTGTGGGCCGATATGGTCGCGTCCCGCATAGCCGATCCCGACGCCTGCGCCGCCGAACAGACCGCCGAGCGCACCGACCTCGCGTGCATCATCTACACCAGCGGAACCGGCGGAGCGCCACGCGGCGTCATGCAACATCACGGCGCGATCCTGTGCAATATCGAAGGTGCGGGCAGGCTGGTAGCAGAGGATTTCGGCTGGGGGGATGAAGTCTTCCTGTCCTTCCTGCCGCTCAGCCACGCCTATGAACATAGCGGCGGGCAATTCCTGCCGATCATGCTGGGTGGGCAAATCTATTATGCGGAGGGGCTGGAAAAGCTCGCCAGCAACATAGAGGAAACGCGCCCGACGATCATGGTCGTCGTGCCCCGCCTGTTCGAAGTGCTGCGAGCCCGGATCATCAAGTCGATCGAGAAGCAGGGCAAGTTCCCCGCCTGGCTGCTGACGCAGGCGTTGCGGATCGCCGCGAAGGAGCAGAACGGTAATATATCGATCGCCGACCTGCCGATGAAGCTGCTGCTCAACCGGACGCTGAAGCCCAAGATCGCAAAGCGCTTTGGCGGGCGGATGAAGGCGCTGGTGTCGGGTGGCGCGCCGCTCAATCCGGATGTCGGCCTGTTCTTCGACGCCATGGGGCTGACGCTGTTGCAGGGATATGGCCAGACCGAGGCGGGACCGGTCGTCAGCTGCAACCGACCGAGCGCGGGCATCGCCATGGACACGGTCGGCCCGCCGCTTGATGGGGTCGAGGTCAGGATCGCCGAGGATGGCGAGATTTTGGTGCGCGGCGAACTGGTGATGCAGGGCTATTGGCGCAATGCCGCCGAAACCGAAAAGGCGCTGAAGGACGGCTGGCTGCACACCGGCGACATTGGCGAGATCGATGCCAAGGGCCGCATCCGCATCACCGACCGCAAGAAGGACCTGATCGTCAATGACAAGGGCGACAATGTTTCGCCACAGAAGGTCGAAGGCATGTTGACGCTACAGCCGGAAATCGGCCAGGCCATGGTCTATGGCGACCGGCGACCACATCTGGTCGGGCTGCTGGTGCCCGATGCCGAATGGACGCGCGAATGGGCGGCGGCGCACGGCCTTGACGCGAACGACACCGCATCCAACGCCGCCTATCAGGCAGCATTAAGGGCGGCGGTCGATCGGGTGAACGAGGAATTGTCCGTCACCGAACGGGTCCGGCGCATCATTCTGGCCGACGAATCTTTCACCATCGAAAATGGCGAAATGACGCCATCGATGAAAATCCGCCGCCACGTCATCAAGGCGCGCTATCAGGAGCGGCTGGACGCGCTCTACAAGGGCTGACCGTCAGCGGCCGGGGGTGCGATAGGGGGTGAAAGATCCCAGCGCGCAACCGCCGGTAACCGACCCGGTGACCAGATCGGCACTCCGCGCAATGTCACCGCGACAATATTGCGAACCTGTCGGCTTGATGATGAGGGTGTCGCCCCGCCCCAACCCGGTGCAACTGCCGATCAGGTCGTTGCGATAGATGAGCCGACCGCTGACCCGGTACAGCAACACGCTCTCACTGACTGCGGTGAGGCTGGCGCCGGGATAGCGGCTGACGCAACTGACCGGCTCGCCCGCAACTTTGCCCTCCAATGCAGCCTCAAGCCGGGCCGCTTGCTTCTCCGTAAGGCGCGGGGGCTCGCTACCGCCTGCGCACGCTGCCAGCATCAGTGGCACCAGACATATCGATGCACGCATGGCAATCCTCCTGCACATGTCTCCACAAAAGGAGACGACAGCGTAACGCCCGAACCGTCAGGCGGTATCCTTGGCCGTGCGGCGGCGGGCCAGCTCATCCGCATCGCTCGCGCGCATGAAGATGTTGGTCGCGCGCTCCAGCCCTATGGTCGTGGGCACGGTGGCCTCGCCGCGTGCGCGAGCGGCATCGACCTGCACCATGCGAGTGGCAAGCGCTTCATTGTCCGGTTCTACGGTCAGGCCAAAACGGCCATTGCCCTGCGTATATTCATGGGCGCAATAGACCGTCGTATCGTCCGGCAGCGCCGCGAGGCGGGTCATGTTGGCGAACATCTGATCCGCCGTCCCTTCAAACAACCGTCCGCAGCCCATGGCGAACAACGTGTCGCCGACGAAGATGATGCGATCGGCGGCCAGATGATAGGCGATGTGACCAGCCGTGTGGGCGGGCACCTCCATCACCGTGGCGACATGACCGCCGATGCGGACCTCATCCCCTTCCCCCACCTGGCGGTCGAGCGTGCCGATCTTGGTCGCCTCTGCGCTCGGCCCGGTGATCCGGCAGCCGGTCGCCGCCTTGATCTCCGCGTTGCCGCCCACATGATCGCCATGCCAGTGCGTGTTCCAGATCTGGCTGATGGTCCAGCCCCGCTCGGCCGCCGCCGCCAGCACAGGGTCCGCCACCGCAGGGTCGACCACAACGGTCTCGCTACTGGCGTCATCGTGCAGCAGCCAGACATAATTATCGGACAGCACCGGGATTCGGACAACGCTCAACATGGGCTTACCAGACGCCGGTATTGGGCATCGACGCCCAAGGTTCGGCAGGATCGAGATAGCCATCCTGCAACAACTCGATCGAGATATTGTCAGGCGTGCGGACAAAGGCCATGTGCCCGTCACGCGGGGGGCGGTTGATGGTGACCCCTGCATCCGTCAGCCGCTGGCACACGTCATAGATATTATCGACCCGATAGGCGAGATGGCCGAAATTCCGGCCCTCGCCATAGCTTTCCGTCGGCTTGCCATCTTCTGACGGCCAATTGTAGGTCAACTCCACCTGAGCATCCTCGTCCCCCGGCGCGGCGAGAAAGACGAGCGTGTAGCGCCCATTTTCATTGTCGAAGCGTTTCTGCTCCTCAAGCCCCAACAGCTTGAAGAAGGCGACCGTGCGGTCAATGTCAGTCACGCGGATCATCGTATGCAGATATTTGGTCAAGCGGTCGCTCCGTTCGTCGCTATCAAGCAACGGTTCATCTCGGCAATGGCAGGAATGGTCCCAAGATAGGGCGGCGCAGGCATGGATGGAAGAGGAGACGCGAATGGCAATCGAGTATCGCGACAAGGTGCTGCTGGGCTGTGCCGGGCTGCTGGCTCTAGGCTTGGTCAGTGGCGGCTATCTGCTGGGCGACGGGCTGAAGCGCGCGAAAGCTGCGGATCGGTCGGTCACAGTGAGGGGCCTGGCGGAACGCAATGTCACGGCTGACCTTGCGACCTGGTCGATCAGCTATGCCGCAACCGGTTTCGACCTGCCCGCCGTGCGCGCAGAGATCGACAATAATACGCGAGAGCTCAAGGCCTATTTCGCAAGTCTCGGCTTCAAGCCGGAGGCGCTGACCCCCACGGGCGCGGGGGTGAACCAATATATCAATAACGGCGTCAACACGATCACTATCACGCAGCGCATGTTGTTGCGCACGACCGACATCGCGCGCGCGCAGCGAGCAGTCGCGCAGCAGTTCGATCTGGTCCGTCGGGGCGTCACGCTCCAGGAAGGCTCCGGCATGCGTTACAGCTTCACAAAGCTCAACGACGTCAAGCCGCCCATGGTGGCCGCCGCGACCCGCGATGCCCGCGCCGCCGCCGAGCAATTCGCGCGCGACAGCGGCGCTAGCGTCGGCGGCATCAAAAGCGCGACCCAAGGCTATTTTTCCATCGATCCACGCGATGGAGAGGCGGACGGGTCAAGCGACACGCCCTACAAGAAGGTTCGCGTGGTCACGACCGTCGACTTCTACCTTAAATAGGCGGGTTCAGGCGGGCGGCAGCCGGGTAAGATTATCGGCGGCCGCCTTGCCTGCGGGCGATTGCGGCGCGAGCTTGACTGCTCTTTGCCAGGCCGATCGGGCGATGTCGGCATGATCGGTCAGGATAGCGATATTGCCCTCCTCCAAAGCCACCGACGCGTCATCGGGAGAGAGCTGCACGGCCCGCGCAATATGCGCCTGCGCCAGCTTCAACTCCCCCGCGCGGCGAGCGAGCGTGGCCGAGAGGAGCCACGCCAGCGGGTCCTGCGGCACCTGCGCCAGAGCCACATCAAGCGAATCGCGCGCTTCCTTGACTTCGCCCAGCGCAACGAGGGCGCGGGCGCGATCGAGATGCGTTTCGCCTTTTTCCACGCCATCGGGCAGGCCACGCGCCAATGCCGCGTCGAAGCTGGTGCGCGCCTTGGCGGGATCGCCCGCCGCCAGCGCGGCATTGCCAGCCTGCGCCCATAAGCGCGCGCCCTGCGCCATTTCGCCGCTGCGCTCAGCCTCATCAGCGGCTTGTTCAAAAGACACAATCGCGGGTGCCCACCGCTCCGCACGGGCATAAGCGAAACCCATGCAATGGCGCGCGTAGAAGCTGCCCCCTTCCAACCGCCATTTCTGCGCGAACGCGACGCCTTGCTCGGGCGATTGAAGCGCCTCGTCGAGACAGGCCTGGAAGGGCTTGGCATATTTTTCCGGAACGGGAATGCGACCGTCAGCAGCGGGGCTTGGTACGGGCGCCTGCGCCTCCTTCTTGGGCCGGTTCATCACCGCCTCAATTTCCGGATCATAGGCTTGCGGCGTCAAAAGCAGCAGCGGGAGGAGAAAGCTCATCAAAGATTGTCCAAAAGACTGCCGAGAGTGTGGATCAGCAATGCAATGTCGCCATCGCGCGACAGGCGATGATCGCCATCCTTAATCAGCAGCGTCTGCACATCATATGAATGCAGGCGCTGGGCCAGCCGCAGCGCGGTCTGCCAGGGCACGTCGCGGTCCTCCTGCCCTTGGAGCAGCCGCACGGGGCAATCGATGGCGATGGGACCGTTCAACAGGCGCAGCGCCTGGCCCGACTGCCAGAAGGCAAGCGTCGTCACCAACGGTTGATCGCCATAGGGCGTAGGTTCGGTCAGCCGCCCCTGGGTGGCCAGCAAAGCCTTGTCCGCGTCACTAAAGCCCCATTCGGTGAAATCCGGCGCGGCCGCGATGCCGACCAGCCCGACAACGCGGTCAGGGCGAGCCAGCGCGATCAGCAAGGCAATCCAGCCCCCCATGGACGACCCCACCAGCAGCAACGGCCCTTCCGTCAGGGCATCGATCAACAGCAGCGCGTCGTCGCGCCAACTGGCGAGCGTTCCATCCTCAAAACGGCCTTCGCTGGCGCCGTTGCCGCCATAGTCGAGCCGCAACATCGCCCTGCCCGTCTCCGCCGCCCAGGCGTCGATCGCCACCGCCTTGCCACCTTCCATGTCGGACATGTAGCCCGGCAGAAAGACGATCGTCGGCCCCGCACCCGCGCGATGCCGGTAGGCGAGCCGGACCCCATCGGGACGGGCGAACAGCGCGAGCGGCGCGGCTTGGAAGGGGGCTATCGGCTGTCTCCACTGGCGATCAATGCGTCCTGCCTGATGCAATAGACGCTGACGCGCAGAAAACCAGAAAGGAAGAAAAATAATGCCGTCGCGGAATTGACAGTGTGAGGACCAACGGCTAATCGCGCCGTCCTACCCCGTGCCCAGATGGCGGAATTGGTAGACGCACCAGCTTCAGGTGCTGGCGATCGCAAGGTCGTGGAGGTTCGAGTCCTCTTCTGGGCACCATTTTTGGACGCTAAAAGCGCCAAACGAGCGACTGATTTTACAGCGCTTTTGACAGAAAATCGCCGAACGCTGTCCCACGAAATCCAATGACCCGGCCGGGCCGAGGCGCCCTATCAAGGCGCGCGGGAAATCATATCACCAAGGCCCAGACGCGATAGGCTGATCTTATAGTACATCATCGCGAAAGATAATTTGCTCCCCCATTTCGTCGTAACATAAGCTTCCGTGATGGAGGCAGACCCAGCCGACCGCCCCTCGCACTTGCGGCAAATAACGTTGCTGCTGAACCAAGCCCGTGCGGGGCCAGCATGGCCCTCATGCTCCAGTTGAATGACACATCAATTACGGTGTCAGGAATTTTTACGACGCGGGAGGGAAAGTCAGGTGGAGTCAGAGCAAACATTTGGAATATCGAAGCCGCTTGAAGCCCGGTTGCATGGGAATATGAGCGCGCTGTCGCTGATGCTCACCGTCCTCGCCTTCGCGGCTCCGATCGCTGTCGTAACGGGATTTGTCCCCCTCACATTCGTTTATGGCGGCAGGGGGTCAGTGGCCGCCCTGCTGCTCACGATGCTTCTGATCCTGACCTTTTCGGTCGGCTTCGTTGCCATGGCCAGGCTCATTCCGCGACCGGGCGCCTTCTATACCTACGTCACCGCAGGGTTGGGCAGGGTCGTCGGCCTAGCGGGCGCCTTCCTCACCACGGCGTCCTATTATCTGCTGCTGATCGGTGGCTATGCCGTGTTCGGCGTGCTGGCGTCGCACATGATCGAAACATTTGGGGGGCCGAACACGCCATGGATCTGGTCGGCGATCGCCGGCTGGCTGATCACGTCGATCCTCGGATATTTTCACATTGAACTGTCCGCCCGCGTCCTGTCCGTCGCGATGGTTCTAGAGGTGGCGCTCATATTGCTGTTCGACGCGGTCACCTTGTTCAAGACGGGGTTCAAGGCGCTGCCGCTCGACGTCTTCACGCCGACCGCCTTTCTCCAGGGCAATGTCCCTGTCACGCTGGCCTTCTGCGTGCTCATGTTCACGGGGTTCGAGGCTACGGCCGTATTCCGCGATGAGGTCCGCAATCCTGAAAAGACGATCCCGCGTGCGACCTTTGGTGCGGTCATATTCATCGGAGTGCTGCACGCCCTTTCGGCATATTGTTTGCTGATCGCGTTCGGCGAAGGCGCGGTCGCCGCCGCCAAGGCGGACCCGACCGCGATGTTTCCCAAGGCGATCGGCCACACCATCGCCCCCGTCTTCAGCCAGATCACAAGCGTCGTCGTCGTCATATCCCAGTTCGCAGCGGGCATATCCGTCCACAATGTGACGACGCGCTACTTCCACACCCTGGCCGCGGACCATGCTCTTCCGCGCTATCTCGCCGCCGTCCACCCAAGGCATAATTCGCCCTATCGTGCGTCCGTTCTGGTCGCGATCCTCATTGGCGGCCCTCTTCTTTTCATGTCGACGCTCAAGAACAGCTCGGAACTGCTCTACAGCCAGCTAATGGGCGTCGGGCTCATCGGCCTGATGACACTGATGGCGCTCGTCAGCCTTGCCGTGATCCTCTGGTTCGTGCGCGAAGGGCGCCCCCATTCGGTCAGCATCTGGCAGGCCTATGTCGCGCCTGCCGTCGCGCTTTTGGGCATGAGCTTCATCACCGTGATGGCGTATCAGCGGTTCGGGATCGTCTTTGGCGGCGACACGGCGAGCGGCAGACCGCTGTTCGCCCTTATCTTCGGCGCCTTTGCAGGCGGGCTTTTGCTCGCGCTCTATTACCGCTTCTTTCAGGCGGGACGGTTCAGCGCGCTCGGCGGCGGATTGCTGAGCACACCCACAAGTTGACCATCGCGCGCAGTCGATCTGCTGGCTTGTTTTAAACCCGCAAGTTTGGAGAGTATGATGTTCCCACATCCCGGTCCCAACAGGAACCGGCGGTTCAAGATCGTCGATTCCGACATGGTCAACTTCATGGAAACGGTCAGCTTCAAGAAGACCGACGAATCCCTCGGCGAAATCTTCGGGATCAGCTACAATACCTGGCGAAAGATCGCGCGGCGGGAGCCTGTCCGCTATTCGCTGGCGAACAGGCTCGAGCACCGGATTTCCATGATGCGCGGATCGGGCGACGCGCCGCCCAAAGGGCTGACGTCCTCTAATTAATCAGGCCGTCTCGCCTCTGGCGCCTGCCTCATCGGCCCGTTCCCGGCCGCACAGCAGCGCATACAGGACGACCGCCGCGACGAAGGAAAGGGGCGCGGCGAAGCTGGAAAGCGGCTCTGGCGCAAAGCTGATGGCGGCGCCACCTGCGGCCGCCAGCAGCCAGGATGCCGTCGGCCCCGCACGCCAGGCCGGGGCATCCTCCACAGGGCGGCTGTCCCGCGTCCCCGCAAACAGCGTCACGCCGATCCACGAACACAGGATGATCCCCATGAACTGAAGCGAAACCAGCATATATTTGAACACGCTCCCCGTCGCCATCAGGACAAAGGCGATGGCGCACATCATCAGGACGAACAGGAAATTGGGAAAGCGCCTGCCAGTCAGCCCTTCGACCACGACATTCATGTTCAGCGTCGCCACGTAGAAGTTGGCGAGGTTGATGCGCAACTGGGTCGCCAGGATGAACGCGAAACCGGTTGCCGCGCCCAGCACGGCCAGGCTCGCATCCACCACTGCCGTCTCGCTCAGTTGAGACACCTGCACCGTTCCGACCAGGAAAATGCCGATCAGGCCGTTCACCAGAAATGTAACGATGTAGAAAGGCGCGCCGAACGTCATGAGCGCGTGGAATCCCTCATCCTCCTTCCGCCCGAAACAGGCGAAGTCGGACATGATGACCAGCAACACCCACACGCCCATATAGGCCACGAAACAGTTCCACCACCCGAAGGGCGATGGCGCGGCGGGTCCGACATGCAGCCATTTGTCCGACCAGCCATAATCGGTGCCAGCAAGGTAGAACAGCGCCACGATGCCCACGAGATACAGGGGTAGCAGGATGAAATTCGCCCGTTCGATATGGTTGAGTATCTTGCCCGACCAGATGAAAGGGATGGTCATCGCGGCCACGATCGCCGATGCCCCGACATAGCTGATCTGCGGGAACACCCGTGGGACGATCGCGGCCAGGATCGACCCTTCGAAAACGCCGTAATAAAGGCCCGTCAGCGAAAGGACGAAGGCGAAAAGAACCGCGCCGCGCTTGCCGAACATGGCGGTAGAGATCATTTCAACCGACATGCCGGTGCGGATCGCACGGCGGGTATAGACCCGGCCGATGACGGCATAGCACAGCACTGACAGCAGCATGCCGATGATGGCGTTGACGGTCCCGAACGACAAAGCCAGCGCCGGGGCAAGATAGAGGTAGAAGACGGCGGAGCAAAGCGTCCACCAACTCATCGACAAGGCGAAGCGACTCATCCGCCCCTCCGGCGGCACGGGGCCTTTCCCCATATCTGCACTCGCGCTGTTTCCTGCCATAAATCCCCCGACTGTCTTGCCGCCTGCTGCCGTGATAGGGACGGCGCGCAACATCAAAAGTGGCCGCCATTCTCCGGGGCGATGCTGGAATATTCAATTTGAAAATTCGCACTCCCGGCTGCTTGAATACCACCATCTCCGCATCGCTTGGCGGTTCGCCTGCACGGCCATGGTGATCAGCTTGCGCCCGTTGCCGATAAATTTTCCTTATGTGCTCAAATCGCCAAACAAGATTTGACCTGGATGCCCTGTCGCGGGACCATCATCGCCAGCATTGAACAGCATATGGCCTTGCACCTTTTCCGTCGGGGCCAGCGCGGTGAGGCCTTACCAAGGGGCAGGAATGATGTCGGGGATGCAGTTACCGCATGAACGTCTGGTGGATGCGTATCGGTCGATGCGCACGATCCGGGTGTTCGAGGAACGGATCATGCAGGAGATGGGGACCGGCGACATTCCGGGCAACACCCATCTCTATGCGGGGGAAGAAGCGTCGGCGGTGGGCATTTGCCTGCACTTGCAGGATGACGACTATATCTCCTCCACCCATCGCGGCCATGGCCATTGCATCGCCAAGGGCTGCGACATTGACGGAATGATGGCGGAACTGTTCGCCCGCGCGACCGGCACCTGCGGCGGCAAGGGCGGATCGATGCACATCGCCGACCTGCGCAAGGGCATGCTGGGCGCGAACGGCATCGTCGCGGCGGGCGCGCCGATCACCGTCGGCGCCGCACTGTCGGCCAAGATTTTGGGCACGGGCAAGGTCGCGGTGGCCTTTGCCGGGGACGGCGCGATGAATGAAGGGGTGATGTCGGAAAGCTTCAACCTCGCCAAGATATGGAACCTGCCGATCATCTTCGCGATCGAGGATAATGGCTTTGGCGAAGCGACCGCCAACGAACATGTCTCGGCGGGCAGCTTCAGCCGCCGCGCCGAAAGCTATGACATTCCGGCGATAGAGGCGGACGGCACTGACCTGTTCAGCGTCTATGCCGCCGCCGGGGAAGCGGTAGCACGGGCGCGCTCAGGCGGCGGCCCCACCATGCTGCACATCCATGTGCCGCGCTATTATGGTCATTATAGCGGCGATCCCGATACCTACCGCACGCCGGAGGAAAAGGCGCATATGCGCGCCAACCGCGACTGCCTCACCAACTTCCGCAACCATGTGCGCGACTATTCCATGCTGGACAGCGCGCAGCTCGATGCCGTCGATCAAGAGGTCGATGCCGCCATCGACCATGCCGTCAAAGCCGCAAGAGCCGCGCCCTTCCCCCAGCTCTCCGCGCTCACAACCGACGTCTATGTGAAATATCTCTAGCCGGGTCTGCTCCCGGCCCTTCCTTTTCATTCTGTTGTTAAAAATTGCGGGGTTCAATGAGCTACAAGGACAAAGTTGTCATCGTAACTGGCGCAGGGTCTGGCATGGGCCGGGCGCTCGTTGCCGAATTCGCGTCTCGCGGCGCGCGCGTGGCGGCGTTCGACGTCAACCTTGCCGGCGCGACCGAAACCGTCAACCAGCTGCCCGACCCGTCCATGGCGCTTCCACTGCTCGTGGACATCACCAATGAAGCGAGCGTGCAGAACGGCATCGACGAAGTCATGCAGCGCTGGGGCCGCATCGACCTGCTCTGCAACAATGCCGGTGTGCTGGACGGACACGCGACCGCGCATGAAACCAGCCTGCAGGAATGGGAAAGGGTGATGGCGGTGAATTCCACCGGCCCGTTCCTGACCTGCAAGGCGGTCATTCCGCACATGCTGAAACAGGGCAAGGGCGCGATCATCAACACATCGTCCACGTCCGGTTTCAGCGCGGCGGGCGGCGGCGCGGCCTATACCGCGTCCAAGCATTCCGTCATCGGCCTCACCCGTCAGCTTTGTTTTGAATATGGCCCGCTCGGCATCCGGGTGAACGCCATCTGTCCGGGCGCGACGGCGACGCCGCTGGCGATGAACGCGATGGGCGACAATTCGCCGGACATGGACGCCGCGATCGCCAAGGTGCCCGCCCGCCGCTGGTGCCAGCCGCAGGAGATCGCCAAGCTTGCCGCTTTCCTGGGCAGCGACGAGGCCGATTATGTCCATGGCAGCACCTACGTCATGGATGGCGGCTGGCTGACCGGCGCGCGCGATCCGTTCTGAACCAAGGGGGCAATGACAGGCGCATGATCATCAAGGGGCAGGAATGATGTCGGGGATGCAGTTACCGCATGAACGTCTGGTGGATGCGTATCGGTCGATGCGCACGATCCGGGTGTTCGAGGAACGGGTGATGCAGGAAATGGGGACCGGCGACATTCCGGGCAACACCCATCTCTATGCGGGGGAAGAAGCGTCTGCGGTGGGCATCTGCCTGCACTTGCGCGACGATGACTATATCTCCTCCACCCATCGCGGCCATGGTCATTGCATCGCCAAGGGCTGCGACATTGACGGGATGATGGCGGAACTGTTCGCCCGCGCGACCGGCACCTGCGGCGGCAAGGGCGGATCGATGCACATCGCCGATCTGCGCAAGGGCATGCTCGGCGCGAACGGCATCGTCGCGGCGGGCGCGCCGATCACGGTTGGGGCAGCCCTGTCGGCCAAAATCCTGGGCACGGGCAAGGTCGCGGTGGCCTTTGCCGGGGACGGCGCGATGAATGAAGGGGTGATGTCGGAAAGCTTCAACCTCGCCAAGATATGGAACCTGCCGATCATCTTCGCGATCGAGGATAATGGCTTTGGCGAAGCGACCGCCAACGAACATGTCTCAGCGGGCAGCTTCAGCCGCCGCGCCGAAAGCTATGACATTCCGGCGATAGAGGCGGACGGCACTGACCTGTTCAGCGTCTATGCCGCCGCCGGGGAAGCGGTAGCACGGGCGCGCTCAGGCGGCGGCCCCACCATGCTGCACATCCATGTGCCGCGCTATTATGGTCATTATAGCGGCGATCCCGATACCTACCGCACGCCGGAGGAAAAGGCGCATATGCGCGCCAACCGCGACTGCCTCACCAACTTCCGCAACCATGTGCGCGACTATTCCATGCTGGACAGCGCGCAGCTCGATGCCGTCGATCAAGAGGTCGATGCCGCCATCAACCACGCCGTCAAAGCCGCAAGAGCAGCGCCCTTCCCGCAACTCTCCGCGCTCACAACCGACGTCTATGTGAAATATCTTTAAGGGCTTGCGAAAATGCCACAAAAATCCTTCCGGCAGGCGTTGAACGAAGCCCTGCATTTCGAAATGGCGCGTGACCCCAGCGTGATCATGCTGGGCGAAGATTTGACCGGCGGCGCTGGCGCCAATGGCGTTCAGGATGCCTGGGGCGGCCCCTTCGGCGTCACCAAGGGCCTGCTGGGCGCCTTCGGCCCGGAACGCATCCGCGACACCCCGATCAGCGAAGCCGCCTTCATCGGCGCGGCTGCGGGCGCTGCGCTCACGGGCCTGCGGCCGATCGCCGAGATCATGTTCGCCGATTTCGTCGGCGTGTGCATGGACCAGATCATGAACCAGATCGCCAAGTTCCGCTACATGTTCGGCGGCCGGGCGAAGACCCCGCTCGTCATCCGCGCCACCTATGGCGCAGGGTCGCGGTCGGGGGCGCAGCACACGCAGGCGCTGCATTCGATCCTGACGCACATTCCGGGGCTGAAGGTCGTCATTCCCTCCAACCCCTATGATGCCAAGGGCCTGCTGCTCCAGGCGATCCGCGACGATGATCCGGTGATTTTCCTCGAAAACAAGATGCTCTATGACACGATGGGCGATGTGCCCGACGCGGCCTACACCATCCCCTTCGGCGAAGCGCGGGTGGTGCGTGACGGCAAGGATGTGCTGATCGTCGCGATCGGCCGCATGGTGGGCTTTGCGGAGGAAGCGGCGCGCACCCTCGCCGCCGACGGCATTTCGGCCTGCATCGTCGATCCACGCACCACGTCGCCGCTGGACGAGGATACGCTGCTGGAGATGGCGGAGGATATCGGCCGGGTCGTCATCGTCGATGAATCGAATCCCCGGTGCAGCATCGCCACCGACATCTCCGCCCTGATCGCGGACAAAGCCTTCGACGCGCTCAAGGCGCCCATCAAGATGGTGACCGCGCCCCACAGCCCGGTCCCCTACGCCCCCAATCTGGAGGACGCCTACGTCCCCGACGCCGCCGCCATCGTCAAGGCGGCCACCGCCATCGTCCGGAGATAAGATCATGCCATCGATAGAAGCCGTCACCGTCCCCCGCTGGGGCATGACCATGACCGAAGGGACGATCACCCAATGGCTCGCGGCCGAAGGTGACGTGATCGAGCGCGGCCAGGAAATCGTCGAGATCGAGACCACGAAAGTCAGCAACGTCGTGGAATCGCCCGCGGGCGGCACGCTGCGCCGCATCGTCCTGCCCGCCGGGATCACCGCCCCGGTGGGCGCGCTCGCCGCCGTGCTGGCGGACAGCGCCGCGACCGATCAGGACATCGACGCCTTCGTCGAAAGCTACGCCAGCAAGCTCGGCGCAGGCGACGATGGCGAAGCGGCAGGCGGCGCCCCCCGCACGATCGAGGCCGATGGCGGCACGGTCAACCTGCTGGAAGCCGGAAGCGGCGACGGTCCCGCCGCCATCTTCCTGCACGGCTTCGGCGGCGACCTCACCACCTGGCTCTTCAATCAGGAAGCGGCGGCGGAAAGCGGCCGCGCCATCGCCATCGACCTGCCGGGCCATGGCGCCTCCTCTCCGATAGAGGGCGGCGACGTCACCGCCCGCATCGCCGCACGGGTGAAGGCCGCGATCGATCAGGTCGCGCCCGGCCCCGTCCACCTTATCGGCCATTCCTTCGGCGGGGCGGTCGCCGCAGCCGTCGCCGCGCTTGATCCGGCCAACACCGCCTCGCTCACGCTGATCGCGCCGGTCGGCTTGGGCAAGGACATTAACCGCGACTTCCTGACCGACTTCATCGCCGCCGAACGCCGCCGTCCGCTTCAGGAAGTATTGGGCCGCCTGTTCACCGATCCCTCGAAGATCACCAGCGACATGGTCGAAGGCACGCTGCGCTTCAAACGGCTGGAGGGCGTGAGCGAAGCCCTCACCGCCATCGCCGACTCCATCGCGGACGACAATGGCCAACGCCAGTCGATCGGCGAGGCGCTGGCAAAGCTCGACTGCCCGGTCATGCTGATCTGGGGCGATCAGGACGGCATCGTTCCGCTGCCCAATGCAGCCGACTTGCCCGCCAGCGCCGAACTGCGCGTCATCCCCGGCGTCGGCCATATGCCGCAGATGGAAGCGGCAAGCACCGTCAACGACGCCATTCACGACAACATAGGCAAGGCTGGCTGACAGGCCGCCCCCACTTCAACCCGAAGGCATGGGACATGAGTGAAAGACTTCTTGGCAAGCGAATCCTGCTGACGGGCGGCGTCGCCAATATCGGCCTTGCGATATTGAAAGCCTATGTCGCCGAGGGCGCCACCGTCGCCGTGGTGGACCGGGACACGGAAAAGGGCGAGGCGCTGAACGCCGAATTCCCCGGAGCCGTGCGCTTCTTCCACGCCGATATTTCCCGCGAGGAGGATATCGCCGCCGCCGTGCAGGCCGCCGCGGAATGGATGAACGGCCTCGACACGCTCTGCCTCAACGCCGGTCTGCAATTGTCGGGCGGGATCGAGGATTTCAGCACCGACAACTGGGACCGCACCTTCGCGGTCAACGTGCGCAGCGGCTTCCTCTTCGTCAAGCACGCCCTGCCCCTCCTTCGCGCGGCGGGCAACAGTTCGATCACCTTCATGTCGTCGTTGGCGGGCAAGCGCGGCGCGCCCGGCCTCCTTGCCTATTCGGCGTCCAAGGCCGCGGTGATCAACATGGCAAGCGCCCTGGCACAGGAACTCGCGTCCGACGGCGTCCGCGTCAACGCGGTCTGCCCCGGCTGGATCGACACACCGTTCAACCAGCCGATCATCGACCTCATGGGCGGATCGGCCCGACAGGATGAGGTGGTCCGCGCCAATGTCCCTCTGGGTCGGCAAGCGCTGCCGGAAGAGGTCGCGCCGCTGTTCGTCTATCTCGCTTCCAACGAAGCATCATACGTGACCGCGCAGGCGATCAACGTCGATGGCGGGGCCTATAACTAACCGCCAGCCGCTGGCGAGGGGAGACTGATGATGCTGAAACTGATTTCTCACGAAGCCGCCATGCGCGCGCTGGCGGCGGGCGCGGCCAAGGCCCGCGAACTGGGCGAACCATCGTCGCTCGCGATCGTCGATTCCGGCGGCAATCTCCTCGCCTTCCTGCGCGCCGACGATGCGGGCCTTGCCACCGTCGATATCGCGCAGAACAAGGCCTACACCTCCGCCGCGCTGCGATCGCCCACCGCGAACTGGATGGAAATCTCCCAGCCCGGCGCCCCGCTCTATGGTCTGGAACGATCGACCAACAGGCCGCTGGTCCTGTTCGGCGGCGGCCTGCCGATCGTCCATGAAGGCACGGTGATCGGCGGCGTCGGCGTCTCCGGCGGCCCAGCCGAAGCCGATGTCGCCATTGCCGAGGTCATGCTCGCCGCACTGGCCGAGGGCTAAGCTGACCCGTCCACCTTCATAGGATTTTCAAGCGTATGTCCCAACATAAAATCAGGCTGGAATGGGCGTCAGCCCCTCATGCTGGTCAACCTGGCACCTACAGCCGCGACCATAAGGTCGTCTTCAGCCCGCAAACCGACGTACAGGCATCGGCAGCGGCGGAATATCTCGGCAACGCCGCGCTTGCCGATCCGGAACAGCTGCTCGTGTCCGCGCTCGCCAGCTGCCACATGCTCGTCTTCCTCGCGATCTGCGAAGGCAGCGGCTATGCGGTGGAAAGCTATACCGACAACGCCACAGGCGAAGTGTCGAAAAGCGCGGAAGGCTATCCTTGGGTGTCGTCCATAACCCTGCGCCCCCGCGTGATCTTCACCGGCGAAAAGCAGCCCACCCCGGAAGCCCTGTCGCGTATGCATGACCGGGCGCACCGGGGATGCTTTATCGCCAATTCGATCAAGTCCGCCTTCGCGCTGGAACTGGACTGAACAACTTCCTCAAAATATCACGCAACTTCAGGAGAGATTATGACGGACAAAGTTTATGTGTCGGCCCTGCTGACCACTGTGCCGGGCAAAGAGGACCTGATGCGCGAAGCGCTCAAGGAACTGGTCGCTGCCGTGCGCTCCGAACCCGGCTGCACCCTCTATGACCTGCATGAATCCGCCAGCACGCCCGGCAATTTCATGTTCTATGAAATCTGGGACAGCGAACAGGATCTTGAGGTTCACAACAACACCGAACTGATGAAGGCGTTCGGCGACAAGGCGGGCGGCTGGCTGGGATCGATCACCGTCGAAACCTATCGTCGCCTCTGACGGCCGCCCTTGGGCAGCTCCACGGGCCGGTCGTTCAGAACCAGCCCATGGAGCCGTAGCAGCGCCGCCTTTATTGCCACCCGCATGGCTGCGGCATTCGGCCTTTTCCTCACCCGATGCTTTTGTCTTGATCAGCATATTTTTTAGGAGAATGCTCTGTCATCCATAGTCAACGCGATCAAAAGGGACCGCTCCATGATTGACCTGCGCACGCTGGAGACTTTCTACGTCGTGGCTCAGGTTGGCGGCTTTCATCGCGCAGCAGAAAAGCTGCACACGACGCAGCCGGCCGTCTCCGCACGCATCATCCAGCTGGAACATGCGCTCAAGGCCAAGCTGTTCGATCGCGACAACAGGGGCAGCCATCTGACCGCGAAGGGCCGCGAATTGATGGTCTATGCCGAACGGATGATGAACCTCAGGACGGAAATGCTGCTTGCCATGTCCGGCCCCAGTGCGCTCGGCGGCACGGTCCAGCTTGGCGTGTCGGAAACGATCGTCCACACCTGGCTTTCCGAACTGCTCAAGCGGTTGCACAATGAATATCCCGCGGTCACGCTGGAAATCAACGTCGACACCTCTTCCAACCTCGCCAGCGCTCTGGAAAATGGCAGCATCGACGTCGCCCTGCTCCTGGGTCCCGTGACCTCCGCAAAGGCGCAGAACCTGCCGCTCTGTTCCTATCCCATTTGCTGGGTGGCGCACAGCGATCTCGACCTTGGCGATGATCCCGTCTCGCTGGAAAGCCTGGCGGCGTATCCGATCCTCACCTATGCGCGCTCCAGTCGGCCCTACTGGCAACTGGCCGACCTGTTTCAGAAAGCGCATCTGAAAGGGGTGCGCTTCTTTGCCAACAGTTCGCTGTCCTCGATCGTGCGGATGACGCGCGACGGCATCGGCATCGCCGCCATCCCTTCCGAAACGGTCGCCGACCAGATCGCCAGCGGCGAACTGCGTCTCATTGAAACTGGCGACGACATGCCGACCATGTCCTTCACGGCGAGCTATTTTGTTCAGCCCGATCGCCCATTAAATGCGGTTCTTGCCGAACTTGCCCAAGAAGTGGCGATGCAATCGCCCAACTGCTGACCATCTCAGCGGCGTCTGTTCAATCTTCGATCTCATTCCAGATAGGAATATTGTTGGCGCTGTTTCAAATTCTTTTCAGCAGAATTTTCTATCTCAACTCATCACATATGGAGATTTGACCGGATCACCCCCTTTCGTGACACATGGACTGCCAGCATCGATTTTCAAGAAGGGGGTGCAAGTGGCAGCATTGGATCCGGCATCGGCACGCTCGCCTGCGGACGTTCGAGCAGACATTAGAGCGGGGAAGATCCGGGGACATACGTCAGGCATGGCGCATGGCTTCGTCCAGGCGAACCTCGTGATCCTGCCCAAGCCATGGGCGGAAGATTTCCTGCAATTCTGTCTCGCCAATCCAAAGCCCTGCCCGCTGGTAGCGGTCGGCAAGCCCGGCGATCCCGCACTTCCGACATTGGGGCCGGGAATAGACATACGCACGGACGTCCCCAAATATTGCATCCTGCGGGACGGGCAACCGGTCGGCGAAAGTCACGACATCACCGATCTGTGGGGCGACAACTTCGTCAGCTTCCTCATCGGCTGCTCTTTCTCTTTCGAAGGCGCTTTGATCGATGCGGGCCTTGAGGTCCGTCACATCGCGCTAGACCGCAATGTCCCGATGTTCCGCACCAACATCCCCTGCGAACCAGCCGGACGTTTCTCGGGCAATCTGGTGGTATCCATGCGCCCGTTCCAGGCTCTCGATGCCATTCGCGCGGTCGAGGTGACAAGCCGGATGCCGCAGGTGCATGGCAGCCCCGTGCATATCGGCGACCCGTCGCGCATCGGCATCATCGATGTGACGCAGCCGGACTATGGCGACAGCGTTCCGGTCGCGGACGGTGAATTGCCGGTATTCTGGGCTTGCGGCGTGACGCCGCAGCTCGCCATCGCACAGGCGCGGCCCCCGATCGCGATCACGCACAGTCCCGGCTGCATGCTGGTCACCGACATTCGGGACGAAAGCCTGCTGGACGGCGATTTCCGCTTCGAACCCGGTCCCATCTGACCGGTTGGACCCGTTCCGCCTTGACTGGGTAGGCGGAACGGGTCCCTTTTCTCACGCCTTTGCGGCAAGTCCGGTGAAGAAATCGTCCAGTTCGCGAGCCAGCGCCTCGGGCTGTTCTTCGGGGATATAGTGCCCGCAAGACGTGATCGCGGTGCCCTGCACATTCGACGCCACCTGGCGCAGTTCCGCCACCAGATCGGGCATCGATCCCTGATCGGCCTGAACCGCCAGCACCGGCATGTTGAGCTTGCCCTTGGCGCTCAGCGCCCGGTTCTGCTCGGCCGACTGTGATACGGCCCGGTAATAGGCCAGGCCGCCTTTCAGCCCGTTCTTCAGGAAAGCGCGCAGATACTCCGCCCGGTCCTCGTCCGAAAAGACCAGCGGATTGGCTGCCTTCCGGTTGAGATACCAGTTCATGTAGATGCTTTCCTTGCCCTCGATGAATATCTCCGGCAGGTCAGGCACATTGTGGAAGGCGACGTGCCAGGTGCGCCAGGCGACATTCGCCGCCCAGGGCAGCGCATCGGGCAGGCTGATGCCCGGAATGCCGGTGTCCAGGATCACCAACCCTTTGAGCGCTTCGCCATATTCCACCGCATAGGGATAGGCGACCCAGGCGCCGATATCGTGCGCGACCAGATAATGGCTGCTGATGCCCAGCTTTTCGAACAGGCCATGCATGATCCGGGCGACATTGCCGGTGTCGCATCCGGTGAGCGGCAGATCGGAATCGCCCTGCCCCGGCAGGTCGGGCGCGATCACCCGGTATCGCTTGCCCAGCATCGGCAGCACCTTGCGCCAGGCGTACCAGCTCTGCGGGAAACCGGCGACCAGCACCAGCACCTCGCCATCCGGCTTGCCGCCGCTCACATAATGGACGCGGGTGCCGTCGATGGTCTGGAAACCATGAACGAAACCCTCAACGCCCGTATCTTGCCAATCGAACTGCTCACCCATCGAAACTTCCTTCAATTCGCCATTTCCTTCACGAAATCGCATCGCCTCTTTATCCAGCGATCTCGATATTCTCCCACTGCC
Organism: Sphingobium sp. Cam5-1; assembly: GCF_015693305.1. NCBI lineage: Bacteria > Pseudomonadati > Pseudomonadota > Alphaproteobacteria > Sphingomonadales > Sphingobiaceae > Sphingobium > Sphingobium sp. Cam5-1. The sequence goes on along the minus strand of NZ_CP065138.1, from coordinate 2,543,180 downwards.
CAGTCTCGCCCGACTTCAGGATCGCGTCGGCAATCCGCTCGATCTGGACGCCGTCGGCGAAATTGGGCGAAGCGGGCTTGCCCTCGGCGATGGCCTTCAGGAAATTATACCATTCGATCGATTTCACATCGATATAACCCTGACCCATACCCGCGACCGGCCACAGCTTGTCGCCAAAGGGCTGGTTCGGCCCGGAGTAGATGGTGCGATAGCCAAAGGCGTCCGCAGGATCGTCGGCAAAAGCGACGCGCAGTTCATTCAAGCGCTGATAGTTGAACGCGATCGACCCCTTCGTCCCATGAATTTCAAAGCCCAGTTCATTATGGTGGCCCCAGGCGTTGCGGGTAACCTCAATCGTGCCATAGGCCCCGTTGGCGAAGTGGATCATGGTCAGCGCAGCGTCATCGACATCGACCGTGCCCATCTCATCAGATGCCGCGCCGCTCGGGCCGAAGAAGCGTCCGGCGGGCAACGGCCGCTGCGGCACCAGGGTCTTGACGATGGAACTGACCGAGGAGAATTCACCCACCAGCAGCCGCGCCGCGTCGATCACATGGGTGCCGATGTCGCCCAGCGTGCCCGAGCCGGCCTTTTCCTTGTTGAAGCGCCAGGACAAGGGCGTCGCCGGGTCCGCGCCCCAATCCTGAAGATAGCGGCCCCGGAAAGTGTGAATCTCGCCAATGCGGCCTTCCTCGATCAGGCGCTGCGCCATCTGGATCGCGGGCGTGTGGCGGTAATTATAGGACAGCATGGTGGTAACGCCCGATGCGCGCGCGGCAGCCAGCATCTCCTCTGCGTCGGCCACGGTCATCGCCATCGGCTTTTCACACAACACATGCTTGCCAGCCTTTGCAGCGGCGATGGCGATCGGCGCATGCGTGTCGTTGGGCGTGCAGATGTCTACAATGTCGATATCCGGGCGGCTGACGACCTCGCGCCAGTCGGTCGCATGCTCGCTAAAGCCATATTGGCGGGCAGCGTTGCGCGCCAGTTCCTCGTCAATGTCCACGACGACCTTGCGTTCGATCTCGACTGGAGAACCGAACAGGATCGGCACCACGGCGGTGGCGATCGAATGCGCCTTGCCCATGAAGCCCGTGCCAACCAGCGCAACGTTCAATTTTTCCACTTCAGTCCTCCGTCAGGAACATCGATGTTCCATATGATCCAACGCAACAGTGGCCGTCCGGCGCGTTCAGGCGATGACCGCCAGTTCTGCCCCCAGATTGACCAGGTCGCCTGGCTTGGCTTTCAAGCCTATGCGTCCGGCGACAGGCGCGGTGATGCGGGTTTCCATCTTCATGGCTTCCATGACCGCGATCAGATCGCCCTCGGCCACGTCCGCGCCGTCTTCGACCAGCCATTGCTGGAGCGTGCCCGGGATCGGCGCCACGACGGCCCCCTCAGAGGCCGGAGATGCCGATGGATCCCCGGCCTCTGAGGGGGCAGCGCCCACCCCCGAAAACAGCCTGGCCGGCAGGGCGATAGCGTGCCTTTTGCCGTCGATTTCGATAAAGCTGTGAATGAGTCCGCCTTCGACAGGATCGACGCGGGGGGCAGGCTGGACGCCGCGAAACTCCGTCTCGATCCAGTTGGTGAACACGCCAAAAGCCTCGTCACCTGTGAAGGCCGGTTCTTCCACCACTGCCCGGTGAAACGGCAGAACGGACGCGACACCTTCGATACGGAATTCTGCCAGCGCGCGGCGCGCATGGACGAACGCTTCCTGCCGCGTGCGGCCGGTGACGATCAGCTTCGCCATCATCGAGTCATACAGACCCGGAATCTCCGATCCCGTTTCGACCCCCGCATCCACGCGCACATTCGGCCCGGCCGGAGGACGAAAGCGCGTGATCAGGCCGGGGGTAGGCAGGAAGCCCCTGCCCGGATCTTCGGCATTGATGCGGAACTCGATCGCGTGACACAGCGGTTCGGGCGTGTCATCGATGCTGAGCGGCAGCCCGTCAGCGACCCGCAATTGTTCTACGACGATATCGACCCCAGTCGTTTCTTCCGTCACCGGATGTTCGACCTGAAGCCGGGTGTTCACCTCCAGGAAGGAGATAACCCCATTGGGCGATAGCAGGAACTCAACGGTCCCAGCGCCTACATAGCCCGCTTCCTTGCAGATGGCGCGCGCCGCATCGTGAATGGCGCTTCTCTGGCCGGGTTCAAGGAACGGCGCGGGCGCTTCTTCGACCAGCTTCTGGTTGCGCCGCTGCAAGGAACAGTCGCGCGTGCCCAGCACGACGATATTGCCATGCGTGTCGGCGATGACCTGAGCCTCGACATGGCGGGGGCGGTCGAGAAACTGCTCCGCATAGCATTCGCCCCGGCCGAACGCCTCCTTTGCCTCGCGCACTGCGGAATCGAACAGCTCGCCCACCTCGTCCATGCGCCGCGCGACCTTCATGCCGCGCCCGCCGCCGCCAAACGCCGCCTTGATCGCGATCGGCAGACCGCATTGCTCGGCGAAGGCCACTGCCTCCGCAGCCGAAGCCAGCGACCCTCCCGAGCCCTGGACGAGCGGCGCGCCGACCTTTTCAGCGATCCGGCGTGCCTCGACCTTGTCACCCAGGATGGTGATGACATCGGGCGCGGGTCCGACCCAGATCAGCCCGGCGTCGATGACCGCTTGCGCGAACTCCGCCCGTTCCGACAAAAAGCCATAGCCCGGATGCAAGGCGTCCGCCCCGGCTTTCCGCGCCACATCGATGATCTTGGCGATGTTGAGATAATTGTCCGCAGGACGGCCCGGCCCCAGTCCATAGGCTTCGTCGGCCGCCTCCACATGCAGGGACAGCGCGTCCGCATCGGAATAGATCGCAACCGACGCGACGCCATAATCGCGGGCGGCGCGGGCGATGCGAATGGCGATCTCGCCACGGTTGGCGATCAGCAGCTTCTTCATAAGGCGATGGTCTCGGCGGCTGGCTGGAAGACGGCGATGGAATTGAAACGGATCATGGCGCCGATCGGAATTTGCCCGGCCAGATCCAGATGATGCGGCGCGACGACGCCGATGACGGGATAGCCCCCGGTCAATGGATGATCGGCAAGGAACAGCACTGGCTGGCCATTGTGCGGCACCTGCACCGAACCACGCACCGTGCCTTCGGATGGCAGTTCCTTGTTATCGCGGCGCTCGAGAGGCTTTTCACCGGACAGTCTGAGGCCGACCCGGCTCGATTCAGGCGTCACTCGCCATGGCTGGCGCAGCAGCGTCTCGACGCCCTCATCGGTGAACCAATCCGTGCGCGGGCCTAGCAGCAGATCGAGCGTCACCACGTCCCCCGCCCTCGGCAACGTCGGAGCAAGCGGGCGCTGCGCGTCCACCGCCAGTGCGGGCGCGTTCGCCAGCTCCAGAATGTCGCCCTGGCTTATGGGATCAGGCCCGACCTTTGCTAGCGTATCGTATGCCGCAGCACCGAGCACCGGGGCTACGCCGAAACCGCCACGAACGGCCAGATAGCTGCGCATCCCGCTGAGGGGGATGCCCATACTGATGATGTCTCCCGCGTCCAAAGCGAAAGGCTGACCGAAGGGCGCGCTGATCCTGCAGCCTCCGCTGGATCGGATTTCCAAGGGGCATGGAGCCCCGGTGACAGCCATCGTGACTGGCTGATCCGCTTCCAGTTCAAACCCGCCAAAACTGATCTCGATCGCGGCGGCGCCGGGCGGGTTGCCGACACAGATATTGGCTTCGCGAAGGGCAGCGCGGTCAAGCGCGCCGGATTCCGAAATTCCCTGACCGGCCCTGCCCGGCCGCCCCCTGTCCTGATAGAGAGCGGGGCGATCGCAGCGACGCACCCGCAGGCCCTGCGTCACCCGACGCTTGGGCGCAGGCGCAGACGCGTGATCAGGCACCGTCACGCTGCTGCCCTTGGCCATATCGCGGAACCGCACCCTGTCGCCCGGCGCCAGCAGCGCAGGCTTGTCCCGATGCGTATCCCACATCCGAAGCGGCGTCGTACCCAGCAACTGCCAGCCACCGGGGCTGTCGGTCGGATAGATGCCGCCGAACTTCCCCGCCAGCGCCACTGTTCCAGCGGGCACGCGCAACCGGGGGGTCGCACGGCGCGGCACGTCGATGTCCGGGTCGTCGCTGATCATATAGGCAAAACCCGGCGCGAAGCCCGTGAAGGCGACCGTATAGGTGGCGGCCATGTGCCGCCGCACCAGTTCGTCCACCGACCAGCCCAGTATTTCGGCGATGCTGCCCAAATCTTCGCCATCATAGGTCATGGGAAGGTCAATGGCTTTGCCTTGGCGGGCGGCATGTGCGGACAGGTCAAGCTGTCCGATCGCTCGCGCGAGGGCCGTCCGGTCGGTCAGCAGAGGATCGAAGCGGACAAGCAGCGTCCGCGCGCCGGGAACCATTTCATGAACGCCGCGAGGCCTGCTCTCCATCAGTCGATCGAGCAGCGCCAGCGTCTGGTCCAGATCATCCAGTTCGACGAGGACCGCTTCTCCGCCTGCGGCAAGGAAACGCATGGCCTTAGCCATCGCTCAGGGCGAACGGCTTGATGGCGACACCATTGGCCGTCAGAGTTTCGCGTAGCTTGGCTGCGATGGCGACAGCTGCGGGCGTATCTCCGTGAATGCAGATCGATTCCGCCTCCAGCCGGATGTCCGTGCCATCGATGGCGGTGATGCGGCCTTCGGTCACCAGCCGCAGGACGCGATGTGCAATGGCGTCCTCGTCGTGAAGCACCGCGCCGGGCAAGCGGCGGCTGACCAGACTGCCATCAGGATTATAGGCGCGGTCGGCGAAGGCTTCCCGTACGACCCGAAGGCCCGCATCACGCGCCTGATCGACGACTGACGCGCCCGCGCCGACCATCAGGATCAGGCCGGGATCGATCGCCTTGATGCCTGCAATGACATCGACCGCCTGCCGTTCATCGGTGGCGATGGTGTTGTAGAGGGCGCCATGCGGTTTGACGTAGCGCACACGCGTACCTGCCGCGCTGGCCAGGCCCTGAAGCGCGCCGATCTGATAGATGGTGTCGGCGACAAGTTCGGCGCTGCTGGGATCCATGTTGCGCCTGCCGAAGCCAACCAGATCGGGATAGGCAATGTGCGCGCCTATGGCCACTCCTCGGGCTGCGGCCTCCCGCAATACCGACAGGATGCCCGCCGGGTCGCCCGCATGAAAACCGCAAGCGATGTTGGCGCTGGAAACGATGGCGAGCATGGCGGCATCATCGCCCATCCGCCATGCGCCGAAACTTTCTCCCAGGTCGCTGTTCAGATCAATCGTCGCCATGTCGTGATGCTTTCAAAGGCCCGGTATATAGTGTGCGACGATTCACGGCCAGGATCCAACATGTCTTGAAAGAGAGGGGATTGGAACCGCCACGTAGTGACGGCTCCAATCCCCAGGCGGAGAGATCAGAAACGATAATTGTAGTTGACGCCAACGGTCAGCGGTTGGTTGGTCGCTATGCGGAACAGCGCGGGGCTGTTGACGCTCATGCCCGTATTATTGGCCGAAATCTGGGCACGTTCGTCGGTAACGTTGTTGACATATAGTGCCGCGGACCAGTTATCCCGTTCGAACTGCATGCGCAGGTTGAGCAGATTGTAGGACGGCAGCCGGTAATAGCTGAAGGACACATCCTGTGCCGGACCGACCAGCGTATCTTCGGCGCGCAGCGTCAGAAGGACGTCGTTCATGACCGTTCGGCTGTAGGTTAGTGCTCCAGTGACCTGATATTTGGGAATATTCAGGATCTGCTGACCGACCGAATAGCCGGTGCCAGGCAGCACGCTGGTCAGCTTCGCATGCGTGTAAGTGCCGCTTACCTGTGCCGAGATTTCGGGGGTCAGCTGGAAGCTTGCTTCCACTTCCGGGCCGTAGGTCGCGGCTGAACCCGCATTCGTCGTATAGCCAAAGCCGCAGGGCAGCGTCAGAAGCTGCTGAATGCCTGACCATTTATTATAGTAGAAGCTGGCGTTGAAGGTCACGCCCTTGGTCCGGAACTTCTCGCCGCCCTCATAGGTCCAGATCTTGTCGGCATCATATCCCGAAGGCGCCTGAGTCAGGCCCAAGGCCTGCAATCCGGGCAAGCACGATCCCGGTCCCGTCACAGGCACCGTCTGGTTGACGCCCCCAGGCCGGAAACCCTGAGCCGCAGTTGCATAGAGGGTGAGGTTGGAACTGGGCTCGTAGGACAGGTTGAACTTGGGCGTGAAACCCTGGTTCTTCTTTTCCGATGTGATCCTCGTGATCCCCAGATTACCCGTCGGCGTGAAATAGCCGTTTTGCGTCAGATCCAGCGAGTTGTCGAAGTGGAAATAGCGCCCGCCTGCCGTAAAGGTAAGTTCCGGCGTGATTTTGTAAGATGCCTCGCCGAAGAAGGCATATTGCTTGACCTTGAAGATCTGGGTCGCATCAAAGATGATGCCATCCGGGTTTGCCGGGCAGCCACCGTTCGAAAAGCCGCAAAGGGCCGGATCTTGCGTGAAGCTGCGGTTTACGGATTTCAGATTGGCATAAAAAGCGCCTGCGATCCATTTGAACCTTCCGCTGCCATTGGACGCCAGGCGGACTTCTTCCGAAAACTGGTTGACGTCATTCCACCCGAGCTGGATCTCATAGGGATTGGTCGGGAATGTGGGCAGGTTGAAATAGTTCTGATAGGCTTCGGTCGTGTCCTGGGTCAGCGCCTGATTACGCTTCCAGTAGCTGGTGACGAAGGTCAGCGTCGCGAAGTTCATGTCGACCGCTGTCGAATTGCCGAGCAGCCAGAACTTGTCACGATAAGGCTCGGCGATGTCATATGGCTGGAAGTGCGCCATATATTTTTCGCCGGGCGGAACGTCGAACGTATTGGCGCCGCCCTGGCGCGTATATTGGATCAGCCCGGTGGTGGTTGAGGTGATGTTGTCCGTCGGCTTGACTAACAATGTTCCGCGAACATTGGTCGTATGCGTCCAGTTCACGTTCTTGAAGCGCTTGGACACGGGAGCATTTTCAACCGCGCCACGGTCGCAGCCCTGAAATGGGGCGCAACCGCTGCCGGTCGGGAACGGGAACGGATCCACCACGACGCGATCTATCCAGCCGCCGACATAGCTTTCCGTTGCAGCCAGGCGGAATGCGGCCTTGTCCTTGAGCAGCGGGATGTTGAGCGCGACGCTGAGCGTGCCATTGGGCTTGCTACCGCCCTTCGTCATTGAACCGTCCAGCGACACCGAGCCGCCAAATTCATCCAACTTCGGCTGGTTAGTGATCAGGCGAATGGTGCCGCCCATCGATCCACCGCCATAGAGCGTTCCCTGGGGACCACGCAGCACTTCGACGCGGGCCAGGTCATAAAGGGAAGGATCGATGACGGTGCGGCTCCACGACCCTACCGGCGGAGTGAGCGCGATGTCGTCGAGGTAGAAGCCCACGGTCGGCGCGGAACCGCCCGCAGCAGCAAGACCTCGCATGGACAGTTCCGTCTGACCCGGACCTGCGGACCGCACCGTAACGCTCGGCACTGTCCGGATCGCATCTTCAAGGCGTGAAATGCCGCGATTTTCAAGCTGCTCGCCAGTTACGGCGGTAATGCTCATCGGGGTTTTCTGGATCGTCGATTCACGTTTGTTGGCGGTGACGATGATTTCCGCGCCTCCATTGGCGCCTGCAGGCTGTTCCGCCGCGACCGCATAGGCTGGGACACCAAGAAGAGACAGGATCGTTCCAGAATAAAGGCTGGCCCGCAACCATGGCTTGGAGCTTTTTCCGTCGATATTTCGATATATTCCCATCACGCTTCCCCCAATTAATATTAAAATGATGACAATAACGCGGTAATTTCCCAGACTTTGCGTTGGAGGCTATAGGCTTAGCCCAACCATTACTTCATGGACGCTTGCGACGAACTCGCTTGCCGTGATTAATCGAGCATCCCCCTTTCACGTGGCCAACGTCAAATCTCCATATCTGATGGCTTGAGATAGATAATTCTAATTGGAGGATAAGGTGGAATGATCACACGCCGAAGAGAGACCTTTCCAATCAAGCGACCAGCTCTACGAGCATGGTTTCGCCGTCTGGCAGATCACCTGCCAGCAGAAGGCTGAGTGCAAAAAGTCGTTCTTGTGACCGGGGAATGGCGATGTCATGCGCATCGCAACCGGCTTGACCGAACAGGACTTTTCGCGACCATGCTGTTAATCGTCGAACCAGCACATCGACAGTGGAGAGCAGCATGGATCAAAGGACCGGACGTCGGACGTTCATCGCCGCAGCTACCACGTTGGCGCTGTTCCCTCGCTGGGCCTTGGCGGCGCAACGGTCAGAGGCGCCTGCGCCAAAAGCCATGCTCCTGATGCCCCGGCCGATTGACGGCGACGGGCCAAGGTTCAAATCCTTGTTTGACGGCCACACCCTGGCGGGCTGGCGCGGTGATCCGCGATACTGGCGCGTGGAAGATTACTGCATAGTTGGCGAAGTGACGCCGGACACCCTGCTTCGGAGCAACACTTTCCTGATCTGGGAAGGCGGGAAGCCCGAGGATTTCGAATTGAAGGTGGAGTATCGGATCACTCTTGAAGGCAACAGTGGGGTCAACTACCGCAGCACCGTTGTCAAAGACGAGATCACGCCCACCAACCGCTTCGCCATGTCGGGGCTACAGTTTGATATCGACGGCCGGAATCTCTTCACGGCTATGGTCTATGAAGAGAGGGGACGCGGCTTTATCGCGCGCCGTGGTCAGTTTGCGCGAACAACGTTCCCGCCGTCGCAAATAATCGGTTCGATTGGTGAGCCCGGCCCTCTGAAAGCAGCGATCAAAGCTGAATGGAACGAAGCCCATATCATCGCCAAGGGTTCGGCCATCTATCATCTGTTGAACGGCCAATTGATGGCCGCGGCGACCGATGAGTCGGCGGATCGTCGGCGCAAGGGCGAGATCGGGATGCAGGCGCACGTAGGTCCGCCGATGAAGGTCGAATATCGAAACATCCGGTTGAAGCTGCTGTAGCGCAATCCGTGAAGGGATCGGCTATGGAAGCGTCGGCGTAAGCGCTTATCCGATCATCATGAGGCTGGCATTACCTCCAGCAGCAGTCGTGTTGATGGAGATCGACACTTCTTCGAGCAACCAATCGCAATGATAGGCAAGGGGCTGGTCCTGCTTGGCTGCATGAACGGATATGATCGGCCCCGGCATAGCCGCGACTTCCGCCGCGGCTCGGGCAACGGCAGCCTCGTCTCCTTCCACCAGCGCAACTGCGCAAGGCCCGTCAGGCAGGACCGCGAATGCAGCGGCGACATTAGAGGGCAGATCGTCGGGAAGCGCCTCTGCAACCACGCCCCGGTTCCCGGTCGCAAGGATGGCAGCCATCTGTTCGAACAATCCATCCCGGCTCTGCGGCTTCATCAGCACCTGACCACGGGGATGCAGGCTGTAAAGATTACGTTCCCCGACGGGTCCGGCGAGCGCGTGTTCCAACCCAACAGCGGAGGCGGCGGCGTAGTTGCGGGCTTTTGCCGCGCTGCCGATTTCGCCCTTTTCTTCCAGCCAGTTCGCGAAATCATGGATGGGTGAAGCCGGATGCCGCGACTTCCATCCGAAAGCGGATGGGTGCGTCGCCAGCCGGTTAAGATAAAGCGGACCACCAGCCTTGGGTCCCGTTCCAGAGAGCCCACAGCCCCCAAACGGCTGGACGCCGACAACCGCGCCGATCATGTTGCGGTTCACGTAGAGATTGCCCGCCCTCACCCGCGATGTAACATAAGAGATCGTCTCATCGAGGCGGGTATGAAGGCCGAAGGTCAGCCCATAGCCAGTGGCGTTGATCGAATCGATCAGCGCGCCCAACCGTTCCCGGCGGAAACGCACGACATGCAGAACCGGGCCGAAAACCTCTCGCTCCAGTTCGCCTATATCGTCAATCTCGATAATCGTTGGCGCAACGAAGGTGCCGTGTGCCGCCTCGGCAGGCAGGGTGAGTTGATCAACCCGTTTTCCGCGCTCGCGCATTCTGGCAATGTGCTGATCGATCCCCTTCTTTGCCGCCTGCGTGATCACCGGCCCGATGTCCGTCCTCAGCGCATCGGTGCTGCCAACGCGCATTTCCCGCAACGCGCCCTTGAGCATCAGGAGAATGCGATCCGCGACCTCTTCCTGCAGGCAGAGTATGCGCAGCGCGGAACAGCGCTGACCCGCGCTGTCGAACGCGGAGACCAGCACGTCCGCCACCACCTGTTCGGCGAGAGCAGACGAGTCGACGATCATCGCGTTCTGTCCCCCCGTTTCGGCGATAAACGGAATAGAGCGACCTGCGGGTGAAAGCCTCTTGGCAAGCTGGCCCTGAATCATTCGCGCAACGGCAGTCGATCCCGTGAACATGACGCCCGCAGTTTCCGGCGCCGCGACCAGTGCGCTGCCCAACGCGCCATCGCCCGGCGCCAGTTGCAGAGCATGCCGGGGCACGCCCGCCTCATGCAGCAAGCGCACGGCCTCCGCCGCGATCAGTGGCGTTTGGACTGCGGGTTTTGCCAGCACCGGATTGCCTGCAACCAGAGCGGCAGCGACCTGACCGGTGAAGATTGCGAGGGGAAAATTCCACGGGCTGATGCACAGGGTCGGTCCCAGAGGATCTTGCCCGGCACCGATATTGGCCCGTGCCTGCGTCGCATAATAGCGGAGGAAATCGACCGCCTCGCGAACCTCCGCGATTGCGTTGGAAAGAGATTTCCCGGCTTCGCGGATCAACAGACCGAGCAGGATCGGCATGCGCGCCTGCATCGCATCGGCGGCGCGTTCCAGAATGGCTGCGCGCTCCTCCACCACCCTGCTGCTCCAATCGGACGTCGCGGCACGGGACATGAGTGCGGCGGCATCCTCGGCCGCCAGTTCCACCACCGTGCCGACCCTGTCCCGATGATCGGCTGGGTTGAGTATGGCGCGCGCCTTCCCTGAACCGAAGGTCGGGACCGCCCTCCACTCGATCGCGGCGCTATCGCGAAGGGCCTGCGACAGGGCGGCGAGCGTGCCTTCGTCGCTAAGGTCGAAGCCGGTTGAATTGCGCCGATCGGGATACAGATCGGCGGGCAGGACGATCAGGTCATGCTTCGCGCCGGGATGGGGCATGGCACGGACCACCTCGGCCGGATCAGCGATCAGATCCTCGACCGAAACCGCCGGGTCCGCGATACGATGGACGAAGGAGGAGTTGGCGCCATTCTCAAGCAAGCGGCGGACCAGATAGGCAAGCAGCGTCTCATGCGTGCCAACCGGCGCATAGATGCGGCACGGGCGGTCGAGATTTTCCTTGCCCACGACCTGTTCGTAAAGCGGCTCTCCCATGCCATGCAGGCACTGAAACTCATATTGGCCGACGCTGAAATCAGGGCCTGCGATGCGGTAAATGGTCGCGAGGGTCTGCGCATTATGGGTCGCAAATTGCGGAAAGATCGCATCGGGGGCCGCAAGCAGCTTTTTTGCGCAGGCGATATAGGCAACATCGGTGTGCACCTTGCGCGTGTAGACGGGGAAGTCGGCAAGGCCGTCAACCTGGGCACGCTTGATCTCCGCGTCCCAATAGGCGCCCTTCACCAGACGGACCATCATGCGGCGTCCTGAACGCCGGGCAAGATCGATGATCCAGTCGATGACGAACGGGCAGCGCTTCCCATAGGCTTGAATGACGAACCCCAGGCCATCCCATCCGGCCAGTTCCGCGTCTGTCGCCAGACTTTCGAGAAGATCAAGAGAGAGTTCGAGCCGGCCCATTTCCTCGGCATCGATGTTGAGGCCGATATCATAGCTTTTGGCGAGCAGGGCCAATTGCCGCACGCGGGGCAGCAATTCCCCCATCACCCGATCCGCCTGAGAGCGGGCATAGCGGGGATGTAGCGCCGACAGCTTGATGGAAATGCCGGGGCCTTCATACACGCCGCGTCCGCGCGCCGCCTTTCCGATCGCGTGAATGGCACGCTCATAATCGGCATGATAACGGTCGGCATCGGCCCCGGTCGTCGCCGCCTCACCCAGCATGTCATAGCTATAACGGAAGCCCTTTGCTTCCATACTCCGGGCGCGCTTCAGTGCCTGCTCGATCGTCTCCCCCGTGACGAACTGTTCGCCCATCATCCGCATGGCGAGATCGACGCCGCGACGGATCACCGGCTCCCCCGCGCGCGCCACCAGTCGGGTCAGCGCGGCGCCCAATCCCCGGTCATCAACGCTGCCGGCCAGCTTGCCGGTCACGACCAGGCCCCATGTTGCTGCGTTGACGAACAGTGATTTGCCGCCGCCCAGATGCGATCCCCAATCGCCATTAGAAAGCTTGTCGCGGATCAATGCGTCGCGTGTCGTCTGATCGGGAATACGCAACAACGCTTCGGCGAGGCACATCAGCGCCACGCCCTCTTCACTGGAAAGTGAATATTCCTGTATCAGACCTTCCACGCCGTTGCCCCTATGGTTGGCGCGCAGCGTGGTCACGAGCAGGCGGGCGATTTTTCTGATCGCTTCGCGATCCGATGGCTCAAGTGTCGCGGCTTCCAGCAGCGGCGCGATGCACGCGGCTTCCTCGCGCCGGTAGGCGGCGGTGATCGCTCGCCGAAGCGGTGTTTGGGGCATATGGGCGGGGCAAAGTCCTGGAAGGGCACGCGTCGGGTCATGGCAACTCCAACCACCCTCCATCATTGGGCCTGAGAATCGCATATATGGATGGATTGACCCAATTTTAGCATCCGGGTCGGGAGAAAAGCTGGAAAATCCCTCTATCTGGACTTGTTCGCTGCCCTCACTCGACGGGAATCGCAGACAAACCACCCCGTCTCATGATCATGTGTTGATAAGTGTCCACAAAATTCTTATGCATCCGACGGGCACGCTACTTCCCTGCATGGATGAGGGTAAGTCGATCCCCGCATTCTGCGCGTAATGGTCGTCGGGCGCATATCCATCTCGGAGACGGCCGAAATGTCAGTTTCTAAAAGATCGGAAGCACGAAGATAATGTACGATCCCAGCGAAAATGCTGCAGCTGATATTGCAGCTCACTTCCACTCCTTCACGAACCTGGCGACCCATCCCGAGGTCGGCCCCCTCGTTATAACCAAGGGCGATGGCGTGTTCGTGGAAGACGATCGAGGGAACCGCTATCTTGAGGCGGTGTCTGCCCTGTGGTGCGCCTCTCTGGGCTTCAGCAACGAGCGTCTGGCCAAGGCGGGCTGCGAAGCGCTGCGTGGATTGCCCTATTATCACACCTTCACCGGACGTTCCAATCCGGCCGTGATCGCGCTTGCCAACAAGCTGCTGTCGATCGCGCCTGTCCCGATGTCGAAGGTGTTCTTTGCGAACAGCGGGTCGGAAGCAAACGATTCTGCTGTGAAGCTGATCTGGTATTATCATAACGCCATCGGCAAGCCGGAGAAGAAGAAGATCATCGCCCGACGCAACGCCTATCACGGCGTTACCGTGGCGTCGGCCAGCTTGAGCGGGCTTGTCACCAATCATCGCGATTTCGACCTGCCCATCCATAATATTCTGCATACCGATTGCCCGCATTATTTCCGCTACGCCGAACCTGGCGAAAGCGAAGAGGATTTCGCGACGCGCCTCGCCGACAATCTTGAAAAGCTGATCCTGGAACAAGGGCCGGAGACGGTCGCCGCCTTCTTCGCCGAACCGGTCATGGGCGCGGGCGGGGTGCTTCCGCCGCCGGCTACCTATTTCGAAAAGGTCCAGGAGGTACTGGCGAAATATGACGTGCTTCTCGTCGCGGACGAAGTGGTGTGCGGCTATGGCCGGACGGGTGAGATGTTCGGTTCGACCACTTTCGGCATGAAGCCCGATATCCTCACAACGGCGAAGGGGCTGTCGTCCGGCTATGCACCGATTTCGGCGGTGATGGTGAATGAGAAGGTCTATGCTCCGATCGCCCGGAACAGCGGCACCATCGGCACCTTCGGCCACGGCTTCACCTATTCGGGCCATCCGGTCAGCTGCGCCATCGCCCTGGAAACGCTCAAAATCTACGAAGAAGATAATGTCGTCGGCCATGTGCAGTCATTGATGCCGCAATTCTGGAAGGCGCTGCGCAGCTATGAAGGCCGCAAATATGTCGGCGAAGTGCGTGGGGTTGGCCTGGTAGGCGCTATCGAGCTTTATGCCGATCCTGAAAACCGGACCAGCTTCGACCCCGCAGTAAAGGCCGGGGCGCGCTTGGTCGAAATCGGGCTGACACAGGGCCTGATCGTGCGGGCGCTGGGCGATACGATCGTCTTCTGCCCGCCGCTTATCATCACCGCCGAAGAGCTTGATGATCTGTTCGCCCGTTTCGAACGCACCATGGCTATCTTCGAAGACACCATCGGCTGACAGTCCGGCATCGGAGCAACTACTGCGCAATGCAGCGGTTGCTCCGGTTCGGCCCCGGTTGCCGCGCGGCTCACCCGTCGTCAGCGAAGCGCGACAAACAGTGCCGCGACAAACAGGAATGCAGCGGTCCACCGGTCCAACCGCCAGCGCGGTGGCGCCATCTTCTGGGCTGCGACCAGGCATGTGAAAAATGCGATCCAGGCGAGATTCATGACGCCGCCCACGAACAGCAGCAGCATCAGCGCCCAGCAGCAGCCAAGACAATAAAGTCCATGCCGCATGCCGATCTGGAACGCGCCGCGTGCACCGGGGCGCCAATAGCGATGAATGAAGATGAGCGGCGACTGGCAATTTTCCAGGCAACGATGCTTGGCAGGCGTCAATTCATAGAGAGCCGCCACCAGCAACAGGCCAGCAGCGCCCACGCGGCCACCCAGAGACAGCGTCTCGGCTGACAAATAGCCACCATGCAACAGCAGGGCCTGTGCACCAACCGCGATCGCTGAAAAACTTATCCAAATGAGCAGATAAGAGCCCATGACCATAAGGCTGTGCAGCAAACGCGCATAGTGACTGGTCGCTCGATCGATCCGCGCATGCAGCAATATCATGGGCGCGGCGGAAGGAAGCATCATGGCGACCATCATGATCGACCACATGGCGAAGGCCGCGAGAAAATAGCTGGGCGACAAGGGCTGGATGGCCATGGGCATTCCGCCCATCGGCATGTCCGCCATCCCTGTCCCCGCCATGTCCGCCATAGAGGCGTCCGGCATGGAGAGCAGCCATATCCAGGCCATCATCACCAGCAGCAGCAGCGCCGCTCCGACGATCAGGCTGTTTCGCGACAATAGTTGATGGACAACGGAAGGGCCGCCATCTGGTGGAGGCACCGGCCTAATGGACAACGCCACTCTCGGTCAGGTGAAGCTCGGCGAACTGCGCATGGGAATCGCTGAGCTGCACATCGACCGGCCCCTGGGTTTGCGCCCAACCGCGACCGACCTCGCACACATCATATTCAAAGCCCTGGGGCAGGTTGATGCGCGCGCGATGGGCTTCTCCCGTCACCGGGTTGACGATCGGTTCGCCACGCGCGTCGATCCAACCGGGAACATTCAGCTGCGCGGATCGGCCGTCAATGTCCACCCGTAGGTCGATAGGCGCGAATACGGGATCGTGCACCTTGGTGTAGGTCGTGGCAAAAACCTGGAAGAAGGTGGCGCCAGGCACCGTGTCCAGCCCGCTCATGATGCGCAGCAACGCTTCTCGCTGCGCCGCGTCCGCCCGTTCATCGACGATCGGAACGGCTTCGCCCATGCCTTCATGGATCGGCCCCGGCCAGGCGACGATCAGGCCGATGCGCAAGCCCGACAGGTCGGTGCCGTCATGATGACCCTGTTCGATGTCGATCGCGGCAACGGCCTGACAATGTCCATGCGTCGGCAACGCATTGAACTGGCAGGGACAACCATAGGCGCAATTGCAGTGGACAAATTCCTTGCCCTTGATGGTCCAGCGCGTGGCCATAGGACCTCTCCCGCCTTGAGTCTTGGACGGGGTCAGCATAGCAGCTTTTGCTATTGTTCAACAGGCCGAAGCCCCGCCCCGCCTCGGACTTCTGAATGCTCCTGCGTTTGCGCGCAGGAGCATCAGTCAGAATTTATGAGGGGGGGGGTGACCGCAGCCCTTTTGGGGCCACGGTCCAGTTCAGGCACGGCTGAGCGGCATGGCAGCCAATTCAAGCGGCGGTAGCTGTGCGGGATGGGGGATCGTCACCTCCACTGGCACTACCGGCTCTACCTCCGGCACCCGCCCACGCATTCCATGGTTGGCTGCCCAGATCGCAGCCTGCGTGCGGTTCTTGACGCGCAGCTTGCGCAGCACCGCCTTCACATGGACCTTCACCGTCGCCTCGCTGATATCCATTCTCTTGGAAATCACCTTGTTGGGGCATCCCATGATCAGCCAGCGCAGGATTTCCAGTTCGCGATCCGACAGGCTGGCGGCATCGACTGGCCGTTCAACCTCCAGCGCGTCCGTGAGTGTCGGCCGCGACTGCAATTCATCGGCGAGTTGCGGCGGAAGCACCCGCTCGCCCATCGCCACCAAGTGCAGCGTGGCCACCAGACGGTCACAGCTGATTTCCTTAATGATATAGCCCATCGCACCAAGCCGGAAGGCTTTCAGCATCGTCTGGAAATCGAACCGGTCGGACAGAACTACCAGATAGGAACAGGGGAATCGCCGTTGAAGGACGGCAACGCTGTCCGCATCAAGTTCTTCAGTTCCATTATCGACCAGAAGCAGCGACGGCCCGGTATCTTCTTCCGGCACCTCCGCCTTCTGAAGTGCAGCGGCAATATTGGGATATTGGTTAACCCGGAAATCTCGCTCAGTGAGAATCCGGCTCAACCCTTCTCTAACAATTGCATTACCGCACAACAGACGCACATTGACTGGGTAAGCCATTGGGTATTCCCCTCATGATCCCTTCCACCTTCGTAGCAGGCCCCAAACGAAGCGTGAAAGACCAGTTTCCAAATGCCTGCAGTGCGACCCTTTCTTTTCGTTTCAACGAGTTATGACTAGCATATTTGCGCGACGAGAGTCCTGAACTGCTCGCGGAAATTTAGGGTTAGTGCCAGAATTCGCTAACGAACTGTTAATGCGTTATATTCTGACTTTAACCTTATGTAGTATGCCGTATGCGCAGCGCGAGATATACTACTTTAGTCTTACTGCCGACGACACTAATCGAGCATATGCCTGAGCCGTCGCCGTTGCGAGTCTCTATTTGTTAACGCGAAAAATTAACCGCGTTTCCAAACAAGTCCAATGACTTGGATCGCCGGAATTTTCTGATGTCACCGATACTGGCACGCAAGCCTGCTCGAGACTCGCGACGACGAGGCTTTCTTGCCACAGCCGCCAGCGGGAATCCGGTAATAAGGCTTCGCTAAAAGGAAGCGTTGACCCCGGACAGCTTTGCTATCCTGTCCTTAAGAACCGTTAGGACCGCCGCCGGTATTGCTGCCGCCACCGCCGCCGCCCATGCCACCGGCACCCACCGCGCCGATATTTCCGAAAATCTCGTCGAACAGGCTGCGATGGCGGCCAAGGGTCGGCGTCTTGTCGCCCGCGGGCGATATCTTGGCGACCTGCTCAAGCCCCATGCGATCCACGGCAGTCACATTGCCCGCAGGGTCGAAACGGACATGCAACACGGTCTGGGCCACGGGCTTGGGATTGGAAAAGGCAAGCGCCCGCATGTCGCGCGACACATAATACCAGTCCTGATCCCCAAATTGCGCGGTAAAGCTGGGTCGGCCCAGCGTTCCTTCCACGGAGGCACGGTTGTCGATGCCCGGCTGGATCGAATCGACCAGCAGCTTGTCCACCTGATAGCCCTGATGCGTCCGGATGCGGGTGCAGGCGGATGTACCGAGGACCAGCGCGCCAAGGCCGACGGCGAGCAACAGATGTCGGCTGAACTGACGCATGAACTTCTCCTGCCGGGACAGGCCCCGGGAAAACGCGAAAACCAAAGCCGCCATTGCATCGCGCGGCCCGCCGATCAATATGGAAATGCGCGACCCCCGGCAAGGGGGCCTCCGCTCAGCTCAGCCAGGAAACTGCTTCGACATGCCAAACCTCTTTCAGCGCCTGTTCGCGCGAACCGATCCCAAGGACGCGATGCAGCCGCTCTATCAGGCCATCGTCCATGAAGGGCGTCAGCCGCATTGGTATATGGAAGGCCAGGTCCCCGACACGATGGACGGGCGGTTCGACATGATCGTCGCCATCCTCGCCCAGGTGCTGATGCGGATGGAAGCGATGGGCGCCGCGCAGGAAAGCGTCTGGCTGACGGAATTGTTCGTCGATGACATGGATGGCCAGCTGCGTCAGGAAGGCGTCGGCGACGTCGTGGTGGGCAAGCATATCGGCCGGATGGTGAGCGCGCTGGGCGGCAGGCTGTCAGCCTATAAAGCGGCACTGCTGGGCGAGGCGGAGCTGCGGGAAGCGTTGGAGCGCAACCTGTATCGTGGCGCGACGCCGGGTGATGCGATAACCCATGTCGAATCTTGCTTGCGATCGCGCTGGGTTCGACTTTCCGCATTGCCGTTGGACGCTTTGCTGACCGGAGATCTCGGATGAACAACCCGGCACCCGAATTCTCTCGCCCGGTGCGCGCCGATCAGATCGCGCGACATGCGCAAGGGGTTACCATCACCGCCGACGCCGATGAGCGAGAGGCACTGGCGAAGCGATTCAATCTGGTTTCGCTCAGCCGCCTTGAAGCCGATTATGCGCTGAGCGAAAATGATAGCGGCATCGAGGCACGCGGGCGCGTGCGGGCGGAACTGGCCCAGCCCTGCGTCGCTACGGGCGTCGCCGTGCCCGAGAAGATCGACACCGAATTCCTGCTGCGCTTCGTCGCGGAGCACGGCGATGAAGGCGATGACGAGGAACTGGAAATCGATTCGGAGGATTGCGACGTCATTGGCTTTGACGGGCAGACGATCGATATGGGGGAAGCGGTCGCCGAAACCATGGCCTTGGCCATGACGCCCTATCCCCGTTCTGCCGACGCGGACTCCTATCTGCGGGAAGCAGGCGTCCTGTCGGAAGAACAGGCCAGTCCTTTCGCTGTCCTCCAGTCCTTGAAGGACAAGAAGTCCTGACCTGACGACGCCTTCCGCGTTTTGCTTTCGTTCCTGCTGTGGCATAAACCCCCGCCATGGATTCCGGGCCGCGCAAGATCATCCATATCGACATGGATGCCTTTTATGCGTCGGTCGAACAGCGCGACGACCCAACCTTGCGCGGCAAGCCGATCGCCGTGGGCGGCGGCGGCCCGCGAGGGGTCGTTGCCACCGCCAGCTATGAGGCCCGCACATTTGGCGTGAAATCGGCCATGCCCGGCGCGCGGGCGCGGCGGCTCTGTCCGGATCTTCTGTTCGTGAAGCCCCGGTTCGAGGTCTATCGCGCCGTTTCGGCTCATGTGCGGGAGATTTTCGCCCGCTTCACCGACATCATTCAGCCGCTTTCGCTTGATGAGGCTTATCTCGATGTCACGGTGAACAAGCCGGGCCTAGCCTCCGCAACGGTCATCGCCCAGGAAATCCGGCGCATGATCCACGAAGAAACGGGCCTCACCGCCTCGGCGGGCGTATCCTACAACAAGTTGATAGCCAAACTCGCTTCAGATCAGAACAAGCCGGACGGCATTTGCGTCGTGCGACCCGGCGAAGGAGCAGGCTTCATGGCGGAGATGCCTGTGCGACGCATCCATGGCGTGGGGCCGGTGACGGCACGGCGGATGCAGGCGTTGGGGATTGAAACCGGCGCCGACCTTCGCGCGCGGGACCTGCCTTTCCTCCAGCAGCATTTCGGCAGCGCGGCCCCCTTTTATTATCGTGCCGCGCGGGGAGAGGACGACCGGCCGGTCCATGAGCGGCAGGAAAGAAAATCCGTCAGTGTCGAGGATACATTTTTCGACGACCTGATAACGCAGGACGCGCTGGTCGTCGAAATAGACCGGATCTCGCAAAGTCTATGGGGCAGGATCGAGAAGAGCGGGGCCTATGGCCGCACCATCGTCCTGAAGATCAAATTCGCCGATTTCCGGATCATCACCCGGTCGAAAAGCATGGGCGCCCCGGTTCGGTCGCCCGACCTGCTAGCGGAAACGGCGCGCACCCTGCTGCTCGCCCAGCTGCCGCTGCCCATGGGCGTTCGGCTGCTGGGTCTTGGGGTGCATAATCTTGACACCGAAGAGCCGGTCGAGGGAGGCCAGCAGCTTAGCTTTGTCCTTTGAACCAGATCAAAAGGGCAGCCAGTTCCGCTTTTCTGTGAACTTCATGTAGCCAGCATTGATGCCCAGCCGATAACCCACGCCCAGACGGATAGGGATCAGCACGACGCTGCCCCAACGCAGGTAGCTGGCCGTGAAGCCACCGACGATATAGGCTGTGCCTTCGGCAGCGGGGAAGCGGTGGTAAAGGTCCTGCGTGTCGTAGAGATTATAGACCAGAACGAAGGTGTTGGCCGCGTTGCCGCCCACGTCGAAGCCGATCGACGGCCCGGTCCAATAGACCTCCCGCTTGCCTTCCACCTTGTGGTTGAGCGTGCCGGACCCATAGCGCAGGCCAACGACAAATGCGCCGGATGCTTCTCGCCCGGCAATATAGGCGTTGGGACGGCCCTGATCCTTCAGGATCTTCTCGATCATGCCGGCAAGCCCCTCGGCCCCCTTCCCAAAGACGCCCTCGGCCGCCCCGATCAGATCATCTTCCTGATAGGATTCGCTCGGGCTCAAGGCGGCAGGGGGCGAATTGGACGTTACCGGCGCGCCGGTGGCGGTGCTGTTCGCCGCAGGCGGGGCATAATCCGGCGCCGTATTGCTGGGGGACGGAACGCTGTGGTCGATGCCGGGGTCGGTCGGGGTGCTGTTCGCGGGCGGAACGGGCGCGAGGTCCGCGTCGATTGCGGTGTTGGGATCGACCGTGCGCACCTGCGCGGTCGCAACAATTGGACTGAACGCCATACCCGCGGCTGCGAACGCCAACGCACCGCGCCGCACATTGCGAGCCGTCGCACGCCTTAAAATCCCGATCATGCCCGCTACTCCCCGAATTTTCCGCTCTTCGACCAGCTATCAGATTATCGGAAAGCAAGCTGAAACGACAATGAACGAACGGCGACCCGAGTCGATTCCGGGCTGGAACGAATCCTGCGGACAAGTTTGTAAGAATTTCATGGCATACACCCGTTGCCTTGCGCGAAAGCCGCCGTTATAGCGCTTCTCGCCTAGCCGCTGTCCCGCTCCAAGCGGGTGTTCAGGCCATGTTTGGAGACGTGGGTGAGTGGCTGAAACCAACGGTTTGCTAAACCGTCGTACTGTGAATACGGTACCGAGGGTTCGAATCCCTCCGTCTCCGCCAATTCCTTACATAAGTAGCTGAATTTACTAGCTTCTATGGAGAAAGCGATTGGCCGTCCCACAAATTGCCCCTCGCTTATCGGTGCTTGGACAGGCAGCTATCGACTGCTTCGCCCTATCCTGCGATTGCGACAAATCTCACAAACCGCCCCGCTTCCTTGCCGCCTTGCGACGGCTCCAAAGGAACCTTTGCCCGGCCAACAGGAATAGCACCCAAGCCCAAAACCAATCGCCTTCGATCCCGCTTGCCATCATGACGAAGCCGCCTCCGATCATCAAAACGACGAAAAGCGCCGTTATTGATAGGCCGTAGGCAAGATCGCTCACATGGCTTTCGCCGATGGGTTCCGGCGGTTGCCACGATCCCGTTCTAGGGCGCAAAAAGAAGCCCGGTCCTATGGCGGGGACCGGGCTAAGGTGGGGCGCGCAACAACGAGGGAGCCCCGCCCCCCAATGGCACTAGGGGACCGGGGACTTCGCCCCCTCACAAGCCCCGGACGGAAGCCTGCGAGGGTCAACCCGACCCCGAAGGATCGACACAGCGCCGGGAAGGACGTTCAGGGCAGCACGGGCATGTGCGTGCCCAACATAGGTGACGACGGGTTGCCATCGCCATATGATCGGCAGACAGGCAGATACCCTTGGGCGTGCCCGTCGAACCGGACATAAAGGTGATTTTCGCCCTTTCGGAGCCGATGGATATCGGACAAACAGGATCGATGAGTGCCGATCATAAGAATGAGCTTCAATCGGCCTATGGTATCCATCGCACCGAACTTCTGCGGTTTCTAACCGCTCGCACCGGCGACTCGGCCGAGGCGGAAGACCTTCTTCAGGAACTATGGATCCGTGCGCGGACCCAGCCATCGGGACCCGTTGTTAACGGTCGCGCCTATTTGTTCCGTATGGCCCAAAATCTGATCGTCGATCGTTTGCGCGAGCGTCAGCGGCGCATGGCGCGCGACCGCCGATGGTCGGACGAGGAAACGGGCTTCGTGAGCGGCGGGGCCGAACCAGCCGACCAGCGCCGCACCGCGGAAGAAACGATGCTTGATCGGGAGGAGATCGCGGCGCTCATCTCTGCATTGGCTACGCTGCCCGAGGGCGCTCGCCGGGCTTTCGAACTGCACAAGCTGCAAGGCCTCAACCACGGGGAGGTCGCCATCCGGCTTGGTATCAGCAAGAGCGGCGTGGAAAAGCATATGGCCGTGGCGATGAAATATCTGCGCCGCGCCCTGATGGACTGAGGTATGACAGATTTGCGACGTCTAAGGACTATCAGGATATTGGAAGGGCTCTCGCCATGACGGCGCGGTCGGACATCGATGAAGCGACGCTGGAACAGGCGTTGGCCTGGCAGGCGGCGCTGGAAAGCGACGATGCCGACTGGGACGGCTATATCGCTTGGCTGGAAGCCGATCCGTGTCATCGTGAGGCGTTTGATTCGGTCGTTCTTTTGTCCGCCGCAATCAACGACCACCGGCCTCAGATCGCACAGTTGCTGGAAGCGCAAATCCCGGTCGATGTTCGGCCCGTGCGTCGCGCCCGGCGCCTGCCGTATCTGGCGGGGGGTCTGGCCGCCGCCGTGGCCCTGATCATCGCGTTCCCCATGTACCGGGCATCAGAGCCGGTTGAGCAGTATAGCGCCAATAGCGGCAGCAGCCGTATCGTCACGCTGGCCCATGGCGTCAGCGTCACACTGTCGCCTGCCAGCCGCATCGTGGTGCGGGGCAGAGATGCAAATCGGATCGAACTGGCAAGTGGGGAGGCCTATTTCGATGTGAAGCATGATCCGGGCCGCACACTCGCGGTGTCGGCCGGGGATTATCAGATCGCCGATATCGGTACTCGTTTTTCCGTGAATATCGCGAGTCATGCCCTTCGGGTGGCAGTGTCCGAAGGGACGGTAACGGTGGCTTCGGCCAGTACGGAGCAGCCCATCAAGGTTGCCGCCGGTCAACAGCTGACGGGAAATGCGGCCGCCATCACATTGTCGCCTGCGCCGAAGGATGATGTGGCGAGTTGGCGTTCGGGTCGATTATCCTATACCGACACCCCGCTTGCGTTGGTGGTTGGCGATATCGTACGTTACACGGGCAAACCCGTCTCGCTCGATCCTTCGCTGGAGCAACGTCATTTTTCTGGCACATTGGTCATTGGCGACGGATCTAAACTCCTCACCGACCTCACGACCGTTCTGGAAGTGGATGTACAGAAGCAAGGTAGCGGTTTTCGCCTTCGCGCTCCTGCTAATCGCTGATGCAGGTTTTCATCCCGCACCAGCGGACGCGAAAGAACTCCTTTATCGCCTGGATATTCCATCGGAGCCATTGAGCGTCTCATTGTCGCGCATATCCGCGATCGCGGGCGTTTCGATCGGTCTGCCCGGCGATATGCCGCATGTTTTCAGCGGGCCTGTGAAGGGCACGATGTCCGTCGAAACTGCTCTGGGTCGGCTGCTGAAGGGCAGCGGCTATCGTGCGGTTAGGTTGGGACCTGCCCTGTATCGAATCGAGCGGCAAGCTGTAGCCACCCCGCCGCCCGTGCGCAGCCTTGCTCCTGCCTTGCCCTCACCAGACGTTCCCGCGCCTGATATCGTCGTAACCGCGCAGAAGCGTCTCCAACCCCTTGCCACCCTACCGTTATCGGTCTCCGTGCTGTCACTTGATAGCCTTGCCGCAGGGTCCGGGTCGCCGACCAGTCGGGACATCAGCCTGAACATGGAAGGGCTGTCGATGACGAACCTGGGACCGGGTCGCAATCGGCAGTTCATCCGCAACGTGGCGGACAGTCCATTCAACGGGCAAAGCCAGTCAACGGTGGCAGTTCAGGTCGATGATGCGCGCGTGACGTTTGATGCCCCCGATCCAGACCTTCGCCTGATCGACATAGAGCGGGTCGAAATCCTCAAAGGGCCGCAGGGGCCGCTTTATGGGTCAGGAGCGCTCGGCGGCATATATCATATCGTTACGCGCCAGCCGGAATTGGACCGGATCGGCGGCGCCATCCGCCTTTCGGGCCAGAGCGTCGCTCATGGTGGCACGGGAACGGGGGGCGAAGCGATCGTCAATATGCCGATCGTCAAGGGCACCTTGGCCGTGCGGGCCGTGGGCTATAGATTTGTCGATGCGGGATGGATCGACAGCGGCGCCGGACGCAAGGACAGCAATGCGGTCAAAACCAGTGGCTGGCGTCTTGGTGTACGCTGGCGGCCAACGAACCTCTGGACGGTGGACGTCGGCGTTGCGATGCAGGATCTTGATGCACGCGATAGCCAATATGTCGTGGCGGATCGCAAGACGCTAAGCCGATCGACCTTGTTTGCCGAACCTAGCTATAATGATTTCAAGCTGTTTCATGCCAGTGTCGAAGGCGAACTGGGAAGCGTCAAACTCCGTTCCGCGACCAGCTATGTCGACCATCGATTCAACTATGTCATTGATGCGACGGGCGCCGCCGCACAGTTCGCCATCCTGGAAGCTGCGCGCTTTACGGAACGGCGTGCCTATACTCTGTTCAACCAGGAACTGCGGCTGACACCTTCGAACGGCGGTCCCTGGCTCATTGGCCTGTCCTATCTGCGCGCCACGACCGGAGTGCATTCGACGATCGCGGCGGTATCGCAACCGCTGTCGCCGACGGCTGTCCAATCGCTCGACCGAACCGTGACCGAATTTGCCCTGTTTGGCGAAAATAAATTCTCGGTCTTGCCCGGCCTCGACGCAACCGTGGGGGCTAGGCTGTTTCATTCGACAGCGGAGGATGAGACAACAGAAATGGCAAGGACAAGATCGCAAAGCATAGCCAAGACGATATTGTCACCCAGTCTGACCCTGTCACGACCGTTCGCGGAAAGGGGCGTCCTATATCTGCGATATGCGCGTGCCATGCGGCCTGGCGGTCTTGCATCTGTGGGACAATCTAATGGCGGCCGGTTTAACGCGGATGAACTTGATACGGTTGACCTGGGATTTCGACAGTCGTCCGGAAACGGCCGACTGTCTCTCAGCGCCAGCAGCTATTTCACGCGCTGGAGCGATATCCAATCGGACTTCCTGTTGCCCAACGGCCTGATTTCCACGCGCAACGCGGGGCGGGGCGACATCATCGGGATCGAAGGCACGATCGACTGGTCGCTGGGTCGCGGCTTTGGTGTGTCGGCGGGCGGAAGTTTTCAAAGCGCGCGCCTTACCCATGCCGCAGACGGTCTCAAACTGGACGACACCCGTCTTCCAGTGACGCCCGACCTGACTGGCCGATTGGCCATCAACCAGCATGTGACGCTAGGGGGCTGGCAAGGACAGGCCGTGCTACAGGCCAACTATATCGGCAGCGCGCGTTTGACCTTCGATAGCGATCTGGACAGGGAAATGGGGCGTTATGCAACGCTGTCGACCTATGCGGACCTGTCGCGATCTTTCTGGACGATCGGCCTTCGGGTCGACAATATTTTCGACGTAAAGGGTGATAGCTTCGCATTCGGCAACCCCTTCTCCATTCGCAAGGCGCCACAGTTCACCCCGCTCAGACCGAGGATGATTACGGCTTCAATCGCGCGGCGTCTGTAACTTTGGCAGCCAATATATCGCCGTAAGCCAACAGGATTAGTGTGGCCCTATGCGTCATGGCCTGTCCGTGATTCTTCCTGTCGGTTGATGCAGTTCAGAAGGCGACCTGATCGGCCCGGCGCAGTATGATATGACTTTTTTTATCGGACAACTGCGGCGATTGCGTTCCGGCGCCGTCGTGCGACCGGGCCGAAGAGCGCGTCCTGCGGAACAGTCAAAAATATGCGGCGATTGCTGGTGTCCATTCATGATGTCGGTCCAGGGTTCGAGGCCGAAATCGACATTCTGATCGACCGGGTGGCGCGTTTTGTTTCACCGCAGCATCTAGCCATGCTAGTCGTGCCAAATCATTGGGGCCGACACCCAATAATTGCCGGGTCGCCCTTTGCAGACCGTGTGCGTTCCTGGTCGGATATGGGGATCAGCATGTTCGTGCATGGCTGGTTTCATAGCGATTCTTGTATGCACAAGGGCAGCCTCGCCGCCTTCAAGGCCCGCCATATGACAGCGGGCGAAGGCGAGTTTCTGGGATTGGAGACAGAAACGGCCGCTGCCCTTATGCGCGCGGGCCAAGACCTGATCGAGGACATTACTGGACGTCCCGTCGCGGGCTTCGTCGCTCCGGCCTGGCTGTATGGCAAAGGCGCCAAGGCAGCCCTCGTCGCATCCGGTTTTGCCCTGGCGGAGGATCATATGAAGGTGTGGAGTCCACGCTCTGGCAGGGCCATCGTGCGCGGCCCCGTCATCACCTGGGCCAGCCGCAGCAGGAGCCGCATCGCTTCCTCGCTGGTGGTAGCCAGATTGCTGCCCCACATCCTGCATTTCGCCCCGGTAATCCGCGTCGCGGTGCATCCTGGCGACGTGCGCGTGCCCGCGCTGCTCACCAGCATCGACAATGTGCTGCGTCGGTTGTGCGCCATGCGGACGCCTATGGGATATAAAGAATTATTGAACGATCATGTTGTCGCGCATTCGCATCCTGACCTTCCTGCACAGCTTTGAACCGGGCGGTGTCGAGCGCGTCGCCTTGCGCCTCGTGCGGCAATGGCGGCTTGAAGGCGTGGACGCGCCGCTGTTCATGGGACGCTCCAGCGGAGCGATGTTGGCCGAGCTTGGCGACGGCCTGGACTACGGCTCGCCTACCCAACCAGCATTCGGCACCGGCTGGTTCGAAACATTATGGATGATCGCGACGCTACCAGCCTTCATCCGTCGCAGCGCGCCGGACATCCTTTTTTGCGCGGGCAACAGCTACGCCATTGTCGCGGTTGCGATGAAGCTGATCCTGGGTCGTCGCTGCCCGCCGATCCTGGCCAAGATCAGTAACGACCTGGATCGTCGCGACATGATACCGCCGGTTCGCCTGCTATATCGCGGCTGGCTGTGGGTACAGGGACGCTTCATCGATCATTTCGTCGGCATGGAACAGCCGATGGCGCAGGAGATCGGCGCGGCGATGGGCATCGCACTGCATCGCATTGCGATCATTCCGGACCCCGCGCTCTCCTGCGGGCAGATCGAACGCCTCAGGAATGCGCGAAGCAACCGCATGAACGGAGAGGCTGGTATCAGGTTCGTGTCGGTGGGACGTCTGGCACCGCAGAAAAATTTCGCCCTCATGCTGCGCGCCTTTGCCGCCGCCGCTGGCCCGGCTGATACGCTCTTCATATATGGCGAAGGGCCGGAGCGCTCAAAGCTGGCACGATTGATCGATGGACTGGGCCTTGCTGGACGGGCCGTGCTGGTCGGCCATGTGGCTGATCCCGCCAGTCGGCTCGTCCACTTCGATGTCTTTCTGTTGTCATCGAACTATGAAGGCGTCCCAGCCGTGCTGCTCGAAGCCCTGGCAGCGAGCCTGCCGATCATTACGACCCGGTCCAGCCGAAGCATTCCCGCAATGATGATGGATGGGCAGTTGGCGAAAATCGTGCCAGTCGGCGATTGTCCAGCGCTGGGCCATGCCATCGGCAGCGCGGCCGACATGCGACAGGATGCCGCCGCCAGCCTCGCTCAGGCATCGCGCTTCACCATCGAGGATGCCGCGCGCGATTATCTGCTCGTCCTCACCACTCTGAGGGAAGGGCGCGCGGGACGCTGAAAATATTCGCGGCCTCGACTGAGGTGCCGAGTAGCAGGTGCCGTCGTGCGTGTAAGCCAACGACAAAGAGCAGCATATGACCGGCTTGAGCGCTTCAGGCATGATCGTTCCCACGTCCCTGGATGCCGAAGAAAGGCATCATCTTCCCGGATCGATCATCGATCCTGAACCGCTGATCAGATCAAGCCGCAACTGGACACGCTGGGCGGGACCGCTCGTCTCGATCCTTATCCTGATCGTCGCCCTCGACCAGTTCAGGGGGCTTGATCGGGCCGCACTCTGGGCGTTGCTGCCCGTCAGGCCGATTTTCTGGCTGACCTTCCTGTTTTATTACACGGCAGGTCCGCTCTCGGAATGGATCATCTTCCGACGGCTCTGGAAAATTCCGCTGGAAGGTTTTGGCGCGCTGATGCGCAAACTGGTCAGCAACGAAATTCTGCTGGGCTATCTGGGCGAGGTCTATTTCTACGCCTGGGCGCGCCGGAATGCGCGGATTACCGGTGCCCCCTTTGGTGCCATCAAGGATGTCACCATCCTGTCCGCGCTGGTGGGCAACGCTGTGACGCTGGTGATGGTTCTGTTCGCCATTCCTCTGTTCAACGCGATCGACACAGGCGCGCGGCGGTGGGACATAATCGGCTCGATCCTGTTCATGCTCGGATCGTCCCTGGCCGTCATGATCGCGCGCAACCGACTTTTTACCCTGCCCCGTCAGGAATTGTGGCGCGTCGCCTTCATCCATCTGTTGCGGATCGTCGCCACAACCCTGCTTGCGGCTGCAATGTGGCATATGCTGCTTCCCACCGTCGCGCTGGGCTGGTGGATATTGCTGGGCACCTTGCGCCAGCTGGTATCGCGCCTGCCTTTCCTGCCAAACAAGGATATTGTTTTCGCCGGCATTGCAGCCTTTTTCGTCGGGGCGGGCAATGAAATCGCTTCGGCCATGGCGTTGATGGCGACGCTCATTCTGGCCGCCCATCTTCTCGTCGGCATGGTGTTGGGGACTGCCGAACTGTTGAAGGAAGGGCGGTCGTGATGCTGATACCAGCAATGCTGGCGGCGGTGGCCATCCATTCCTCACCCGAACTGGGCAAGGCCGCAGGCCAATGTCGTCCCGGCGAAAATGGATCGGCCTTCCTGGTGGATGTAGAGGGTTTGAAGGACCGCAAGGGCCTGTTGAAACTGGAGCTCTACCCTTCCAACGACAAGGACTTCCTGGCCGATGACAATGTGCTCATCGCGGCAGGAAAGGCGTTCGCGCGCGTCGAGACGGGGATACCGCCGTCCGGCCCGGTATCGATGTGCATCCGGGCGCCCGGTCCCGGCACTTACGCGCTCAGCCTGATGCAAGATCGCAACTCAAACCACCGTTTTTCCTTATCCGCCGATGGCGTCGGCTTTCCGGGCAATCCCAGACTTGGTCTGTCCAAACCCCCTGCGGCCGCCGCCAGCACGCATGTGGGCGACCATCCGGCCCGCCTCCCGATCAGAATGAATTACTGGAAGGGGCTATTTTCCTTCGGCCCGCTGGAGCGATAGCCATGCGTATTGTCGATGTCTGCGCCTTTTACGCGCCGCAGGGTGGCGGGGTCAAAACCTATGTCGAGCGCAAGCTGCGCGCAGGGGCCGCTGCGGGGCATGAGATCATTATACTGGCTCCCGGTCCAAGCAATGAGAGCGTAGCGGTCGGCGGAGGACATATCGTCACGCTGGCGGCTCGCCGATTTCCGCTGGATCGGCGCTATCATTATTTCGACAACGAGACCGCGTTACACGCCATGCTCACGCATCTTGCGCCGGACCTTGTCGAAGTCTCCTCGCCCTGGTCGAGCGCGGCCATGGTCGGACGGTGGCAAAGCAGCGCGCCACGCGTCCTCATCATGCATGCCGACCCTTTGTCCGCCTATGCCTATCGCTGGTTCGGACCAGTGGCGCAGCAGAAGACCATCGATCGCGGTTTCGACTGGTATTGGCGCCACTTGCGTCGGCTCGATCAGGCATATGACATGATCATCAGCGCAAGCGAGGGGCTGTCCGCCCGACTGCGAGACGGTGGGCTGTCGCGGGTTAAAACCATCGCCATGGGCGTTGAACCGGGGCTGTTTGCTCCGTCACTGCGGAACGAAAGGTTGCGCGCCCGTCT
This sequence comes from Sphingobium sp. Cam5-1, assembly GCF_015693305.1. NCBI lineage: Bacteria > Pseudomonadati > Pseudomonadota > Alphaproteobacteria > Sphingomonadales > Sphingobiaceae > Sphingobium > Sphingobium sp. Cam5-1. The sequence continues at coordinate 2,513,090 of NZ_CP065138.1, read as the reverse complement.
CCTTGCCCGCTGCGACCTGGACGCTGACGCCACGTTGCTGATCGGCGTCGGCAGGCACGCCCCTGAAAAGCGATGGCCGCAAGTCATCGAGGCCGTGACGTCGGCGGGATACCGGCAATCCGTTGGACTGGTGATCGTAGGCGATGGGCGCGGGCAGCGTAACGTCCGCGCGGCTGCGGCCAACAATCCTCACATCTGCCTGATCGCGCCCGCGGGCAACCGGTCTTCGCTGGCCAAAATGCTGGCGAGCGCGGATGCGCTGGTCCATGGGTGCGAGGCCGAGACATTCTGCATGGTCGCCGCCGAAGCGCGCGCCAGCGGCCTTCCGATCATCGTGCCAGACCGCGGAGGAGCGGCAGATCAGGCCGTGCCCGGTGCGGGCTTGCGCTATCGCGCGGGGCAGTCAGCCGACCTGGCGCAGGTCATTTTGAAATTTCTCGATGACAACCCGGCAGCCTACCGACAGCGCGCCATGCAGAGCGCGGCTGGCATTACCACGATGGATGACCATTTCGATCGACTTTTCAGCGCCTATGCCCATTTGAATGGGATAAAGCGTCATGCGGCTTGAACCTCCTCTTGAACAACCGACAGCGGCACTGCCCACCGGCCCGGTCATTGCAAAGCCAATTGCGAAAGCTCGGACCAGCAAAGGTCCGCGCAAGGTCATCACGTCCGAAAGCCATGGATTTCAACGACAGTTCAGTTGCCGCTGCTGGCCAATGTTCGTCCGCATCATCTGGTGGGCACTGCGAAACTGAATACGCCGATTGCATATAACGATATGCGGCACTTTTCTGGATGACGATCAGCTTGCAGCCCCTGTCGGCCGTCTCACGTCCCTTACGGCAGACTTTGCGTCCGCCACATTATCCATACATTTGATTAATCGCGGCCGGGATCAGGCCGGGATGAAGCGCCGTTCGTAGCGCCAACTGGCCCATAGCTGCTGAACCATCCGGCTGGTGGTGCGAAGACGGTCGGGCGGGACGCGGCTGTGCGAGGAGCTCGCCTCTGTCGCCAAGCTTAGCGGCAGGTCTTTGAAGCCACAAACACTAAGACCCGTCAGCTTCGCGGCCTCCCGGCAGAGAGCGGTGAACCGGCGCATCACTGCATGATTGGGACGTTGGCGGTCGCGGGTCAGCATTTCGAAACTGTGCGTGACCACGGCGAACGCGGCATGCCGCTCGCCCACCGCGTGGCGCAGCCCGGTACGCATCTCTTTCGCTGACATCGCGCAGATTTGCGCGGGGCGAAAGCTGCCGGGCCGGTCGGTTATGCCCGAAACGGGAAGCTCGCAGACACCGAAGCTGCGCGTGGGAGCGATCTGATCACGCGCACCGCTGATGCGGCAGCCATAGCGATGATAGGCGGGGTTTACGCTGCTGTCCCACGTCATGCCGACATGACCGAGGGCGCGCAGTGTATCGTCATTGGCACCGAAATTGCCTGCTCGAAAGGCCATGGGCGCAGGCGCTCCGGCTTCCTCCAGCCATTGCCTGCCCAAGCGTAGCAAGGTGACCTGATCATCCATCGAGAAGTCACCGATATTGCGGCCCAGCCTCCCTTCGATAGGGGAGTGGCGCGCCCAGCGGAGCCATTCGCTGTGAACGTGCAGTTGCACCTCGTGCCCCCGGTCCATGATTGAGGTGACGATGGGCTTCAAAAACTCGGTTCCATAAACCAGCGCGGGCATCGGATCGACGAAGAACACGCCTTTAAGGCCATGCCTTTCCAGTTCCGCCATCTGCCAGCCGATGCCATAGGCTTGGCCCCGAGACTCTGCCCAGATGGACAGGCGGATATTGTCTTCCAGGTTTATTCCCCGCTCGTGGAGCAGTGACGATAATTCTGTGTCCACGGTGATCAGCAGGGCGGTCATTGCCAAAGCCCGTACCCCATCCATATTAAGGAGCCGTAACGCCCCCTGATTATGGCGACAGGGCGGCTACCCACTGGACCAGTCGCGCGCTACATCGCTTTATGATTTCAATTCACCCGCTGACTGGCATGGCTGAAATTTGCGCCGGTGACGATTTGGCCGCCCTGTTGCAAGACGCTCTGAAAGCGGCAGGACTCTGGCCGTTGCTGGACAACGACGTGCTGGTCATCACGCAGAAGATTTTGTCCAAGGCGGAAGGTCGCATGGTCGATCTTACCCAGGTGAAGCCGACGCCGGAGGCTCTGGAACTGGCGACAATCACAAAAAAGGACCCGCGCCTTGTCGAGCTTGTGCTGCGCGAAAGCGTCGCCGTCGTCCGTGCCGTGCCTCACATATTGATCACTCGTCACCGGCTGGGCCATGTCATGGCCAATAGCGGCATAGACCGGTCGAATATCGGCCCGGGCGGCCCGGAACGGGCGTTGCTGTTGCCCCTCGATCCCGATGGCTCAGCTGCCGCGATCAGCCATGCCCTTACCGACGACGGGATTGCGCCTGCGGTGGTGATATCCGACAGCTTCGGGCGGCCATGGCGGTACGGGGTGGTCGGCGTTGCGATAGGCGCGGCACGCTTGCCTGCGCTGATCGACCGAAGGGGAGACAGGGACAGGGATGGCCGCCGCCTGGAAGTGACGCAGATCGCCTTGGCGGACCAGATTGCGACCGCCGCCGCATTGGTCACAGGCGAAGGGGCCGAAGGCATTCCAGCCGTGCTGATGCGGGGGTTGCGGTTGCCCATGGGTGATGCGCCGGCAACGGCGCTTGTCCGGCCGCTGGAAGAGGATCTGTTTCGATGAGCCGTATCGTGACGCTGACTGGCGGCGTGGGCGGCGCCAAGCTGGTGCTGGGCCTCATGCGCATTTGCCCGCCAGAACAGATTACCGCCATCGTGAATACGGGCGACGATTTCCAGCATTTCGGGCTCACCATCTCTCCTGACATCGACACGCTTCTCTACACCCTGTCTGGTAAGGCCAATGCCGCACAAGGCTGGGGCCGGGAAGGCGAGAGCTGGAGCTTCATGGATGCCCTCAAATCCTTGGGCGGCGAAGATTGGTTTCTGCTGGGCGATGGCGATCTGGCGCTGCATGTGCTGCGATCTCATCTGCTGGCGCGCGGAGAGACGCTGAGCGCGATTACGGCCCGCTTCGCTGCTGCATGGGGACTGGACCTTACCATCCTGCCGATGAGCGATGACCCGGTTGCGACGCATCTTAATACCAGCGAAGGCGACATGCCCTTCCAGCGCTATTTCGTCGAACGCCGCTGCGCGCCAGAGGTGCGGGCCATTCGTTTCGAAGGGGCAGAGCGCGCTAAACCGGCGGCAGGCGTGATCGAAGCGATCACCGCCCCTGACACACGCGCCATTGTGATAGCACCGTCCAATCCCTGGCTGAGTGTCGATCCGATCCTTGCGGTGCCTGGCATCCGGGAAGCATTGGCTTCCGCTCGCGCGCCGGTTGTTGCGGTATCGCCGATCGTCGGGGGCCAGGCGGTCAAGGGACCCGCCGCCAAGCTGATGCAGGAGTTGGGCCTGACCGTGACCAATAAAAGCATCGCGGCCCATTATGCGGATGTGATCGACGGGCTGCTGATCGACGAACGCGACGACGCCTATGCCGTTTCGATCCCATACGACATTGGCGACACGCTGATGAAGACGCTGGAGGACCGGGAGAGAGTTGCGCGTGCTGTTCTGACGCTGGCCGACCGGATCGCCAGCTGAACCGTGCGCTGCTGGATCGTCATCCCGGTCAAGGCGCCGCAATTGTGCAAGACGCGGCTGTCCCCTGTGCTTGGCGAGGATGAGAGGCAAAAGCTGGTGGCGACGATGCTGCGCCAAACCGTTTCTGCTGCTCAGGCGGTTGCAGGGCGGGAGCAGGTTTTATTGCTGGGGCCTTCGCGCCATGGTCTGGCAGAGGATATTCCGCTGCTTACTGACCCGGGACGCGGCTTGAACGTAGCCTTGATCAGCGCCCGAGACGCGGCGATTGGGGAAGGGGTCGATCGGCTGTTGATATTGTCGGCTGATCTGCCTTTGATCGAGCCTGACGACGTGACGGCACTGCTGAACCTGCCGAGGGATGGCATCGCGGTCGCGCCCGATCATGCGGGCACGGGCACCAACGCGCTCTTACTCCCCCTCCCCGGCGCGGCCGAGTTCCGCTTCCATTATGGAGAGGGCAGTTTTGCCGCGCATGAGGCCGAAGCGGAACGGCTCGGCCTGCCTTTTCGCAGCGTGCAACGGCCCGGACTGGAACTCGATATCGATCGGCCGGAAGAACTGGCCCTCTGGCGGCGGGGCTAGCCCTGCCTCTTCCCTAAAGAGCCACCCCTGCCGAAGCCAGTACTGCCAGCGTCAGCAGTTCGGACGCGTTGGACGCCATGGTCGCGATCTGCACCGACTTCTCCATGCCCACGAGCATTGGGCCAATCATCGTCGTGCCGCCCAGTTCGCGCAACAATTTCGCCGAGATATTGGCTGATTGCAGGCCGGGCATGACGAGTATGTTGGCCGGGCCGGACAGGCGGCTGAAGGGATAATTTTTCATGACGGCGGGATTGAGCGCCGCGTCTGCGGTCATTTCGCCTTCATATTCGAAATCGACATCGCGGCCGTCGAGAACCTTCAGCGCGTCGCGGACATTTTCCAGATGGCCGCCCGGCGGGTTGCCGAAGTTGGAATAGGACAGGAAGGCAACGCGCGGGTCATGACCCATGCGCCGTGCGACCGCGACAGTGCCCTCGGCGATGTCGGCCAGTTCGTTGGCGGATGGCCGTTCATTGACGGTGGTGTCGGCCAGGAACACCGTCTTGTCCTTCGACACCATGATATGGATGCCGAAGGCTGTGCGTCCCACCACCGGGTCCATGACGCGCTTCACCTCGCGCAGAGTCTGGGCGAAGGGCCGCGTCACGCCCGTGATCATCGCATCCGCATGACCCATGCTGACAAGCAGGGTGCCGAAGATATTGCGATCGCGATTGACCATGCGTTCGCAATCGCGCCGCAGATGACCGCGCCGCTGCAACCGACTGTAGAGCGTATCCACCATCTCGGGCACCAGAGGCGAATTGACGCTGTTATGCAGTTCGAAACTCTCAGGATCGCGGACGCCAAGCGCCTTCAGCTTGTCATAGACCTCGTTCCGGCCGACGAGAACGGGGATGCCATAGCCAAGGTCACGGAACTGGATCGCGGCGCGCAGCACCACTTCTTCCTCCGCTTCGGCGAACACGACGCGCTTGGGATTGGCCTTGGCGACCTCATAGGCCGTGGTGAGGACCGAAGTCGTCGGATTCAATCGGCCTTTGAGAGACTGGCGATAGGCGGCCATGTCGGCGATCGGCTTTTGCGCGACGCCGCTTTTCATCGCCGCCTGCGCAACCGCTACCGGAACAACCTCCATCAGACGCGGATCGAAGGGCGCCGGGATGATGTAATCGGGACCGAAGCTGTGTGAACGGCCGTAAGCCTTGGCAACTTCCTCCGGCACCTGTTCGCGCGCCAGTTCAGCGATGGCATGCGCCGCCGCCACTTTCATCGGTTCGTTGATGCCCGTTGCGCGCACATCCAGAGCGCCCCGGAAAATGAAAGGGAAGCCCAGCACATTGTTGACCTGGTTGGGATAATCCGACCGCCCGGTAGCGACGATCGCATCCGGGCGAACTTCCAACACCTCGGGAGGCGCAATTTCCGGGTCGGGATTGGCCATGGCGAAGATGATCGGCTTTTCCGCCATCACCTTTACCATGTCCTGCGACACCGCTCCCGCGACAGACAAGCCGAGGAACACGTCGGCGCCCTTGATCGCTTCGCCCAGCGTGCGGGCGTCGGTCTTCACCGCATGCGCCGATTTCCACTGGTTCATACCCTCGGTACGGCCCTGATAGATGACGCCCTTGCTGTCGCACATGATGACATTGTCGTGCGAGACGCCGATCGCCTTGATCAGTTCGGTACAGGAAATGGAGGCCGCCCCTGCGCCATTCACCACGACCTTCATGTCCTTAAGGTCGCGCCCGGTCAGCATCGCGGCATTGATGACGCCAGCGGCGGCAATGATGGCGGTGCCATGCTGGTCGTCGTGGAAAACCGGAATGTTCATCCGCTCTTTCAGCGTCTGTTCGATGATGAAGCATTCCGGCGCTTTGATATCTTCAAGGTTGATGCCGCCAAAGCTCGGCTCCATCAGCTCGACCGCATCGATGAACTTGTCGACGTCCTCGGTCTTAAGCTCGATATCGATCGAGTCCACGTCGGCGAAGCGCTTGAAGAGCACGGCCTTGCCTTCCATCACCGGCTTTGATGCGAGCGCGCCCAGATTGCCAAGGCCAAGGATCGCCGTGCCGTTGGAAATGACCGCGACCAGATTGCCCTTGGCCGTATAGTCGTAGGCGGTCTGCGGATCGGCGGCGATGGCGCGTACCGGCACGGCGACGCCGGGAGAATAGGCAAGGCTGAGGTCACGCTGTGTCGCCATTGGCTTGGACGCGATGATTTCGATCTTGCCCGGCCTGCCAGTCGAATGGAAGAACAGCGCCTCGCGCTCGGAAAATTCCACACTCGACTTATCAGTCATGACGCATCCGCCCCTCTTTACCTAGTAAACAGGCCCTAGCGGCAAGCCCGACCTGTCGGCAAGCATGAGCGGCACGTTTTTTCACGCCCTTTCCTGAACTGCCGCTTGCGGCTATCGCCTGACGGTCATGCACAGCCCCAAGGAAAACGCCGCGACCCAGCCGACGCCGATGATGGCGCAATATCTGGCGTTGAAGGCTGAGGCGCAGGATTGCCTGCTCTTCTACCGCATGGGCGACTTCTTCGAACTGTTCTTCGACGACGCAAAGGCCGCCGCAGCGACGCTGGACATCGCGCTTACCAGCCGGGGCGAACATGGCGGCGCTCCGATTCCCATGTGCGGCGTGCCCGTGCACAGCGCCGAAAATTATCTGGCCCGGCTGATCAAGGCCGGACACCGGGTCGCCATCGCCGAACAGACCGAAACGCCCGCAGAGGCCAAGACGCGGGGCAGCAAGGCGCTCGTGGCCCGCGCCATCGTACGCTATGTCACGGCGGGCACGCTGACCGAGGAGACGCTGCTCGATTCCAAGCGCGACAACATGTTGGTGGCGCTGGCCCAGACGGGCGGCGACGGCGTGGGCGAGATCGGGCTAGCTGCGGCCGACATTTCCACCGGGCGTTTCGAAACGCTGACGCTGCGGACCAGCGACCTGCCCGCCGAACTGGCGCGGCTGCGGCCCAGCGAGATCGTCGTGCCCGACGGCCTCGCCCTCGATCTGCCCGAGGCGCATCCGTTCGATCGTGCGGCATTTTCCAGCAATCGGGCCGAGTCAGCGCTCAAGCGGCTGTTCGGCGTGGCTACCCTCGACGGATTCGGCCAATTCAGCCGGGCGGAGCTGGCCGCGATGGGCGGGCTGGTCTCCTATCTGGATCATGCGGGCAAGGGCACCCTGCCCTTTCTGGCGCCGCCCGTTCGCAAGGCAAGTGGCGCCCATGTGGCGATCGACGCGGCCACACGGGAAAGTCTGGAGATCAGTGCGACGATGAGCGGCGCGCGCGCGGGCAGCCTGTTGGGGGCGGTGGATCGGACGGTCACCGGCGCAGGCGCCCGGCTGCTGGCGCAGGACCTGTCTGCACCGTTGATGGATCAAGGGCTGATCGAAGCGCGGCTGGGTCTGGTGCAACTCCTCCATGACGACCCGCTGCTGCGCGATCAGTTGCGTGCCGCGCTAAGGGCATTGCCCGACGTCGGGCGCGCGCTGGGCCGCATAGCGGTAGGCCGGGGCAGTCCGCGCGATCTGGGACAGCTGCGCGACGGGCTCAATGAAGCGCGCATGCTGCGCGAACGGCTGGGACGGTTGCCCGATCAACCGCCTCTGCTCCAGCAACTGTTGCCAGCCCTTGATGGCCACGGAGCGTTGGTGGACAGCCTTTCGCGAGCGCTGGTCCCCAGCCCGCCGACCGAGACGGCCAATGGCGGATATATTGCCGACGGCTACGACCCGGCTCTGGACGAGCTGCGGCGGATGGCGGGCGACGGACGGCGGGCGATCGCTGCTCTGGAGGCAAGCTATCGCGAGCGTACCGGCATCGCGTCGCTGAAGATTCGGCATAATGGCGTGCTTGGTTATCATGTCGAAGTGCCCGCACGGGCCGCCGATCCACTGATGCAGCCGGACAGCGGCTTCACGCATCGCCAGACGCTGGCGGGCGTGGTCCGATTCAATTCGGTCGATCTGCATGCACAGGCCGGACGGGTCGCGCAGGCGGGTGCCCATGCGCTAGTGGCCGAGGCCGCGCATCTGGAGGATCTTGTCGAAGCCGCCCTGGCTCGCAAGGCAGAGATCGCGCTGGCCGCTGATGCGCTTGCCCGGCTCGACGTTGCCACAGCGCTGGCGGAGCGCGCCGCCGAAGGAGGCTGGCAGCGGCCGCATTTCTTGCCCCAGGAGGGCGGCGAACCGTGCCTTGAGATCATTGGCGGCCGACATCCGGTGGTCGAGGACGCGCTCCGGAAGGAAGGGCAGCCCTTCGTCGCCAACGATTGCTGTCTAGGGGCCGAAGACCGGCTCTGGCTGGTCACCGGCCCCAATATGGGCGGTAAATCCACCTTCCTGCGACAGAATGCGTTGATCGTGATTCTTGCGCAGGCTGGCAGCTATGTCCCTGCTCAGTCGGCGACGCTGACGTTGGTCGATCGGTTGTTCAGTCGCGTGGGGGCATCGGACAACCTTGCGCGCGGGCGATCGACGTTCATGGTCGAGATGGTGGAAACCGCCGCTATCCTTTCGCAGGCGACGGAACGCAGCTTCGTCATCCTGGACGAAGTCGGACGCGGCACATCCACCTATGACGGGCTGGCCCTCGCCTGGGCGGTCGTCGAAGCGGTGCATGAGGTCAACCGCTGCCGGTGCCTGTTCGCGACGCACTATCATGAACTGACACGGCTGGCCGAGACGCTCTCGTCGCTATCGTTGCACCATGTGCGTGCCCGCGAGTGGAAAGGCGATCTCATCTTGCTTCATGAGGTTGCGGAGGGGCCAGCAGACCGCAGCTATGGCCTCGCCGTCGCGCGGCTTGCCGGGCTGCCGCCCGCCGTTCTGAAGCGCGCCAAGGATGTGTTGACCCGGCTGGAGGCGGGCCGGGCAAAGACTGGCGGCATCGCGGCGGGCCTGGACGACCTTCCCCTCTTCGCCGCCGCCGCAGCGCAGGAGGAGGAAGCGGTCGATGCCCTGCGCGCCGCGCTCGACATGATCGATGCTGATGCGCTTTCTCCGCGCGAGGCGCTGGAGCAGCTTTATCGCTTGAAACAACTGGCCGCCGCCAGCAGCGGACACTAGACTGAGCCCATGGTCATGCAGTTCCCCTCCCTTGGCTCTCGCCGTTCCATCATCGACCGGCGCGCGATTTCCGACAGCATCAACGCGCTGGCGCAAGAGCATAGGGGCGACCCAGCGAAACTGCGGGGGTTGGTAGTTCGCGAACTGAAGACCGCGCTGGACGCCGGACGCGTCGATGTCGCGAAGCGGTTGGAGGCAAAACCCACGCGGGGACGCGAGGCCGTGACCGCCTTTGCGTTCCTGATCGACCAGATTCTGCGCCTGCTCTACGATGCAACCACGCATCATCTTTATCCTGCCAGCAATCGCAGCACGGGCGAGCGCATCACCCTGATGGCCGTCGGCGGCTATGGCCGTGGCGAGATGGCGCCGCATAGCGACGTCGATATCGCCTTCATCACGCCATGGAAGCCCACCGGGTGGACCGAGCAGGTCATCGAATCCATGCTCTATTCTCTCTGGGACTTGGGCCTAAAGGTCGGGCATTCGAGCCGGTCGATCGATGAAACCATGCGCATGGCCAAGGCGGATCTGACCGTGCGCACGGCACTGCTCGAAGCGCGTTATGTCTGGGGCGACCGGGCGCTGTACGAGGACACCGCCAAGCGGTTCGATGCTGAGGTGATGCAGGGGACGGCGCGCGCTTTCGTCACCGAAAAGCTGGAGGAGCGGGACGAGCGGCACAAGCGCATGGGCGATAGCCGCTATGTCGTTGAACCCAATGTCAAGGAAGGCAAGGGAGGGCTGCGTGACCTCCACACGCTATTCTGGATCGGCAAATATGTGAATCGGGTGAAGTCCGTCGCCGAGCTGGTCGATGTAGGCTTGCTGACCGATCTGGAACTGCGGCAATTCCAGAAGGCAGAGGATTTTCTTTGGGCCGTCCGATGCCACCTGCACATGATCACGGGGCGGGCGGAAGATCGCCTGACATTCGATCTACAGCTGGAAACCGCCACGCGGATGCACTTCACGGCGCGGCAGGGCCGCTCCGGTGTGGAGCGCTTCATGCGCTATTATTTCCTAAACGCAAAAATTGTCGGCGACCTGACCGCCGTGTTCCTTGCGCATCTGGACGACCAGATGGCGGCGAAGGGGCGGCGCTATATTCCGTCCATATTCCGTCGTCCCAAGAAGCTGGACGGGTTCGTGCTGGACCGTGGTCGGCTCGCGCTGCCAAGCGACGACTTTTTCCAGCAGGACCCGGTGCGGTTGCTCGAAATCTTCGCGGTGGCTGATCGCCATGAGCTGGGCATCCACCCAAGCGCCATGCGCACCGCCAGCCGGGACGCAGGTCTCATCACGGCGAAAATCCGCCGCGATGCTCGCGCCAATGCGGCTTTCATGGATGTGCTGACATCGCCCCGCGATCCGGAAACCGTGCTGCGCTGGATGAATGAATCGACGGTGTTTGGCCGGTTCATCCCCGATTTTCGTCGCGTCGTGGCGCAGATGCAGTTCGATATGTATCACCATTATACGGTGGACGAGCATACCATCCGCGCAGTCGGGCTTCTGGCCCGCGTGGAGAAGGGCGATCTGGTGGAAGACCACCCATTGTCCACCGAGATCATGGGCAAGCTGGTGTCTCGCCGGGTACTCTATGTCGCGGTACTGCTGCACGACATCGCAAAGGGCCGTGGCGGCGACCATAGCGTCCTTGGCGCCGAGGTGGCCGATCATCTTTGCCCACGCCTCGGCCTGACGCCGGCCGAAACGGAAACCGTCGCCTGGCTGGTGCGCCATCATCTACTGATGTCGGCCACGGCGTTCAAGCGTGATCTGGCCGATTACAAGACGATCCTCGATTTCGTCGAAGTGGTGCAGAGCCCCGAGCGGCTTCGCCTGCTGCTCTGCCTCACCGTCGTGGACATCCGCGCTGTGGGTCCCGGCGTGTGGAACAGCTGGAAGCGACAGCTGCTGGGCGACCTTTATGAGGCTGCCGAGGAAGTGCTGCGGCTTGGCCATAAGCAAAAGGGTCGCGGCGAACGCGTCACCGCCAAGCAGGAATCGCTGCGCAAGGCGCTCGGCATGTCGAAGGCCGACTTCCAGAAGCTCAGCAAGCGCCTGCCCGAATCCTACTGGATCGCCGAGCCTGAGGACATACTGATCCACAATGCGCAGCATATCCTGGCGTCGGGCGATTCACCCTTATCGATTGCCGCGCAATATTATCCGCAGCGCGGTGCCACGCTGGTCACCGTCTATGCCGCCGACCATCCGGGCCTGTTCTACCGGATTGCCGGCGCGATCCATCTGGCGGGCGGCAATATCATCGACGCGCGCATCCATACCACGCGTGACGGCGTCGCGATCGACAACTTCCTTGTGCAAGACCCGTTGGGCGGCGCTTTCCATAGCCCGGAACAGCTGACCCGCATCCGCAATGCGATCGAGGATTCGCTGGCGAACCGCCACCGCATGATCACGAAGCTGGAAGCGCGTCCCCTGCCCCGCACCCGCGCCGAAGCGTTCCGGATCGAACCCAATGTGCTGATCGACAACAAGGCGTCCAACCGCTTTACGGTGATCGAGGTCAATGCCCGCGATCGCCCGGCCCTGCTGTTCAGCCTTGCCAACGCTTTGTTCCAGTCGAAGGTCACGGTGCATAGCGCTCACGTCGCCACTTATGGCGAACGCGCGGTCGATACATTTTACGTGACCGACCTGCTGGGTGGCAAGATTGAGAGCAAGGCACGTCTCCAGACACTCGAGCGGCGGTTGCGCGAATCGGCTGGCGGTGAGATTGGCGAGGCTCTGGAGCAGGCCTGACCTGCCTTAGATGATCTCCATAACGTCGCCCGGAGCCAGCAACGGCAGCAGTTTCAGCATATCGTCGCGATCAATGGCGATGCAGCCCGCCGTAGGACGCCCTTCGGACAGGTGGAGAAAGATCGCGCTGCCCTGCCCCGGCACCGGCGGCGCGTCATTATGCCCCAGCACGACGATCACATCATAGGCATCATCGCCGCAGAGGAGCGATTCCGCCGAAAATGCTCGTGGCAGATGCACTGGCCGATTGTAGGCGGGATCAGCAGGGTCGTCAGACCAGCCATCACCTTCCCTCACCCAGCGCCATGGAAGCCGGATTGCGGCAGGCTCCGCCCTTCCCGGCCGCAGCAGAACGCCCCGCAACGGCCAGACCCCTAGCGGCGTGCAGCCGTCCCCCTCCCGCTTATCGGTCGCCGCGCAAACGCCGCCCCGGCCGAGCGTGCATGGGATGTCCAGTGTGCCGAACCGCAACCGCCCGGCGGCGCTGTTCACATGGATCGTGGTCACAGTTGATGCCCGGTACGATCGCGTTTGGTCGCCAGATATTGTTCATTGTGCGGATTGGCAGGCAGGATGATGGGCAGGCGTTCTGCCACCTTGATACCCGCGCCTTCCAGCCCCTCCACCTTCTTGGGATTGTTGGTGAGCAGTCGCACCTCTTCGATGCCCAGCAGCTTGAGCATGCGCGCCGCGACCGAGAAATCACGCGCATCGATGGCAAAGCCAAGGCGGACATTGGCATCGACGGTATCGAACCCCTGATCCTGCAAGGCATAAGCGCGCAATTTGTTGATGAGGCCGATCCCGCGCCCTTCCTGCCGCAGATAAAGCAACACGCCCCAACGTGAGTCCGCGATCCGGTGCAGCGCCTCATGCAATTGAGGCCCGCAATCGCATTTGAGGCTGCCCAGCACGTCCCCGGTCAGGCATTCGCTGTGCAGCCTGATGACCGGCGGCGAGGAATCCCGCGTCCCAACGATCAGGGCGACATGCTCTCGTGGCTCATCCGGACTGCGAAAGGCAATGATCTCGGCGGTCTCGCAGGCTGACACCGGCAGCCGCGCGCGCGTCGCTATGGCAAGATGAGCAGCGTCATCATAAGCGTCGATGTCATCGGCACTGACTTCGGCCTCGCTCTCTCCCTCCGATCCCAAAAAGAAAGCAGGCAGGATACCCGCCAGCCGGGCGAGCTTAAGCGTCGCCTTAGCCGCCAGCGGCGCGGTAAGGGGCTTGGCTGCAAACGGTCCCTTCAACGGGGATGCGAGGTCGAGTACCGGGTCAGCGATCGCGGTAGCAACATCGCCATCGATCCACGGCGCGCGGGCGATCAGCACGGGCATGTCGGGATCGGCAGCAGCAAGCTGGTTTGCGAGCTTCAATGTCTCGCCCCGGGCAGCTGCTATCAATATGTCCGCTTTGCCCGCAGGATCGAAAGTCTTCAGCGTCAGGGCATCGGCGCCTTCGACCGCCATGACGCGTATAGCGCCGTCAGTCGCACGAACGGTGACTGCCCAACCACGGCGCAGAGCGTCAATCGCGCGGGCGGCAGCGCGCCCGTTCATGGCAGACGGTCCATCAGAAGGCGAACTCCGTAATGATCGGGACATGATCCGATGGTTTGGTCCAACTGCGCGCCGGTTCGACAACACGGTGCCCGACCGCCTTTGCCGCAACATCCTGCGTCATCCACATATGATCCAGCCGCCGCCCACGATCCGATTCCGCCCAATCCCGCGCGCGATAGCTCCACCAGGTATAAAGCCGCTCGGGAGCCGGAAAAAATTGGCGGCCGATATCGATCCAATTGTTCGACTCCTGCAACCGGCCCAGCAGTTCGCATTCAATCGCCGTATGGCTGACGACATTGAGCAGTTGCTTATGGCTCCACACATCGCATTCCATGGGCGCGATGTTGAAATCGCCAGTGAGGATCGTCGGCTTGTCCTCAAGCTGGGAGGACCATTCGATCATGCGCTCAATGAAATCGAGCTTCTGACCGAATTTGGGGTTGACTGTCCGGTCGGGAATATCGCCTCCGGCAGGGACATAGACATTTTCTATCCGCACGCCATTGTCCAGGCGGACGCCGACATGGCGGGCTTCGCCATTGGCCTGCCAATCGAGCCGGTCATCCTCATGAATGGGCACCTTACTCATGATCGCCACGCCATGATGCATGCGCTGGCCGTTCAGCACCTGATGAACATAGCCCAGACGCCTGAACATGTCGGTGGGAAATATCTCATTCACCACCTTCGTCTCCTGAAGGCAAAGGATGTCAGGTGCTTCTTCGGTCAGGAAACGTTCGACTATGTCGATCCGGGCGCGGACGCTGTTGATGTTCCAGGATGCGATGCTCAGTGTTTTCGGCATGCTGATCCCCTAAGGGCCTGCGAACGGCTTCGCAAGCTTGGCTCTGCACCGACCTGCCACTGGCAAAGTAAGACCCCCGCTCCGGGGGCATGGAACGGGGGTCTCGATCGCGCCCTTGAAGCGCTTTGCGGCGGGAGCTGCGTTCCGAGTAACAGGGGGGAAATCCCGGACTTCGTCTCGCGCCGTGGAGTTCTTATTAGGGTTCCGGATATGAGCCGAAGATGAACAGAATTCGGCAGATCGCCATCCATCTCATGCCAGGCCCATTTCACCCCCCCGCCACGCGCCCCTTCGGGCGCGGGTCTGTCCAACGAAAGGCAGAATTCGCAACCGGGACGCCATAACGCTGGTTCGACAAGCGCACGCTAGTACGGTTATTCTGGGAATCGAGCGCTACCCATCCGTAAAGCTGAAGACCCGCAGGCCCGGCCGGATCGCGTTCAAAGATCATCGTGATGGTGCCGAATTCCGGCCGCCTGGGATCGCGTGCCTGGACGCTGATCACCTTCGGATCCCCGGTCTGGATCAACTTGCCAAAGCGGGACAAGTCCTTTTTCGGATCGAGCAAGGCGCCCAAAGGCGAGCTGCCAATCGGCCAGCGCTGCACCTGACGGACTTCATAGTCGATCATCGTCAAGGCCTTGCCGTCGCCGACGATCAGCAGCGGCACACCTTTTTGATACTGGAACCGCACCTTGCCGGGCTGCTTGATCGTAAGCTTACCCGTCAGGGTTTGACCAGTGCGGTCGGTCTGCACGAAATCGGCGGTCATCGTGGTGACGCCGCGAATATAGGCATTTACCCGATCCATGCCGTCCGGCGACTGCTGCGCTGCAACGGGCGCGGCTGGAACGAACAACGGTGCGGCGGCCAGGGCCAGGGCGAGTGGCGCAAACAAGCGCTTCATGCATTCTTCTCCGCTTTGTTGAGAGGTCGAGGAGTAACGATCAGGCGTTGAACCCATTGTGAACTGATGCGTTCCTGATCTCCGAACCCTGCATGGGCCGCTTTGCAGCTGTGAATTAGCTCGCCCGATGAACAAAAAAAAGGCTGGTCCGAAGACCAGCCGGAAAGTTTTAGGAGAGGATGCCTGAAAGGCCCGATCTTATTGAACGGCACTGGTCCTTTTCGCAAATGCATAGACGGCCAGATCGATTGCGTTTGACGCAATCGTCATAGCGGATTGCCATTTTCATCGCGCAATACCTCACGTCGGCCGACATGGTTCGGAGGGCCGACCAGCCCCTCTTCTTCCATCCGCTCAATGAGGCGCGCAGCCGAATTATAGCCGACCCGGAGCTGACGCTGCAGCCAGCTGGTCGAAGCCTTCTGATTTTCAAACACCAGCTGGCATGCTTTGCGGAACAGCTGCGCATCGGGGCTATCATCGCCCAGATCCACGCCGTCGAGGGCGAAGCTGCCTTCTTCCGGTTCTTCGGTCACGGCCGAGATATAATCCGGCTGCCCTTGTGCCCGCCAGTGGTCGGCGACCACGCGCACCTCGTCGTCGGACACGAAGGGGCCATGTACGCGCATCAGACCCTTGCCGCCGTGCATATAGAGCATGTCGCCCTTGCCCAGCAGCTGTTCGGCGCCTTGCTCACCCAGGATCGTGCGGCTGTCGATCTTTGAGGTCACGAAGAAGCTGATCCGGGTCGGAAGGTTCGCCTTGATGACGCCGGTGATGACATCAACGGATGGGCGCTGCGTCGCCAGGATCAGATGGATGCCCGCAGCACGCGCCTTTTGCGCCAGGCGCTGGATCAGGAACTCGACTTCCTTGCCTGCCGTCATCATCAGGTCGGCGAGTTCGTCCACCACCACCACGATCTGCGGCAGCGGCTGGAAATCGAGCTGTTCTTCCTCGTAGATCGGCTTGCCGGTTTCGGGATCGTAGCCCGTCTGAACGCGGCGGCCGAGTGGCTTGCCCTTGGCTTTCGCTGCCCGCACCTTTTCATTATAATTGGCGAGGTTGCGGACGGAGATGGAGGCCATCATGCGATAGCGGTCCTCCATCTGCTCCACCGCCCATTTGAGGGCGCGGATCGCCTTGGCGGGCTCGGTCACGACAGGCGACAACAGATGCGGGATGTCGTCATAGGTCGACAATTCCAGCATCTTGGGGTCGATCATGATGAGGCGCAGCTGGTCCGGCGTCATGCGGTAGAGCAGCGACAGGATCATGGCGTTAAGGCCAACCGACTTACCCGAGCCGGTGGTGCCCGCGATCAGCAGGTGCGGCATGGGCGCAAGGTCGGCGATAATCGGTTCGCCCGAGATATTCTTGCCCAGGATGATTGGCAGCGTGGCGTCCTGCACGAACTGTTCGGAGGTGATAAGCTCGCGGAACGACACGCCCTCGCGATTGGCGTTGGGCAGTTCGATGCCGATGACGGTGCGGCCGGGAATGGTCGCGACGCGGGCGGAAAGGGCCGACATGTTGCGGGCGATGTCGTCGGCGAGCGCAATGACGCGGCTCGCCTTGATGCCGGGTGCCGGCTCCAGTTCGTACATGGTGACGACCGGGCCGGGGCGCACTTCGACGATGTTTCCCTTCACATGGAAGTCGTCGAGCACGGATTCGAGCAGGCGGGCATTGCGTTCCAACGCGGCCTTGTCGATCTTCTGCGACTGGCTTGCGGGTATCGGATTAAGCAGGTCGGGCGAGGGCAGCGAGCTATTGCCGAACAGGTCATCCTGAGAAACGGGCGCCATTTGCCTTTGGGCGGGCGCGGGTTTGGGAGTCTGGATGGTGATGGGCGGCTTGGGCTCGTTCGACACGGCGCGGCGGGGAGCGATGACGCGTTCTCCGGTTTCGTCATCGTCATCTTGCGCGTCGGCAGTAACGCTCCCGCCGCCCGCGAAAGCGAGGGCCGGTTTGGGCAGACTGAGACGCGGCAGAGTTGGACGGCGCAAGGCGAGGATCGGCTTTTCCAGCGCAAGGCTGCGATACCAGGTGAAGAAGCCGGCGAGTAGCATCAGCACCACGAGAATGCCTGTGATCCATCCTTGCGCGGCGGGCGCGGCGGAGGTGAGGCTGCGTACGCCGTTGGCGGTGGCCAAGCCGATGAGACCGCCCCAGCCCGACGGGAGATCGATAAGCGAGTCAGGCTGGAACATCGCCAGCGCGATGCCGATGAGGATAATGCCGAGGAAGCATTTGCCGAACTGCCCTTTCCACCCGGTCATGTCCTGATCACCCCAAAGGCGACGGGCGGTGATGGCCAGCAAGGGAAGAACGAGCGCAACAGGTACGCCAAGCAGGGTGAAGAGGAAGGCGGAGACCCAGGCGCCGGGCCAGCCCATGATATTTTGGACCTGATTGTCGGCGACGGTCATCATCGACGGGTCGCTCAGGCGGAAGCTGAGCAGCGCGAGCGCGAGGAACAGGGTCGCCAGCATCAGCGCGATCGCGCTGATCAGCGCGCCGCTGCGGATGAGGCTGCGTTTCAGCATTTCGCGCCATTCCGGCGTGCGCTTTCCTCCGCGGCTGACAGCCATGGCTTTTGAATGTCCCCCAAATGTTCCGTTCCGGCACAATGCGCCGAGCGGGGACTCCGCGTCAAGAGTCCGGCGTTTCGGCTGGTCGCGGGAAAATCATGAATGAAATGGCGGGAAAAACGCGATTCCCGCCGGATCACCAATCATGTGACTCCTTCATGCATTTGCGCTGACGGAGATGCGCGCAGGGCGATGAGGCATCCGGCGACGATCAGCGCCGCGCCCGCGAGGGTCGAGAGGGTCAGCCGTTCGCCGAAGGCGAGCCAGCCGATGATCGCCGCCCAGATGAAGGCGGTAAATTCGACCGGGATGAGGTGCTGAGCCTCCGCCCGCGCATAGGCCCAGGCGAAGGCGGCGAGCGAGGTGAAGGCGAAGGCCGCGCAGGCGACGATGAGGAGCGCGGAATCAGGGCGGGGGAGGTCGAGGTGCAGCGGAAAGAGGGTCGGCGCTGCCCACGCGGCTGCCGCGCACAGGCCAAAGAGGATGAGCATGACGCAATGCTGGAAGAAGGCAACTTCGACCGGGGAGGCAAGCTGGGCCTGCTGGCGCTGAATGATCAGATTCCAGGCGAAGAGGACCGCTGAAACCAGCACAGCGGCGGCGCCGAGCAGGGCGTCCCAGTCATAGCTGTCCTGCATACGGCCCGACAGGATCACCGCGACGCCGACGAGTCCGAGAAGAGAGGCGCTGATGGCGCGCTTGCCGATCCGTTCGCCCAGCAGCAGCGCGGCAAGATAAAGGGCGATGAGCGGCGCGATGAAGGACAGCGCGATGGCTTCAGCGAGCGGCATGCGCATCAGCGCGAAGAAAAAGAGGCTCGCCATGATCGAGACGATAATACCGCGCAGGATATGCAGGCGCAGGACCGGTCTGGTCGGCCAACGGTGGCCGCCGGGCAGCATGATCACGAGGCCGAGCAGCGTCCCGGCCAGCGCGCGCCAGAAGAGCGCGTTGAACAGGCCGATGGAGAGGCTCAATCCCTTCATCGTCGCGTCCATGATGGCAAAGAGCAGCACGGCGGCGCAGCAGACTGCAAAGGGAATGGCGAGGGAGCGGGGTTGGGTCATGTTCATGGCATGGGGGGTGTAGCGGTGAGGCGGCTCGGCATCTGCGAGCAGGGCAGATTTAAGAAGGAATGGGCTTCGACAGGCTCAGCCCGAACGGGGGATGGGGAGGCTTGGAGGGTCGAGCCTTCCCTATAAAGGGGACGGCGGCGAGTGGACTGGGTGTGGCGGGATGCCCTCCTCCCCTACTCCGCCGCCTCGGCCCGGCCTGCGTCGGTCGTTTCCGCTTCGAGCTTGGCCGCTTCAATCTCCGCCGCCTTGGCTTCGACCAGATTGACGATATGGTCGATCATGCCTTCGTCCTGGATGGTGTGGTCGGTGAGGCCGGAGAGATAGACCATATGCTTGCCCGCGCCGCCGCCGGTGAGGCCGATGTCGGTTTCGCGCGCTTCGCCGGGGCCGTTGACGACACAGCCGAGTACCGAGAGCGACAGGGGCGTGTGGATATGCTGGAGCCTTTCCTCCAGCGCCTGCACGGTGCGGATGACGTCGAAACCCTGACGCGCGCAGCTGGGGCAGGAGATGACCTTGACCCCGCGGGTGCGGATGCCGAGGGATTTCAGGATTTCATAGCCGACGCGCACTTCCTCTTCCGGTTCGGCGGAGAGGGAGACGCGGATCGTATCGCCGACCCCGGCCCAGAGGAGATTGCCGATGCCGATCGCGCTTTTGACCGTGCCGCCGATCAGGCCCCCCGCCTCGGTGATGCCCAGATGCAGGGGGCAATCGACGGCGTCGGCGAGCTGCATATAGGCGGAGACGGCGAGGAATACGTCGGACGCCTTTACCGCGACCTTATATTCGTGAAAGTCCTGATCCTGGAGCAGCTTGATATGGTCGAGCGCACTTTCGACCAGTGCCCCCGGGCAGGGTTCGCCATATTTTTCGAGCAGGTCCTTTTCGAGGCTGCCCGCGTTGACGCCTATGCGGATGGCGCAGCCATTGGATTTGGCCGCGTCGACCACTTCCTTGACGCGCGCTTCCGACCCGATGTTGCCGGGATTGATGCGGAGGCAAGCCGCGCCCGCGTCAGCGGCTTCGAGCGCGCGCTTATAGTGGAAATGGATGTCGGCGACGATCGGTACGCGGGCGGCGCGAACGATCTGCTTCAGGGCCGCCGTCGATTCCTCGTCCGGGCAAGACACGCGGATGATGTCGACGCCCGCATCCTCGCAGCGGCGGATCTGGTCGATCGTCGCCTTGACGTCATGCGTCAGCGTGTTGGTCATCGTCTGCACGCTGACGGGCGCGCCGCCGCCGACCGGCACATTGCCGACCATGATCTGGCGGCATGGCCGGCGAGCTATGTCGCGCCAGGGACGCAGGCCGGGATTATGGTCGGACATGAATTGGGGGCTCCGTGCTGATGGAGCCCCTATAGTGATTCACGAGCCAAGTTAGAAGCGCGCCGTCACCGATGCGGCGATCTGGTCCGCATTGCCGCTGGTCCGGGACAGGGTGGTGACGGTGGTCGCCGCCGGAGTCCCGGCATAATAGCTTTCGGGGCGGATGATATTCGCCTTTTCCACGAAATTATGCGCGTAGCTGAGATTGAGGCCGATGGCGGGCGAGACATTGTAGGTTGCCCCGGCCGACAGCCAGGCGCGATCGCCGTCGGGCACGCGCGTGGTCAGATGCTGAGGTTTGGTAGGCGAGCGATCGAACATCGTGCCCGCGCGCAGGGTGAGCGCAGGGCTGACATCATATTCGCCGCCCAGGCTGACGCTGTAGCTGTCCTTGTAATCCAGTTCCTTGACCGAGGTGCGGCCCGCCGCCGTGATGGCGATCGATTTGAAGACCGACCAATTATACCAGCGCGCGCTGATCATGGCGCGAAGGCTGGGGGTCAGCCGATGCATGAAGCCGACGGTCACGATGTCAGGCAGTTCAAGCGGCGCGGTGGCATCGCTGCTGCCATTTTGCGGCGCCAGCAGACCTTGGAGGCCCGAAATCGTCTGCGTACCGGTCAGACGGTGCCCCATGCCAGAGCGATAAGAGATGCCGACATTGGTGTCGCCATTGGTATAGAAGAAGCCCGCATTCCAGCCCAGCGTCCAATCCTTGCCCGTCACGCGGGCGAGGCCATCGGTCGTGATCAGGGGCGAAAGTTGCGGCAGGGCGTTGGTCAGCGTGACCTTCACATATTGGACATCCACGCCGCCGCCGATGGAGAAATGATCGTCCAGCTTATAAGCGGCGGACGCCTGAACATTATAAGCCTTAAGGTCGGTGTGGAGCGATTCATAACGGCCGAAGAAGCCGGAGTCATAATCCAGCTTGAGGCCGAAGGGGGCGTTGACGCCCGCGCCGAGCCACAGCCGGTCTGTGACCTGACCCGTGACATAGAAGCTGGGCACGGGAATGACCTTGTCGAACGGGTTGCCGCCCGAATTGCCTGTGATCGGCACAGTGGCGCCCGGAAAGCCTGGCACGGTGCGATTGCTGCCCTGGTTCGATTGCTGAGCGGTGGCGAAAAGCGCCACGGCGCCAGCGGACAATTGCACGCCGGGAAGTTCGGTAATCGCGGCCGGATTGAAATAGATGGCCGACGGGTCATCCGCCGCCGCACCGGCACCCGAAAGCGCCCTGCCCGTTTCCTTGGGCGATTGTTCCTGCAGATAGAAGCCGCCGGCGAGCGCGGGCATGGGAAGCGCCAGAAAGCCCACAGACAGGAAGGTGGTGGCAATGCGGCGGCTTGAAAACATGCAATTCCCCTTTTGAAATCCCGTTTGCGCGCCGGGCACGCAATATCATCACGGCCTATGGCAGCGATATGGTTAATTTCCCGTTCGGCAGGAATGCATCCCACCGGGACGAAAAAAAAGCCGCCCCGAAGGACGGCTTGGAAGTTTTAGGAGAGGATGCCTGAAAGGCCTGTCCTCTTTGCGGGCCAACGCTTTCTTTCGCAACTGCGAAAGACAAGTACACGGTTGCGTTTATTGCAACTGTCAACAATTGGGCGGAATCCGTAGCGGAAATGGGAATGCCGATTGAGGGAGTTTTTGTGAATGATCGGCTGTGGCGCTGCGGCTCAACCCTGAAAATCTAGCACTGATTCGGACAAATGGCGAAAAAGATCAGCCCGCAGGCGATCGAGCCCCTGCTGATTCGTCGATTCGATTCTGGCCACCAGTTCCGCCTGCGTGTTGGATGCGCGCAGCAGCCACCATCCGTCTTCGGTGGTGACCCGGGCGCCGTCGATGGCGTTGAGGCTCGCGCCTGCCGCTCGCAAGCGCGAAACTATTTCTGCGACGATCGCGAATTTCCGGTCTTCATCCACCGGGAATCGTAATTCGGGCGTGTTTACCAGCGGCGGCAGTGCGTCATGAAGAGCGGTCAGGCTCTTACCGAGGCGGCTGACCAGCCGGATAAGGCGCACGGCGGCGTAAAGGCCATCGTCGAAGCCGTAATAATCATCAGCGAAGAAGATGTGGCCGGTCATTTCGCCGCCTAATGGGCTGCCGATCTGCTTCATCTTCGATTTGATGAGGCTGTGGCCGGTTTTCCACATCAGCGGCGTGCCGCCCAGCGCCGTGACGCGATCGAACAGCGCCTGGCTGGATTTCACGTCGGCGACGATGGTGGCACCGGGCCTGTCCAGCAACACGGGTTCGGCGAACAAGGAGAGCAGCTGGTCGCCCCAGATGGTGCGCCCCTGTCCATCGACCACGCCGATCCGGTCGCCGTCCCCGTCGAAAGCCAGTCCGAAATGGAGGTTGTTGGCGAGGACAAGGGCGCGCAGGTCGTGCAGATTCGCCTCGATCGTCGGATCGGGGTGATGATGGGGAAAATTGCCGTCTATTTCGGTGAAAAGCGTGTGGTGCTCACCCGGCAGCAGCTGGACGAGCTTGTCCACGACCGGACCTGCGGCGCCACTGCCTGCGTCCCAGGCGATGCGGAGCGCGCCGCCGTCGAACCCCTCCATCAGGCGGGCGACATATTGGTCCATGATGTCGATGGTGGAGCGAATGCCGTTTCCTTGTTCCCAATCGCCCGCAGCGGCGATGGCGCCAAGCCGCATGATGTCCGCGCCAAAAAAGGCTTCATGCGCAAGTACCAGCTTGAAGCCATTGTGATCGGCGGGATTATGGCTGCCGGTTATCTGGATGCCGCCATCAACATCGAGCGTCGCTTCGGCATAATAGAGCATTGGCGTGGGGCCGAGGCCGATGCGCAGGGCGTTGGTGCCGCTGTCGGCGAGGCCGTTGACCACGGCCGCTTCGAGCATCGGTGAGCTGAGGCGGCCGTCATAGCCGACCGCGACCGATGATCCGCCATTGCGCCTGACGATCGTGCCGAAGCTGCGGCCCAGCGCGTAGGCGTCTTCCTCTCCCAAGGTTTTGCCGACTATACCGCGCATGTCATATTCGCGGAGCAGCGAGGGATGGAAGCGGTGGGACATGAGCTCTGTTCTACAGCCTTAGCGGCGGCGGGCGGCTTCTTTTTTCTCGGGTTCGGCGAGTAGCAGGTCGCGGGCGGCGTTGATTTCCGCCGCCAGCGCTTCGGTGCCGCCGCGATCGGGATGGACCGAGGCGATCAGACGCCGGTGGGCGGAACGGATCATGGTCTCATCGGCGTCTTCGGGGACGCCGAGGAGGGCGCGTGCCCTTGCGATGCTGGGGGCTTCGGGTGGCGCCTTGGGCGGGGTGGCGGCGGATCGCCTTTTCTTCTGCCGCGATTGGGACAGGAAGAAGAGTGCCGCACCGAGGAGCAGGGGCGCTCCGGCTAGCGGTTTGCCCTTGGCCGCCATGACCGCGCCGACCAGCGCGCCGCCGAGCACCATGCCATCCTTCACACTCATGCGCTGCAATCGTCCCGTCCAGATGAGCCAGGCGGCAAGCCCGAGAAGAAGAAAGGCGAAAAGGCCCATCAGGCCGCGCCGAGGAGATCGACCGGCGAATTTTCCTCACGAGCGGGGAGAGCAAGGCCGGACACCATCTCGCGCAGTTCCTGGCGCGCGGCGATGTGGCTGACGCCAAGGTCGCCGAGATGCCCCTTGTCGAGCAGGGTGAGGCCCGAGGGAAAGAGTTCGCGGAAGATGACGCGTTCGGACAGGCCCGGAATCACGCGGAAACCGACGCGGCGGGAGAGTTCCATGAGGGCATCGCCCACGCGCTTCTTGTTGCGGGCATCATGGTGCTGGACGCGGTTGCGTAGCACGACCCAGTCGATCGAGACGCCATCCGCCTTGGCGCGAGTCTTGCGCGCTTCGAAGATGAGTTCGGAATAGAAGGACAGGCGGCGGACCTTGAAAGTTTCCGCGTCCACCTGTCCGATGAGGTCGAAGTCGACGAAGCTGTCGTTCATCGGCGTCACCAGCGTGTTGGCGCGGGCGGCCATGTGGCGGGCGAACAGGTCGTCGCGGCCGGGGGTGTCGACGACCAGGAAATCCTTGCCCTGGGCGACGGCGGCGGCTTCTTCCTCCAGCGCTTCGATCGTGTCGCCCTTCAGCACGGCAAAGTCGGGCGCGGGGAGGTCGATGCCGCGGCGGCGGGCCGTTTCGGCGCGATTTTCCATGTAGCGGGTGACGGTGCGCTGGCGCGGATCGAGGTCGATCATGCCGACCTTGTAGCCGAGCGCGGTCAAGGCGATCGCGGTGTGCACGGCAGTGGTCGATTTGCCGGTCCCGCCCTTTTCATTGGCGAAGACGATATGATGCGTTTGGGTGTTCGGACCCATTGATAACCCCGTTTATTGCCGCAACGATTCTTGACCCACTTGCCGGGCCGTGCCTTTAGCAGGATAGTCCCCGTACCCCTGCCATATCGGAGCCCCTCGTCCCGTGCAAACCCTGCGTGACCTTCCTTCCCTGCGATCCGCCATCGATGCGATGAAAAGCGATGGGCGGCCTGTCGCTTTGGTGCCGACGATGGGCGCGCTGCATGAGGGGCATATGGCGCTGGTCGAGGAAGCGCGGCGGCTTGGCGGGCATGTCGTCGTGTCGATCTTCGTCAATCCGCGGCAGTTTGGCGCCAATGAGGATCTGGACGCTTATCCGCGGCGCGAGGCCAAGGATGCGCAGATGTGCCAGGCGGCAGGAGTCGATGCGCTGTGGGTGCCGACGGCCGAGGTCATGTATCCGGCAGGCTATGCGACCAATATTTCCGTTTCGGGGATCACCGAGGGACTCGATGGCGCGGCGCGGCCGGGGCATTTCGACGGGGTGGCGACGGTTGTCACTAAGCTGTTCAATCAGGTGCAGCCTGATGTCGCGCTGTTCGGGGAGAAGGATTATCAACAGCTCGCAACCATCCGGCAGATGGTGCGCGACCTTGATATGCGGATCGAGATCATCGGCGTGCCGACGCAGCGGGCCGAGGATGGCCTCGCTTTGTCATCGCGCAACGCCTATCTGACCGAGGATGAGCGCAAGGACGCGCTCGCCCTGCCCCGCGCGCTGGGTGAAGCGGCCCGGCAGATGGAGAAGGGCGCGAGCGTCGAGGCGGCGATTGCCAAGGCAATTACAATGCTGGCCGCGCATGGCTTTGATCCCATTGATTATGTGACGCTTTGCGATGCGGTGACGCTGGAGCCGATGAATGTACTGGATCGTCCGGCCCGGCTATTGGGCGCGGCGAAGCTGGGGCGGACGCGGCTGATCGACAATATCGCGGTCGATCCGGCCTGAGCTTGCCCCGACTATATAATCAAATTGAAGCTGCTGGCACCTGAGCCCGCATTTTCCCGTCTGATCTCTTCAAGGCGCTGGCGAATATGGCGGCGGCGGCTGAACACGCCAAAAGCCCGCAAAACGAAGCTGGTCACGACCCTCTCTCCTTATTCTTTGGCGAGGAAAATTAGCGTCGATTTCGATTGCTGCAATATGTCGGTAGACATGCGAAATTAGTTAGGTGCGGTGCGCGTAGGGCCTGCTTTCAAGAGAAGAGAAGGGCTTCGACAAGCTCAGCCCGAACGGGTGGGGTGATTGCCCGTGATCAGGGCTGCGCTGGGACGACGGCGTTGGGGTTTGTGTCAGAAGGGTTTGACGATCACCGCGACGACGATCACCGCAGCGGCGATGCCGGGGACTTCGTTGACAAGGCGCAGCTTCTTTTCGCTCATGGGGCGCAGACCCCTGGCGAGTTTCTTCGTATAGCCCGCGATCCAGCCATGATAGGCGGAGAGGCCGAGGACGAAGAGCAGTTTCAGGTGGAACCAGCCGAAATGCCAGGCGCCGATTTCGACCATCAGCATGAGGCCGAAAACCCAGACGAGGATCAGCGAGGGGTTGAGGATGATCTTGAGCAGGCGTCGTTCGCGGTCGATCCATTTGCGGTCTTCATCTGATCCCACGGCACATTGGTGGTGATAGACGAAGAAGCGCGGCATCATGAACAATCCGGCCATCAGGAAGATGACGAAGATCACATGGGCGGCCTTCACCCACAGATAGGCGGCACCGAGATAAGGCATCAGCTCTGCTTTCCTTGCCGGACATAGGCGATCAACGCTTCGACATGGGCGATGGGCGTGTCGGGAAGAATCCCATGGCCAAGATTGAGGATATGCGGACGGTCTGCAAAAGCCGCGCGGATATTGTCGACCGATTGTTCGACCGCACTACCCCCGGCGATCAGCGCCAGCGGATCGAGATTGCCCTGTACCGGCAAGCCTTGTGGCAGGACGCGGTTGGCCCAGTGCGGATCGATGGTTTCATCCACGCCGATCGCATCGACGCCCGTGCCCGCCGCATAATCGGCGAGTTTGGCGCCCGCGCCTTTGGGAAAGCCGATGATGGGAACATTGGGGTGGAGGCTTTTAAGCTTCTCGACGATGCGCCGGTTGGGTTCGATTACCCAGCGTTCGAACTGGAGTGGCGCGAGGCTGCCTGCCCAGCTGTCGAACAGTTGCACTGCCTCTACCCCTGCCTCGATCTGGCCCGAAAGATAGGTGACGGTCGATTCAATGATCGCGTCGATGATCGCGCTGAAACGTTCGGGGTCCTGATAAGCGAGGCGACGGGCCGCACCCTGATCCTTGCTGCCCTGCCCGGCCACCATATAGGTCGAGATTGTCCAGGGGCTGCCTGCAAAGCCGAGGAAGGTGACGGAGGGGTCGAGGGCTGCCTTTACCTGCCGCACCGTCTCATAGACGGCCTCATAGCGGCTGAGATCAGGTTTGAGCGCGGAGAGGTCCGTTTCGCTGAGGATCGGCGCTAGGCGCGGCCCCTCCCCCGTTTCAAACCACAGGTCCTGTCCCATCGCATAGGGCACGATCAAAATGTCGGAAAAGAGGATCGCGCCGTCGAAGCCGAAACGGCGGAGCGGCTGAAGCGTGACTTCGGCAGCGGCGGGGCTGTCATAGACCAGTTCGAGGAACCCGCCCTTCTGTGCCCGTAAGGCGCGATATTCGGGAAGGTAGCGGCCGGCCTGGCGCATCAGCCACATGGGCGGTGGGCTAAGGCATTCCCCCTTCAGGACGGAAAGCAGCGGCTTGGAAGGCCCGGCGGAAAGGCCGGTATCTGGTCCCGTCATAAACTCTCTTATTTAGATTCTTAAAAGGATGATGGAGATAGTAGGGCAGTTGGTAGCGGGGTTTATGCGCAGCGCCCGGATTTGCCAACAGCTTGACTCTCCAGGTCTACGGATTCGGGACCGAGTCAGTGTGGGCCATCCACGCTATCCACAGGCTGTGGATGAAAATGAGGACCTGTTGGGGGCATGTGGATAAGATTCCGGCCAATGGGTACTATCCAAAAGGGGTAGTTTTGCCCGCAACCTATCCCTTGCTTTATCCACAGGCTCCCCACAGAGATATGCGTCATGTCGCGTATCCATCTGCATTTGCTGTCTGACTCCACCGGCGAGACGCTGGAAAATATCGCCAAGGCGGCGATCGGCGCGTTCGAGAATGTGGAAGCAGTGCGCCATTTCTGGCCGATGGTGCGGTCGGATGTCCATCTCGACCGGATCATGGAGGAGATTTCGGCCAATCCGGGGTTGGTGCTGTTCACATTGTCCAATCATCAGTTGCGGCGGCGGCTGGAGACGCGCTGCCGGGCGCTCGGCCTGCCGCATGTTGCGGCGCTGGACAGCGTGACGGACGCGCTGTCGAACATATTGGGGCAGGAAACGCGCAATCGGCCGGGGCGCAAACATATTTTGGACGAAGCCTATTTCGCCCGGATCGAGGCGATCCAGTTCACCATCGCTCATGATGACGGGGTGGGGCATGAAAATTGGGAGGAGGCCGACATCGTTCTGGCGGGCGTGTCGCGCGCGTCCAAGACGCCGACCTCCATCTATCTGGCTAATCGCGGGTACAAGACCGCGAACATCCCGCTGGTGGTGCAGTCGCCGCCACCGCGCAGCCTTTACGGGTTGAAGCATCCGATGGTCGTGGGGCTTACGGTCAGTCCCGAGCGGCTGGTGCAGATACGTCGTAATCGCCTGCTGTCGCTCAATCAGGCGCCGGAGACCAGCTATGTCGATCTGGATAAGGTGCAGGAGGAATTGGCCTTTGCCCGGCGGATGTTTGCCGACAATGGCTGGCCGGTGATCGACATGACGCGGCGATCGATCGAGGAAGCGGCGGCGGCGATCATCAACCTGTTCAACGACCGCGTATTGGCGGAGGGGAGTGACCTATGATCGTGCTGGCGTCGCAAAGCGCGAGCCGCAGGGCGCTGTTGCAGGCGGCGGGGGTGCCGTTTGAGGCTATGTCGCCCGGTGTCGATGAAGAAGCGGCGAAGGAAGCGTTGCGCGGCGATGGGCTAGACGCGCGTGCCTTGGCTGATGCGCTGGCGGAATTGAAGGCTTTGCGGGTGTCGCGCCGCGTGCCGGGCGGGTTGATATTGGGTTGCGACCAGACTCTGAGCCTAAATGATGGCAGCATGATCGACAAGGCGGTGGATCGCGCCGACGCGGAGCAAATCTTGCGGTCCTTGTCGGGGCGGGTCCATCATCTGCATAGCGCGGCGGTGATAGCGCTGAACGGCGAGCCGATCTGGCGGCATGTCGAGCGGGTGCGGATGACGGTGCGGACCCTGTCAGATAGTTTCATAGCTAAGTATCTGGACGAGGAATGGGAGCATTGCCGCTGGTGTGTCGGCAATTACCGGATCGAGGGGCCGGGCGTGCAATTGTTCAGCAAGGTTGAGGGCAGCCAGTTCGCGATTCAGGGGCTGCCGCTGCTTCCGCTGCTTGACTTTCTGCGCATCCGGGGCGTTCTGCCAGCATGACTGACAAGCTCCCTTATGCAGAAGTGATCGGCGATCCGATCGCGCACAGCAAATCGCCGCTCATCCATAATTTCTGGCTCGATTGCCTGGGGATTGAGGCGGAATATCGCAAGACGCATGTGACGGCGGAGGGGCTGGCCGCCTATTTTCTGGAGCGGCGGGCTGATCCCGATTGGCTGGGGTGCAATGTCACCATTCCGCACAAGATCGCCGTGATGGATTATACCGACGATCCGGGCGGGGTGCGGGAGCGGATCGGGGCGATGAACACGATCGCCAGCGAGACCGGCGGGCCGTTGATCGGCACCAATACTGATGCGGGCGGATTCCTTCAGCCGCTGCTGCGTGACAAGTGGAAGGGTGAGAGTGCGGTTCTGGTCGGGGCTGGGGGCGCGGCGCGGGCGATCCTGTTTGCGCTCACCAGCCTTGGCGTGGCGGATATTACCGTGATGGTGCGCGATGCGGCGAAGGGGCAGGCGTTGCTTGACCGGGCGAAGGTCAAGGGACGCGTGATCGGCATGGGCGATCCGCTTCCGGCGGCCGATCTGCTGGTCAACACCAGTTCGCTGGGCATGGTGGGACAGCCGGTGCTTGATCTTGATCTGTCGCCGCTGGCCCGCGATGCGACGGTTTATGACATCGTCTATGCGCCGCTAGAGACCGAGCTGCTCAAGGCAGCACGGGCGCGGGGTTTGAAGGCGTTGGATGGGTTGGAGATGCTGATCGGGCAGGCCGCGCTGGCGTTCGATATTTTCTTCGACGCGCAGGCGCCGCGCGACCGGGACGATGAATTGCGCGCGCTGCTGCTGGCGGCCTGAAGGCCATGAAGATCTATGGGCTGACCGGATCGATCGGCATGGGGAAGTCGGCCGTCGCCGCCATGCTGCGGCGGGAGGGTGTGCCACTGTTCGATGCGGACGCCGAGGTGCATCGGTTGCAGGGGCCCGACGGCAGGTTGTTGCCAGCGATCGAGGCGCGCTTTCCCGGAACGACGGGACCGGAAGGTGTGGATCGGGGCAAGCTGGGCGCGGCGGTGTTTGGCCATCCGCAGGAACTGAAGGCGCTGGAGGCGATCGTCCATCCGGCGGTCAAGGAAGAGCGGAAGGCTTTCCTGCGCCGTCATCGCTCGCGCGCCTTTGTCGTGCTGGATATCCCCTTGCTGTTCGAAGGCCATATGGAGCGGACGCTGGCGGGAGTCATCGTGGTGACGGCGCCCGCCTGGAAGCAGCGTAGGCGCGTGTTGGCGCGCAAGGGCATGACGGCGGCGAAATTTCGTAGAATCCTGCACTTGCAGACGCCCGATGCTGAAAAACGGCGGCGGGCGGACTATATCATCCATACAGGCACCACATTTGCCGCCACACAGGCACAGGTGAGGCGCTTGGCGGCTTGCCTTGGATCAAAGACAGGTCGATAAGGAAAAGCCCGGCAGAGTCGGTGTGAAGAGGTCCATGCGCGAGATTATTTTCGACACCGAAACGACTGGATTTGACCCTGTATCGGGCGACCGGCTCGTGGAAATAGGTTGCATCGAACTCGTGAACCGGGTGCCTTCCGGCCGCACCTTCCATGCTTATTATAATCCCCAGCGGGCGATGCCCGCCGCCGCCGAGGCGATTCATGGGCTTTCGGACATATTCCTGAAGGACAAGCCGCTTTTCGCTCATGGGGTCGAGGATCTGCTGGCGTTCCTGGAGGATAGCCCTCTGGTCGCGCACAACGCGCGGTTCGATTTTGGCTTCCTCAACCATGAGTTGAAGCTGTGCGGCCTGCCCGAAGTCGGCATGCACCGGATGATCGATACCGTCGCAATCGCGCGGCAGATGCATCCGGGGGCCAAGCACAGCCTGGATGCGCTCTGCACACGCTATGGCATCGATCGCAGCCATCGGATCAAGCATGGCGCGTTGCTGGACGCTGAATTGTTGGCGCAGCTGTATATCGAACTGACTGGCGGCCGTCAGATCGGCCTCGGTCTTGCACAGGAGGAGGATAAAGACGCCATTCGGGTGGAACTTGCGAGCGGTATCGCGGTTCGCCCTGTTCGTCCCGCGCGGGTCTTCATGGCCAGCGCGATGGAGCTGGAGAGGCATGCAGCGTTTGTCGCGACGCTGGAAAAGCCGCTCTGGCTGGAGGAGGCTTGAAGGCTGGCTGACATACTGCCCTTCACGCTTCGCCCAACCGGACTGCCTCCTGCAGCCCGGCAAGAACAAGGAGAAGGCATATGGATATTCGTGTTTCCGGCCATCAGGTCGATACGGGCGACGCTCTGAAAGAGCATGTCGCGACCCGATTGGAGGCGATGGCCGAGAAATATTTTTCGCGCACGATTTCCGCCCAGGTCACGTTTCGGCCTGCACCCCACGGGGCGTTCCACTGCGATATCGTCTGCCATGTGATGACTGGCCTGATCCTGAAAGGCGCGGGCGAGGCGCAGGAGGCGCATCCGGCATTCGATCAGGCGGCAGAAAAGATCGAACGGCAGCTGCGGCGGTACATGCGCCGCCTGAAGGACCGCCATCCCCAAGCCATTGCGGCGGAGGCTCAGCGCGCCAATGGCTATGAGCTGAACGGCATGGATGGCGCGGGCTATACCATCTTTGCTTCGTCGCCGGAGGAGGAAGAACCGGCCGACGCGCCGCTGATCGTGGCGGAAACGCGGGTCGATATTCCTGAAGCCAGCGTGTCTGACGCAGTGATGATGCTGGACCTGCGCAACACCAATGCGCTGCTGTTCCTGAATGCTGGCACATCCGCCTATAACATGGTCTATCGCCGTCATGACGGGACGATCGGATGGGTGGAACCGCGGTTGGAAGCGCGCGCCTGACAGGTGCCTGACACCGGGTCCCGGCCCCGGGCTGCCATTGACCCAGAGCGGCAGGCAGCCTATGGGGCCGGGCTTTATATCCCCGGACAAGCGCGGTTTTTAAGGGGCAGCGCGCATGCCGGCTGTTCCAGGTTGGTCATGGTTCATTTCAACGACATCGTCGCGCCGCAGGCACTTGCAACAGACGTCTCGGCGAATGGCAAGAAGCCGCTGTTCCAGAAAATCGCGCAACTGGCCGCGTCCGCCTATGGTCTGGAGGCGAACGCGGTATCGGAAGCACTGTTCGAGCGCGAACGACTGGGATCGACCGGCTTTGGCGGCGGAGTCGCCATCCCGCATGCGAAGATTCCCGGCCTGGACCGGATGAGGGGCGTCGTCATCCTGCTCAATCCCCCGCTTGCCTTCGACGCGGTCGATGATGCGCCGGTCGACATCGTCTTCGCCTTGCTGTCGCCGGTCGATAGCGGGGCGGAACATTTGAAGACGCTCGCCCGCGTGTCGCGCTATCTGCGTGATGAGGGGCATGTCGCCCGGCTGCGCGGGGCGAAGTCAGCCGAGGCGCTGCACGCGCTGCTGGCCGGTGGCGAAGCGCGTGACGCCGCCTGAAATGGACGGCGCGCCGAGCGGCGAGGCGGCGCATTTCCGTGCGCTCGAGAATCTCTATCGTTCCGCGCCGATCAACCGGATGTTCCGGTCGGAGCTGACGATTCCCGAGGCGGGCCGGTCGATCATCGAGTTCGATGTCGATGAAGAACAGTTTCACGCGGCGGGCGCGGTTCATGGCACCGTCTATTTCAAGATGATGGACGATGCCGCCTTTTATGCTGCGAACAGCCTTGTCAGCGATCGTTTTCTGCTGACGACCGCCTTCAACCTGCTGTTCACCCGCCCGATCGGGCCGGGCCGGATCCGGGCCGAAGGGCGGTGGATCAGCGGCAAGCGGCGGGTGTTCGTCGCCGAAGCGAGCCTGATCGACATGGACGGCGAAGAGGTAGGCCGGGGAACGGGCACCTTCATGCGGTCGCAATTTCCGCTGTCTTCGCTGCCGGGCTATGCAGGCTGACCGGCTGACCAGCGCGATGCTGGTCGGCGTGCTGGTAAGGCGCGCGGCCGGGGCGGGGGGCTTTGCCACGGTGCTGGTCAAGGGCGACGAGATTAGTGGCGCAATCCTTATCGAAGCCGCTGAAAGGGGGCAGGCTATGGGCCTGTTCGAACGGGTTTCCGATTTTGCCGGTGGATATAGGTTGGAGCGTTGCGGACCCGCGCCGGAGGAGGGAAGTGATTCCCTCAATCAATATATAGCGAGGCGTCGGAGATCAGACCCCGATCTGTGGATCGTGGAACTCGATATCGCGGATGCGGAACGGTTCGCCGCTGAAACGATCTGTTGATCGTTGACTCTGAACGGATGGAAAGGCACTGGCCCCACCCAACGCTTAACGCGCAGGTTGCCAAATTCGCCCGTGGGGGGCGGGCGAGGTAAACACGCAGACGGGGGGCGGCCTGACGTCGATTATGTGATGGGGTTTTTCCCGACGTCTCTGGCCAAGAACCGCATGTTTCTGAGCTGTAATGAGTTTTCGTTTGAAGGCCGCGACTGCCGCGGCATTTGCCCTGACCGCCACCGTCGCGGTTACAGCGGCCGACATGTCGAGCGCTAGCGAAGTCGCTCCTTCGGTCGTCTCCCTTGCCGGGAATCAAGAGCTGAATGCAGCTCCGGCGGCTTCCAAGCCCGCTGTTATTTTTGCCGCGCCGCGCGAAGTCGCTCAGCCGCTGGCCAATCTTTCCAATAGCGCCGATGTGCGTGCCGACAATCTGTCCGCTCTGGTCGATGCGCAGGGCGAAGCCGAAAGCGTCGAAGGCGACATGAAATGTCTGGCTGGCGCGGTGTATTTCGAATCAAAGGGCGAGAGCCTGGAAGGCCAGCTGGCCGTTGCCCGCGTCATCATCAATCGCGTGAAGTCGGGCCGTTTCGCCAACAGCATGTGCGGCGTCGTCTATCAGCCTGGCCAGTTCAGCTTCGTCCGTGGCCGTGGCATGCCGACCATCCCGATGGCCAGCGAGAGCTGGCGTGAGGCTGTCGCGATCGCACAGATTGCGATTCAGGACAGTTGGAACAGCAAGGCCGAAGGCGCGCTGTTTTTCCATGCCCGTCGCGTGTCGCCGAGCTGGGGCAAGCGCCAGCTGGCCTCGATCGACAATCATATTTTCTATCGCTGATCCTCGGGTCGCACATCACAAGGACAGCGGGCCGGTTCAGGGAACTGAATCGGCCTTTTCTTTTGTTCCCTTCTTGTTCTAAGATAGGGGCATGAGTCCGGTTTCTTCCATGCCCACCCCTGATCGGCACTGCTCTCCCCTGACCGATGGCACGGCGCTGGCCGTGGCGCGTGGCACGCTGCGGCTGTTTTTTCGCCATGACATGAGCGGAATTTTGGAAGTGCCGCTGCCCAATGGGCGCCGCGCCGACATCATGGCGCTGGACAGCGCGGGGCGGATCAGCATCGTCGAGATCAAGTGCAGCCGCGCCGACCTGCTCGGTGACATGAAATGGCCGGATTATCTGGACTATTGCGATCGCTTTTTCTGGGCGGTGCCATCCGGCTTTGACCTGTCGCTGTTCGATAGCGAGGCTTTATGGCCAGCGCGCACGGGCCTGATCGTTGCGGATCAATATGATGCCGAATTACTGCGGCCTGCGCCGGTGGAACCGCTGGCGGCGGCACGGCGGAAAGCGGAGACACTGCGCTTTGCAAGGCGGGCGGCGCGGCGGCTGACCGCACTGGCCGATCCCGATCATGCCGCCGAGCTGGGATGGTGACATAAGGTTATCCACGATGAGGCGTCAGCGGGGGCGCGTACCCCAATATTCATCGGCCAGGAATCGGTGGAGCGCTGTCGATCCCTGCCGCGCTGCTGTCCGCGCCATGTGGCGGCGTATGTCATAGCTGCTGTTGGTGAGGCCGCTATGGAATGAATCCAGCGCCTTCTTCGTTTCATGCGGTGCATGCGTATAGGGTTGGAAGATATTGCCGAGGGCCTGTTCCCAAGCTTTCTCGATGTCGTTCTTGCGCTCCATAACCTGCCTCTCCGGGCTTGGGATGATAGAGAGGAGATGGGAAGGCGGAGGGCGTGAGACAAGGCGTGTCGGGCGAGGGGCTTAGAGTATCTTGCTTTTTAAATCACTCACCTCCGTTCGGGTTGTCCGAACGAGTCACTTGCCTCGTTCAGATGTCGAAGCCCTCCTCTTCCTAGAAAGAAGTAGAGCCGTTGGCTTCGCCGGCCTTCGGCTCGACAGGCTCAGAGCGAACGGGGTTAGGTAAGCCTGTTACAGGGCACGATTCTCTAAAACCGGCTCAATTGAATGGGGCTGGGAGAGATATGCTCTTAAAAAGTCGGTCCCTGCACCGGCCCCGAAGGCGCAGCCTTTGGCTTCGATGCTGCCAACGCCTCGACAATTCCGGAGGTGCGCGCGTCCCGTTCCGCATAGTCGCGCGCGGACATGCCAGCGATGGTGTCGCGCTTGTCCGCATTAGCCCCTTGAGCGACGAGCAGGCGGACGAGTCCGATGTCGCGCAGCTGCACCGCGCGGATCAGCGGAGTTTCGCCACTGCCGTTGGTCTTGTCGATCTGCGCCCCACCGGCGAGCAGGGTGCGGACCCCGTCCTCGAACCGGGCCTGCACCGCGTTCATGAGCGGCGTATTGCCACGATTGTCGGCAAGGTTGGGATTGGCGCCTTTGGCGAGCAGGAAGGAGAGCCATGTATTGTCACGACGGGCGATGACGAGGTGCAGCGCGGTTTCGCCGCTGGTGACGTCGCGGCTGTTGATGACGGTCGATCCGGGCTTCTGGATGAGGTCGGTGACCTTCTGCCCGTCGGCGTCCTTGACCGCCTTCAGGAAATTATAGGCGTCCGAAAATTGCGCTTGCGCCGCGACTGGCGAGAGCAATGTCAGCGCCAGAGCTGCTGCGCGCGCCGCGCCGATCCAAGCCGGAAAAGCCTTCATCATCGTCCTTAAGCCCCGTTGGCATTTGCAATAGCGCCCATAGCAGGGCATGGCTGGCGGCGCCATGAACAAAGCGATCCGATCCCTCATCCTGCCGCTCACCGCCCTGCTGGCCGCCTGCAATATGGGTGCTGGCGGCAACGCATCAAGCGAGATGGAAGGGACACGCGGGGATCTGGCCGGGGCGCGGATTGGGGCGCCTTTCATCCTGACCAATCAGGATGGGAAGAAGGTGCGCTGGGACGATCTCAAGGGCAAGTACCGGCTGGTCTATTTCGGCTACAGCTATTGCCCCGACGTCTGCCCGCTCGATTTGCAGCATATCATGCAGGGCTTTTCGCAGTTTGAGAAGGTGGATGCAAAGCGGGCGGCGAAGGTGCAGCCGATCTTCATCAGTGTCGATCCGGAGCGTGACACGCCTGCGGTTCTGAAGACCTATGTCGCGGCCTTTCACCCCAAGCTGATCGGCTTGACTGGCACGCCTGACGAGATCGCGAAGGTGGAGAAGGATTTCGTCGTCATCGCCAACAAGGAAAAGGCGGAAGGCGCCGGTGACTATCTGGTAAGCCATAGCCGCACGCCCTATCTTTTCGGCCCGGATGGCCAGCCTGTGGCATTGGTGCCGGTGGATGATCCGGGAACGGCGGACAAGCAGGAAGGCACTGCGGACGATGTGCGCGCCTTCCTGGAAAAATGGGTCAAGTGACGGTTTGAACTTCTGGGAAAAGCCCCTCGACAAGCTGGACCGCGCGGAGTGGGAAGCACTGTGCGACGGGTGCGGCAAATGCTGCCTGCACAAGGCGGAGGATGAGGATACCGGGCGCGTCTATCCGACCAACGTCGCCTGCCGATTGCTCGACCGGCATAGCGGACAGTGCAGCAATTACAGCGAACGGCGGCGCTTCGTGCCGGATTGCGTTCGGTTGACCCCGCAAAAGGTGAAGACGATCAGCTGGCTTCCGCGCACTTGTGCCTATCGGCTGCGGGGTGAGGGCAAGCCGTTGCCGTCCTGGCACTATCTGATCAGCGGCGACCGGGAAGCGGTGCATCGCGCCAAGGAGTCGGTGCGCGGCTGGACGATTGCCGAGGCGGACGCGGGCGACTGGGAAAATCATCTTGTCGACCGGGAACTCTGACAGCAGCATCACTATCGACGGCATTGCCGTTCCGGTTCGAATCCGCCGTTCAGCGCGGGCGAAGGCTTATCGCCTGTCACTGGATCATGCGCGCGGGGAGTTGCGGCTGTCGCTGCCGATGCGGGCCAATCTCAACCGGGCGCTGGGATGGGCGCAGGGGCATGAAGGCTGGGTCCGGTCGCAGATGGCGGCGCGACCTGCAATGGTGCGGTTGGAGGATGGGATTTGCTTTCCGCTGGAAGGGCGGGAAGTACGGATCTGCTGGATGGCGGATGCGTCGCGTACCGTGCGGATTGAGGGTGATCGGCTGATGCTGGGGGGCGTGCGCGAGTCGGTCGGGCCGCGTGTGCTGCGCTGGCTGAAGGCGCGGGCGAAAGCGGTGTTGGAAGAGGAGAGCCATGCGATGGCGGGCGATCATGACTTGATCGTGGCGTCGGTTGGCATTGGCGATCCGCGCAGTCGTTGGGCAAGTTGTGCGTCGAGCGGGGCGATCCGCTATAGCTGGCGCTTGATCCTGTGCCCGCCGCATGTTCGGCGGGCGACGGTTGCGCATGAACTCGCCCATTTGCTGCACATGGATCACAGTCCGGCATTCCACGCGGCCCATGCCCGGATATTGGGGGAGGACCCCAAGCCTGCCCGTGCCTGGTTGAGGGAGCATGGGGCGGGGCTGCACCGCTATGTTGTTTAGGGCGCCAGATCGCTCGCCGGGCACTCATGCGCGGCATCAGGTCGATGGGCGAGGCCGCAGTCGCGGCAGATGACATGATTGCCAGGGGCGAGGCCGTGGCCGACCGACACCCGTTCGTCGAAAACGTAGCAGTCGCCCTGCCAGCGGCTTTGTTCTTCCGGCATTTCCTCCAGATAGCGCAGAATGCCGCCGCGCAGGTGATAGACATGCTCAAAGCCGCGTGAGCGCACCAGCGCCGTCGATTTTTCGCAGCGGATACCGCCGGTGCAGAACATGGCGATGCGGGGTTCGCGGCCTTCCTCCCGCAGCTGCTCGGCGAAGCGGTCGAACCAGGCGGGGAATTCGCGGAAGGATCGGGTGCCGGGATCGATTGCGCGCTCAAAGCTGCCGACGGCGACCTCGTAAGCGTTGCGGGTGTCGATGACGATCGTGTCGGGATCGGCGATGAGCGCGTTCCATTCGGCGGGGTCGAGATAGCGCCCGGCTTGTGAGGCGGGGTCGAGATCGCCTGCGCCCAGGGTCACGATCTCCGCCTTCACTTTGACCTTCATGCGGGCGAAGGGGGCTTCGTCCGCCGTGGCGAATTTGACGTCCAGATCGGCGCAGCCCGGAAGGGTGCGGATATGGGAGAGGAGGGCGTCGATCGCCTGCTCGCTGCCCGCGACCGTGCCGTTGATACCTTC
Organism: Sphingobium sp. Cam5-1; assembly: GCF_015693305.1. Classification (NCBI taxonomy): domain Bacteria; kingdom Pseudomonadati; phylum Pseudomonadota; class Alphaproteobacteria; order Sphingomonadales; family Sphingobiaceae; genus Sphingobium; species Sphingobium sp. Cam5-1. The sequence continues at coordinate 2,474,548 of NZ_CP065138.1, read as the reverse complement.
GCGCGCGAGGATCAGCGTGCCGCATGTGCCAAGTTGCGCGCAGAGATCGCGCAGCTGTGCCGCCAATGCTTCCGGATCGGGGAAGGCGGCGAAACGGTACAGCGCGGCGATGGTGAAGGGCGGAGCCATGGCGCGCCCATAGCCGCTTCAAACCGCTCTTGAAAGGGTTACAAAGAGCGCGCATAGGCGATCCATGGTTCCCTTTTCGTTCGCGGGTCACGAGTTTCTGGCTTTGCCTGAAGCGGCGCTGTTCTGGCCCGCGCGATCGGCGTTGCTGGTCGCGGATCTGCATTTTGAAAAGGCGAGCTGGTTCAGCCGATTTGGCCAGTTTCTGCCGCCGCATGACAGTCAGGCGACGCTGGACGTCATTGAAGCGCTGGTGGCGCGGACGGGCGCGCGGGCCGTCTGGTCGCTGGGTGACAGCTTTCACGATGCCGATGGGGCGGCGCGGTTGCCGTCCAAGGCGCGCGCGAGGCTGGAGGCGCTGACGGGGCGGCTCGACTGGCTCTGGATCACCGGCAATCATGATGCGGGCATGGATGCGACGCCGGGCGGGCGGCGCATGGTAGAGGCCGAGGTTGATGGCATCTGGCTTCGGCATGAGGCTGATCCGGTTGATCCGCGACCTGAGATTTCGGGGCATTTCCACCCCAAGCTGCGGCTGTCGGTGCGGGGGCGGCGGGTGTCGCGGCGCTGCTTCGTGGGATCATCGTCAAAGTTGATCCTGCCAGCGCTGGGCGCGCTTACCGGCGGGCTTGATGCAAGCCATGGAGAAATTCGCCGTGCGGTGGGTCCGGGCGCCATGGCGATGGTGCCGGTTGCGGACAGGATGCTGCGTTTTCCGCTTGGCTAGTCACGCTACGGAAACGGGGCGTTAAGCTGTTGCTGCTAAGCCACAGTGGCCTGTAATAAGGTCAAACGCCGGGCGCAAAAGGTTGGAAAGGCTGGCTTGCCTTGCCTTCGGCTTGCTGTGTCCGCATAATCGCACTCCTGAAGTCGACATGGGAAAATCATGCGCCGCAGGAGAGGAAAGGGTCTCATGAACAAGAAAAATCTCTGGCTATTGTCCGCTGGCATGATTGCGCTGGCCGGGTCGGTTTCCCATGCCCAGGCGCAGGAAGCGCAACCGCAGAACGGCGCGGCGGACGATGATGGCATCATCATCGTGACTGCGACGCGCCGCCCCAGCCCTCTGTCCGATGTGCCCATCGCGGTATCGGCTGTTTCCGCACAGGCAATGCAGAATAGCGGCGCGAGCGACATCCGCGCGCTCAACCAGCTGGCGCCGTCGCTGCTGGTGTCATCCACCGGATCGGAAGCGAATGCGTCCGCCCGTGTTCGCGGCATTGGCACGGTTGGCGACAATCCGGGCCTTGAAAGCTCGGTCGCGCTGTTCATCGATGGCGTCTACCGTTCCCGCACGGGTGCGGGGCTTAACGAACTTGGCGAGATCGAGCGGGTCGAAGTGCTGCGCGGACCGCAGGGTACGCTGTTCGGGCGCAACGCTTCGGCGGGTATGATCAACGTGATCAGCAAGGCGCCCGAATTCAAACTGGGCGGCAAGGCCGAGATAACCTACGGCAATTATGATTATTGGCGTCTGGCCGGGCGCATCACCGGACCTGTCTCCGACAAGCTGGCGCTAAGCCTGGATGGCGTGTGGTCGAAGCGGGACGGTTTTTACGACCTGGTGGATACCAGCGGCAACAAGGTTGGCGAAACCAACGATCGCGATCGCTATTTCGTGCGCGGACAGGCGCTGTTCGAGCCCAATGATGCGCTGTCGATCCGCTTGATCGGCGATTATACCAATCGTGACGAGAGCTGCTGCGGCGCGGCCTATATCGAAACGCGCGAGCGTCGGCCGGTCGCGGGTGGCGGATACAGCACCGCGCCGTTCAACCGCATCGCGGCGATCCTTGCCGGGCAGGGCAGCGTGTTCGCGGCCGATCCCTATGACCGCGAACTGACGATCACGCCCGGGCGCGACTATGTCAGCAAGGTCAAGGATTGGGGCCTGTCGGGCGAGGTCAATTATGATCTGGGCGGGACGAAGCTGACCAGCATCACCGCTTATCGCGATTATAAGAGCCAGGATTATGGCGATTATGATTATAGCGGGGCCGACCTGCTGTATCGCGATCCCAACACCTACCGCCAGTTCCGCACCTTCACGCAGGAGTTGCGCGCGCAGGGTTCGGCCTTTGGCGAGGTGCTCGACTGGTTGGTCGGCGGCTATTATGCGCATGAGAAGCTGACGCTGGAGGACAATATCGTCTTTGGCGACGATTATGGCCGCTTTGCCGCTTGCCGCCTGATGGCGGGGGCAGGCGTCAACAGCAACCTGACGGCGCAGCAGTTGGCGGCGTGCGGCAGTGGTCTGGCGACACAGGCGCTGATCACCGGGACGCAGGCGCAGCTGAATGCGGCGCTGACGCCAGCGGTCGGAGCAGGGCAGGCCGGGGCGATTTCCACCGGCTTGGGCAACGGGCTGCGCGCGCTTGCGGCCATTCCGGCGGGGACGGGCGATGTTGCCTCGGTCTATCGTCAGAAGAGCGAGAATTGGGCGCTCTTCACGCATAATATCATCCACATCACCAAGCAGCTCGATCTGACGCTTGGGTTGCGCTACACGCATGAAAGCAAGCGTTTTGCGGCCGATTTCGATAATAACAATGCGATATGCGCGGCATTGCAGGGAACGAGCTTGCCCACGTTGGCGACCACACCGGCCCTTGGCCAGGCAGCGGCGCTGGCAGGCGGCATCCTGACGCTGGGTTGCCTTGGCAACGGTTCGACCGGGCTCAACGCGCTGAACCTGAATGATCGGATCAGCGATGGTGAATTTTCCGGGACGGCGGTGCTGTCGTGGAAGCCGGTAGACGAGATGCTGGTCTATGGCAGCTATTCGAAGGGTTATAAGGCAGGCGGCTATAATCTCGATCGGTTCCAGTTGGGATCGACCGGGCTAAACCCGGTTCCGGCTGTCTTTTCGCCACGTAACAACGCAGATGTGACGAGCCTTCGCTTTGCCGCGGAGAAGGTCGACGCGTTCGAAGTGGGCCTGAAATATACCCAGCCCAAGTGGAGCGTGAACATCGCGGCGTTCCGGCAGGAGTTCAAGAATTTCCAGCTGAACACCTTCAATGGCACCAGCTTCGTGGTCCAGAATATCAATGGCTGCGACGGGTCGCTGTCGGCAGGCCGTACTTGTGACAGCGGGGATGTAGGGCCGGGCCTGATCAGCCAGGGTGTCGAGCTGGAACTGGCAGCATCGCCGGTGCGCAACGTCCGACTGGCCGGTGGATTGACCTATGCGCGGGCGAAGTTTGCTAACCGGCTGGTGGGCAGCGGCGATGGATCAGTGCCGCTTGATCCGGCGCTGTTCCTGCTGCCCGGATCGATCAACAGCCAGGCGCCCGAAATAGTGACGACCGTCAGCGCGTCCTGGACGCCGGAGATCGGCTCTACCGGGCTGTCGGCGCTGTTCTACATCGACGGGCGCATGACCAGCGACTTCAACACCGGGTCGGACCTGTTCCCCGAAAAGCGGCAGGATGGCTATGCGGTGTTCAACGCGCGTGTCGGCATCCGTGGGCCGCAACAGCGCTGGGCGGTGGAATTCTGGGGCCAGAATATCTTCAACCAGGATTATAGCCAGGTGGCCTTCAGCAGCCCGCTGCAATCAAGCAGCCCGTCCACATCGACGACCGGCCAGTTCGCGCTGGGCGCGCCGATGGCGAACCAGCTGATCTCCGCCTATCTGGCTGAACCCCGCACCTACGGCATCACGCTTCGCGGGAGTTTCTGATCATGCCTCTCCCGCTTGTCGGAACAGGGCGGGGGGGAGAGGGTCTTTCTCCGAACAAGGCGGTGCCCACGCGAATGTGGGTTGCGCCCATCATGATGGCGGTTTCGAAATCGCCCGACATGCCCATGGAAAGCTGATCCAGGCCTTCATCGCGGGCGATCTTTGCCAGCAGGGCGAAATAGGGGGCGGGTTCTACGTCTGCGGGCGGGACACACATCAGGCCTGCGACCGGGACATCGGCGTCGCGTGCGGCGCGGATCAGGGACGGGGTTTCCGCGATCGGGCAGCCGCCTTTCTGCTCTTCCGCGCCGATATTGACCTGAATGAAGCAGGGGACTTGCTTGCCCGCTGCGTCCATCGCCTTGGCGAGCGCGGTGAGCAGGGAAGGACGATCAAGCGAATGTATGACGTCAAACAGCGCGACGGCGTCGGCGGCCTTGTTGGATTGAAGTTGGCCGACGAGGTGCAGGGCGATGTCCGGCGTTTGCTCGCGGAGAGCAGGCCATTTGGCTTGCGCTTCCTGAACCCGGTTCTCGCCAAAGACGCGTTGCCCGGCTGCGATCAGCGGCAGGATGGCGGCGGCATCCTGTGTCTTGGAAACGGCGATGAGGGTGATGTCATCGGCGGTACGGCCAGTGAGACGAGCGGCCCGTCCCATGGTTTCGCGCACGGCGTTCAGGCGGTTCGCGGCTTCGATGCTGTCGGTCGTCATGCGGGCTGCTATAGGCGAGGGCGATGAGAGCTCGCTACGCTAAAAATATGCCCTCCATCTGGTTGGTCACGGACGAGCGCGTTCCTTCCGCAGTGCTGCTGGCAAGTGCCGCGCGGTTGCCTAAGGGTCGGGGGGGAATCTTGTTCCGGCACTATCGCACGGGGCCGCGTGAACGGCGGGCGCTATTCGATCGTGTGGCGGAGGTTGCACGGCGGCGGCGCTTGGTGCTGCTGTTGGCGGGACCGGCGCGGGAGGCGGCAGCCTGGGGCGCTGATGGCTGGCATGGGCGCGGGGCCGGGTGGGCTGCACGGCCTTTGTTGCGCAGCATGGCCGTTCATAATGCGCGGGAGTTGCGAGGGGCCGAGCGTGCGGGGGCGGACCTTATCTTCCTGTCGCCACTCTTTGCCACGCGGTCGCATCCGGGGGGAAGGGTGCTCGGACGGGTGGGATTCGCGGCGTTGGCGCATCGGGCGGGGATCCCGGTGGTTGCCTTGGGGGGCGTTCGCGCGGGGCATTGGCGGATGTTGAAAGGACTGGGTGCTTCGGGGTGGGCGGCGATTGATGGGTTGACGGGGGGATCGGGTGGTGGAGTGATAGCGGGTAATCTGGGCGCTTATCCGCCGTTAGACCGCGCCGCGACCTCCTCGGCGAGCTCAACGAGCCCTTCTGCTCGCAGGCCTTGCTCAACACCTAGACGGTTAGGCAATGGTTGGTTTTGACTAGCCTTCCATTTGCCCTCGACCCGATCGACTGGAACCTCAAGGCCGACGATGCCCTTCATTTGGCCTGCCAAAAAATCGTCTGGCGCATCAGTGACGCTCCAAGGCTCGGCTCGTTCTTGTTCGTGGATCGTTGTGAGTTCATCAAGCTGACGACTCAACCAAGCCGTATCATCGATAATTCTTGGCGTCCCCCAAACCTGAATAATCACATAATTCCAAGTAGGAACAACACGCCCGTGTTCTAGCTTAGTAGGATACCAAGATGGGCTGACATATGCCTGCGGCCCTTGAAACATGACCAGTGCTGGCGTTTCCTCCCGCAGATCAGCGATTTGTTCATTTGCTTTGGCAAGGTGCGCTTGAAGAAAATCGCCGTTTGGCGTGGTCTTCAGAATGAACGGCACGACATTGACGATCAGGCCCGATGCGCCCGCAGTGATTAGCGTGCCTAAAGGGTGAGCGCGAATTGCGGTACGTATGACATCCGGACGATCTTCTCGAAATGCAGGGGGGCGATACATCCCGTGTTGTTACCCGACACGGCAAACGCTCGCAAATGGTCGTTAGCTGTCACCCGCGGTGAGCGGGGCGCTTGTGTCGAGGGCTCGGCCTAGCCTCACGAGATCCCAGCATTCGCTGGGATGACGAGGGAGCAGCGTTTAACAGCGGTGGGAAACCGAGTGTCTCAGCTCGTTAAGATCAGAACTTGAACACAGTCCCGAGATAGACGGCCTGATTATCCTGCCGCTCGTCGGTCATGGGGGTCAGGCGGCCGATCACGCTGTTGTTGTAGCGCAGGCCCGCGGTGACGTTCAGGTTGCGCGTCAGCGAGTAGGAGCTGGCTAGATCCAGCGAATAATCCTTGTCCGCATTGGGGCGCGCGGCCGTGCCCAGATCGCGGCGGCTTTCGATCATCACCTTGGTGCTGAAACGGTTCTTGCTTCCCTGATCCAGCGAGAAATTCTTTGCGCCAGCCATCTGCTCGATCGAAACCGGGTCCAGTTCCTTGCGGCCGACAGCTTCGGGCAGGGCGAATTTGCGCCAGTTATGCGCACTGTTCAGGCTGAACGCGACGGGGGCGATGCCGACCGGGTCGATCGTGCGGCTGACCGTAACGCGATCGTTGAGATCAGCGGCGCGGACCATCACCGTCACCGAACGCTGCCCGCTGAGCGAACCGCTGGTGGGTGTGAAGCGGAAATTCTGACGGCCAGCCGACGCTGCGATCCGCGCATAGGCGGCAGCCAGGCGCGGGTCCTTGGTCGTGGGCGTGAAGGAGGAAATGCTGCCCAGAGCGCCAAGGGACACCGGCACGTCGGCGCGTAGTCGGGCAAGATCGGTCGCGGCGCCAATAGCGGGAGACAGCATAAAGCCAGCGACGGCAACTGCCGCGCTTGCCAATGCCAAATATCCCCTATTCATGCGCATAACGCGAATCTCTTCCCCACCGACTTATTTTCAATACTTGTACACCCGTCGGGCCGCGATGGGTAGTACGTCATGACCTTTTTGTCCGGGCTGTTGCACGGAACACACAGAGTCCAAAACGCGGCAGGCGGCCAAGCGTTGCAACTGCTGCCACGGCCCCCTTGCCCATTGCGACGGCTTCTCTATAGAAGCGGGGCGTTTTTCTTCAATATGGGACATGCCCTGATGGTCCGCCGCCTACCCGCTTCTATTTCCGCCGGTCTGCTGCTGGCCGCGCTTTTGCCGCTCGCTGCCTGCGGCGGCGGGGCCAAGGAACGTCCCAAGGCCGATCTGGCCGCGTCCAAGGTGACGACGATCGGCGTCAACAGCTATCTGTGGCGGGCGACGCTGGACACGCTGTCCTTCATGCCGATGGTGCAGACCGATTCCAACGGCGGCGTGATCGTGACGGACTGGTACGCCAATCCGAATTCGCCCAATGAACGGATGAAGCTGACCGTGTCGATCCTGGACCAGGACCTGCGCGCCGATGCGCTGCGTGTCGCGGCCAGCCGTCAGGTCAATCAGGGCGGCCAGTGGGTCGATGCGCCGGTGCAGGCCGCCACGGTCCAGAAGCTGGAAGAGATCATCCTGACCAAGGCGCGCGACCTGCGACGCATGGCGATCGCAGGCTAAGCCCTTCCTTTCATCCAATTTCTTGAACAACAAAGGGGCTGGGCTTGGAAGAGCTCAGCCCGCATGCATTTTGGGGACGTGAACAGATGCAAAGGCGCTTCAACCCGCTTGAGGCCGATGCCCGCTGGCAGGCCGTTTGGGACGAGAAGCAGACGTTCAAGGCGTCGGATACGAGCGACAAGCCGCGTAGCTACGTGCTGGAGATGTTCCCCTATCCGTCTGGGCGCATCCATATCGGCCATGTCCGCAACTATTCGATGGGCGACGTGCTGGCACGGTTCCGTCGGATGACCGGACATGAAGTGCTGCATCCGATGGGCTGGGATGCGTTCGGCATGCCGGCGGAAAATGCCGCGATGGAAAAGAAGGTGCATCCGGGCGACTGGACCCGGTCCAACATCGCGACGATGCGAGCGCAGCTCAAGAAGCTCGGCTTTGCGCTCGATTGGAGCCGGGAACTGGCGACTTGCGAGCCGGACTATTATGGGCAGGAGCAGGCGCTGTTCCTGGACATGCTGGAAGCGGGGCTCGTCTACCGCAAGGAAAGCGCGGTTAATTGGGACCCGGTCGACATGACCGTGCTGGCCAATGAGCAGGTGATCGACGGCAAGGGCTGGCGCTCGGGCGCTCCGGTCGAGAAGCGCAAGCTCAGCCAGTGGTTCCTCAAGATCACGCAGTTTGCTGATGATTTGCTGAGCGGATTGAAGACGCTGGATCAGTGGCCCGAAAAGGTGCGGCTGATGCAGGAGAACTGGATCGGCAAGTCGGTTGGTCTGCAATTCCGCTTCAAGTTGGACGAGGCGGTAGACGGGATCGAGGAACTGGAGGTTTTTTCGACCCGGCCCGATACGATCTTTGGTGCGAGCTTTGCGGCGATTGCGGCGGATCATCCGATCGCCTTGGCGCTGGAGGCGAAGGATGCGGGTCTGGCTGCGTTCGCTGAGGAATGCCGTCATAGCGGCACGGCCGCGGCGGAGATCGAAACGCAGGAGAAGAAGGGCTATGACACCGGGCGGTCGGTGATCCATCCCTTTACCGGCCGTAAGCTGCCGCTGTTCGTCGCGAACTTCGTGTTGATGGAATATGGCACGGGCGCGGTCATGGCAGTGCCGGGGCATGACCAGCGCGACCTCGACTTTGCGCGCAAATATATGCTGCCGGTCGAGCGCGTGGTCGCGGCTGAGGGTGATGAGGAAAAGGGCATTGGCGAGGAAGCCTATGCCGGGTCGGGTCGCCTGGTGAACTCTGATTTCCTCAACGGCATGAGCGTTGACGACGCCAAGGCGGAAGTGATCCGTCGCGCCGAAGAAGGCGGCTGGGGCACCGGCACCACCGTGTTCCGCCTGCGCGACTGGGGCGTGTCGCGCCAGCGCTATTGGGGAACGCCGATCCCGGTCATCCACTGCGACGATTGCGGGCCGGTGGGCGTGCCCAAGGACCAGCTGCCGGTCGTGCTGCCGGAGGATGTCAGCTTCGATATTCCGGGCAATCCGCTCGACCGCCATCCGACATGGAAGCATGTTGATTGCCCCAAATGCGGCAAGGCGGCGCGGCGCGAGACGGATACGCTGGATACTTTCGCGGATTCCAGCTGGTATTTCATCCGCTTCGCCAGCCAGCCCAAGGACAAGCCCTTTGATCGGGAAACGGTCGAGAAATGGCTGCCGGTGGGGCAATATATCGGCGGCGTGGAACATGCGATCCTGCATCTGCTCTACGCGCGGTTCTGGACGCGGGCGCTTCAGCACATGGGGCAGTTGGGCTTTGTCGAGCCGTTCACTGGCCTGTTCACGCAGGGGATGGTGACGCATGAAACCTACAAGTCACCCGAAGGCGGCTGGCTCGCCCCGCAGGATGTGGAGCGGCAGGGCGACAAGGTGGTGATGATCGAAGGTGGAGCGCCGGTGACGGTGGGCCGCGTCGAGAAGATGTCCAAGTCCAAGAAGAATGTCGTCGATCCCGATGACATCATCGCCCAATATGGCGCGGACGCGGTGCGCTGGTTCATGCTGTCCGACAGCCCGCCGGAGCGCGACCTGCCCTGGACCGAAAGCGGCATCGAGGGCAGCTGGCGCTTCATCAATCGCCTCTGGAGGCTGTTTGGAGAGGCCGACAAGAGTGCCGAGGGTGAAGATAAGGCGCTGGACCGCAAGCTGCACCAGACGATCGATGGCATCGCCAAGGATATTGAGGCGCTGTCCTTCAACAAGGCGGTGGCGAAGATCTACGAACTGACCAATGCGGTGGAGAAGGCCAAGCCTTCGGCGAGCCGCAGCGCGGCGATCCGGGCGCTGGCGCTGCTGGTCGCGCCGATGACGCCGCATCTGGCGGAGGAAGCCTGGGCGGACATGGGTGAGCAGGGCCTGATTGCGGATGCAGCCTGGCCCGCTGTTGATCCGGCGCTATTGATCGAGGATGAGGTGACGATTGCCTGCCAGGTGATGGGCAAGCTGCGCGACACCATCACCGTGCCCAAGGGGACGAGCAAGGATGAGCTGGAACGGCTCGCCCTTGCGGCGCCCAATGTGGCGCGGACGCTGGACGGCGCGACACCGAAGAAGGTGATCGTGGTGCCTGACAGGCTGGTCAATCTGGTGATTTAATTGGCGTCTTTCGGGCGGGACGCGCTGTGGCATTTTTCTTTCGAAGAGGAAGAAGGGGGCTTCGACAGGCTCAGCCCGAACGGATATAGGGTTGCTGATGAGATACGCTGTTCCCCTCCTGCTCCTCGCCACGCTCTCCGCTTGTGGTCTGCGTCCCGTCTATAGTGGCGGCAGTCATGGCGCGGTCGCGCAGAAGTTGGGCAGTGTCGAGGTTGCGCCGATCGAGGGCAAGGGCGGCTGGCTGGTGCGCAATGCGCTCAACGATCGCCTGTCCGCAATGAGCGGCGCGGGGCCAAGCTACAAGCTGGTGGTGAAGCTGGATGATCAGATCAGCGGCTTTGGCTTGCGTGCGGACCAGGCGATCACGCGCGAACGGCGGACGTTGCGGGCGCGCTATCAGTTGATCGATGCGGCCACCGGCGCGCAGGTGATCGATGATACGGCGGGGTCGGACGCGGGCATCGACGTAACCTCCAGCGAATATGCGACCATCGCGGCGGAAGATACCGCGCTGGAGCGGCTGTCGCAGACTATTGCGGACCAGATCGTATCCCGGCTGGCGCTGTTCGCGGCGAGGGACCAGCAGCGTTGAAGGCCAATCGCGGCCAGATTGAAAAGGCGCTGGACGCACCCCCGGCCGATATCCGTTTCTTCCTGCTCTACGGACCCGATGAGGCGGGGAGCGCGGCGCTGGGCAAGCGGCTTGAACGGGCGATGGGGCCGGAGGCGGAGCGCGTCGATCTGGATGGGCCGACATTGCGGGACGATCCCGCCCGATTAGCGGACGAGGCCGCGTCCTTTTCCATGTTCGGTGACCGGCGCTGGATACGCGTCAACGGCATGGGCGAGGAGTCGCTGCCCGCGGTGACGGCGTTGTTCGAAGCGCTGGCGGCAGGCAATCCGGTGATCGCGACCGCAGGGGCGCTGAAGGGTACGTCCAAGCTGTTGAAGCTGGTGCTCGACAGTCCGCTGGCCATGGCGTTCGCCTCCTATCAGCCGGATGCGCGGGAGGCAGAGCAGATTGCCGTGGCGATCGCGCGCGAAGGGGGACTACGCCTGCCCGCCGAGTTGGCGAAGCGGATCGTGGACCTGACCAATGGCGACCGCGCGTTGATGGGCGGTGAGATCGAGAAGCTGATCCTCTATCTGGACGCCGCGCCGGATCGGCCAGCCGAGGCGACGGCGGAAGCATTGGACGCGCTGTCGGCTGACAATCCCGATTCGGACGCGGCGCCGCTGGTCAATGCCGTGCTGGGGGGCGACCTGCGCGCCATGCATCGGGAACTGGGGCGTCTGGCTGAGGCAGGGACCGCGATGGCGGCGGTGCTGCGTCCGCTTCTGACCCGTGCGATGCTGCTCGCCAATATCCGTTCGTCCTTCGATGACAGCGGACGGCTGGAGGGAGCGGTCGAGGCGGCAGGCAAGCAGGTGTTCTGGAAGGAAAAGGGCATCGTTACCCGGCAGGTGCGGCTGTGGGATGCGCACGGTATCGCGCGGGTGATCCAGCGGCTGGCGCAGGCGGAGCGAGCGAGCCGGTCGGGCAGGGGCCTTGGCGACCTGATGGTGCGCCATGAACTGCTCGCCATCGCGCGGCAGGCGGCGCGGGAGCGCTAAGCGCTTGATCGCAGGAAGTGGCGTCGCCATATTGCGGCCATGGACAAGCTCAACCTGACCGACGCCGAATGGCGCGAGCGCCTTTCTGCCGAACAATTTCATGTGTTGCGAGAGGCGGGGACGGAGCGGGCCTTTACCGGCAAATATAACAGCAACAAGGCCGACGGCGTCTATTTTTGCGCCGGTTGTGGGGCCGAACTGTTCGATGCCGAGGAAAAATATGACAGCGGCTCTGGCTGGCCGAGCTTTACCGCGCCGGTCGACATCGACGCGGTGGAGGAGATTCGCGACAGCAGCCACGGCATGATCCGTACCGAAGTGCGTTGCGCCAAGTGCGAAGGACATTTGGGCCATGTCTTTCCCGATGGTCCGGGCGTCAACGGTCTGCGCTATTGCATGAACAGTGCATCGCTGGACTTCAAGCCGCGCGACGAGGTTGAATAATCATTCATCGCCGGTAAAGCGTCGCTCCTCTTGAGAACCAAGATCATAAGGTTGTCAGCGCCCTTTTTGCGCTGGTGGCTTGATCCCTTAGCGCGTATCCGGGCGATGTAGATGGCACGAGCAGGCAAGAGCAAGGACACGCCCGGGGGCGCGAAGCGGTGGCTGATCCGGGGCATCAAGTTCGGGCTGGTCGCGACAGTGGGCGCTTTGTTCGCGATCGTCGTGGCGGTAGTGATCGCCTACCAATCGCTGCCCGATTATGAATCGCTAAAATCATCGCCCAATGGACAGATGATCCGCGTCCATGCCGCGGACGGCAGCGTGATCGTGTCGTTGGGGCCGAGCTTTGGCCGGTGGATGGCCTATGATCAGATCCCGACGGTGATGGTCGATGCGATGGTTTCCACGGAGGACAGGCGCTTTTACCTGCATCCCGGCGTCGATCCAATCGGCATGGCGCGCGCGACCTGGGTGGCGCTGGAGAATCGGGGCAAGGGCCGCCGCTGGCAGGGTGCGTCGACCATCACCCAGCAGGTGACGCGCAACATCTTCCTCAACAACAGCTATAGCTGGGGCCGCAAGGTCAGGGAAATGATCCTGGCGCTGGCGCTGGAGCGGAAATTTTCCAAGCGGCAGATATTGGAGCTGTACCTCAACAAGGTGTATTTCGGGGGCGGCGCCTATGGAATCGACGCCGCCAGCCGCAAATTCTTTGGCCACCCCGCCGCCGCGCTCAGCCTGCCGGAAGCGGCGATCATCGCGGGGCTGGTGAAGGCGCCGTCGAGCTATTCGCCCACCGCCGATGCCGAAGCGGCGATCGGCCGTGCAGGCGTCGTGCTGGAACTGATGCAGGAAAATGGCGCGATCAGCGCGGCGCAGCGGGCGAGCATCGACCTAAACGACGTCAAGATGGCGCCGGAGCCACCGCAAAACAGCGTGCGCTATTTCACCGACTGGGCACTGCCGCAACTTGATGTGCTGGTGGACGAGCCCAATGAGCCGCTGGAGGTCTACACCACCATCGATCTGGGCATGCAGAAGGCGGCGACGGCGGCGATCCAGGCCAATGTGCCGGGGGGCGCTCAGGGCGCGCTGGTGTCGCTCGATCGCGATGGAGCGGTGCGGGCGATGGTCGGCGGGCTGGACTATGTGACGTCCAACTACAACCGCGCGACGACCGCCACGCGGCAGCCGGGCTCGGCCTGGAAGATATTCGTCTATATGGCGGCGCTGGAGGCGGGCTATACGCCTGATACCGGCGTTACGGACAAGCCGGTGACGATCAACGGATGGAGCCCACGCAACAGTTCGGGCCGCTATTCCGGCGACATCGATGTTCGGACGGCCTTCGCGTACTCCATCAACACGGTTGCCGCGCAGCTGGGCGTGGAGGTTGGCTTCCCCACGGTGGCGGACATGGCGCGGCGCTTTGGTGTGACGACGCCGATCAATACGCATCCCTCGATGGTCTTGGGCACGTCCGACGTGCGTCTGATCGACATGACCCGCGCCTTTGCCTCCATCGCGCGCAAGGGGGTGGCGGTGACGCCCTATGGCATCACGAAGGTGACGACGGCGGACGGGCGGCTGCTTTACCAGCATCAGGATGATACCAGCCGCGTGCTTGTCGCGCCCTGGGTAGCGGCGGGGATGACGGACCTGATGCAGACGGCGGTCAGCACGGGCACGGGCAAGGCGGCGCAGATCGGTCGGCCCGTGGCGGGCAAGACGGGCACCACCAGCAGCAACAAGGATGGCTGGTTCCTGGGCTTTTCCAGCGGGATCACCACGGGCGTCTGGATGGGCAGGGACGATGCGCGGCCGGTGAGTGTTTTGCAGGGTGGCCGCGCGCCCGCCCATGCCTTTGCCGACTATATGAAGGTCGCCGTATCCCGCCGCCCGGTCGAGCAGTTCGAGACGCAGGTGACGCTGCCCGAATGGCAGCTGGAGCCCGACGACGAGGCCTATTATGGCCAGCCCGATAATGGAACGGGCGGGGGCATGATGGTCGATGAAAATGGATTGCCGATCAGCCAGGAGCCGCAGCAGCAGCAGCAAGATCAAGAGCCCCAGCAGGACGATCAGTCGGTTGACCAAGCGGCCCCTGCCCGGACGGCGCCGCCAAAGCTGGACCAGCAATGGATTGATCAGGTGCTCGGCCGCGACAGGCAGCGGACTTCGCCGCGCTAACCGGCCTGTCGGGGCGCTGCTGCGAAGCGTCGTGGATCAAAGGCGCTGGCATCCGGCATCAGGAAATCGACCTTGCCCCGGCCGAAGTCGATGGCGACGCGATCAAACATTCTGAGGGCCTGAATGCCCAGTAGCAGGGTCGGCTTGTCCTGCAGCCCAAGTTCGCTGAATGGCTGGGCATCGGCGAACATGACTGGCAGGTCGGTCAAGGCGATGGGTCCCATGCGGATCCTGCCGATGCGCCCAAGCTGACCTGTCAGGGTCTCGCCGGTTACGCTCATCAGGCTGATCTCGTTCATCGCCGGGGCGCGCTTCTTGCGGATCAGCTTGTCGCGCAGGGCGAGATTGCCGACGCTCAGATGCGTGCCGGTGTCGAGGATGATGTTGACCTTCAATCCATTGGCGTCGGAATGCAGCAGGATCAATTGCCCCTTGCGCCGCCGCGCCTCGACGATGATGGCGTTGGGATCACGCCATGAGGGACGGCTGGCGCCGATTTCCACTCGGCCGGTGCGGAAATTCAGGAGGAGGCGCTTGGCATGCAGGCTGTCGAGCCCGAGCAGCCCCGCCGCGCCGAGATGGTCACCCTCCAGCACGGGCGCTTCGATGTCATCGACCGTTTCCGCGCCATAGCCGAGCCGTGGAACGGCGACGGTCCGCGTTTCCTGGCGACCCGCCATGCTGACGATGGTGACATGGTGTCGAGCGGGCAGGGCGAGCTGATCGGCAAGGTCACGGGAGATGACGGTGCGCTGCGATCCGGTATCGACGATGAAGTTCCAGGGGCCGCGTCCATCGATGTGGATGGGGATGGAGACGCGGTCGTCACTGGTCGAGAGGGTGCGGACCACGGCGGGCGGATCGGCCGCAGGGACCGCCTGACCCGCGGCGGGCGGGCAGATCATCAGCATGGCCATTGCAGGGACGAGATAAGGCCGTCTCATGCCCTTCGCCTCTTCAGCTAGAGCGCCAAGTCATAGCATGGATCGCCAAGGCCGGTCCATTGCCGCAACTGCTGCACCATTTGCCGATGAAGGCGGCGGGGGCCAGCATTTCCAGCAAGGCGGGGCCAAGCGACACCTTGACTTTGGGGGGCGCTGATCGCTAAACGCGGACGGTCTATCCCGGCCGTCCAGCGCCGGAGTCCCGTGTTTTCCATACCGGGCGACTCTCCTTTTTCGTATTTCCAATCTTCATCTCTCGTCATCGGACTCAAGTCGAATGCACCTTAAAGACCTCAAGAAGAAATCACCCGCCGACCTGGTCACTACGGCGGAAGAACTGGGCGTCGAAGGCGCATCGACCCTGCGCAAACAGGACCTGATGTTCGCGATCCTCAAGGCTGAGGCGGAAAATGGCGAGCAGATCATGGGTGAGGGCACGATCGAAGTGCTGCCCGACGGCTTTGGCTTCCTGCGCTCGCCTGAAGCGAACTTCCTTGCCGGTCCCGACGATATCTATGTGTCGCCCAACCAGGTCCGCAAATTCGGCTTGCGCACCGGCGATACGGTGGAAGGCGAAATCCGCGCGCCCAAGGATGGCGAGCGCTATTTCGCGCTGACGAAGCTTATCTCCGTCAACTTCGATGACCCGGATGTCGTCCGGCATCGCGTCAACTTCGACAACCTGACGCCGCTCTATCCGACGCAGAAGCTGGTGCTCGATACGCTCGACCCCACGGTCAAGGACAAGTCGGCCCGCGTCATCGACATCGTTTCGCCACAGGGCAAGGGGCAGCGCGCGCTGATCGTCGCGCCGCCGCGCACGGGTAAGACGGTGCTGCTCCAGAATATCGCCAAGGCGATCACCGACAATCATCCCGAAGTCTTCCTGATCGTCCTGCTGATCGACGAGCGTCCGGAAGAAGTGACCGACATGCAGCGCAGCGTGAAGGGCGAGGTTGTGTCCTCGACCTTCGACGAACCCGCGCAGCGCCACGTGCAGGTCGCCGAAATGGTGATCGAAAAGGCCAAGCGCCTCGTGGAACACAAGAAGGACGTGGTGATCCTGCTCGATTCGATCACCCGCCTCGGTCGTGCCTATAACACCGTTGTGCCTTCGTCGGGCAAGGTGCTGACGGGCGGCGTTGACGCCAATGCGCTCCAGCGTCCCAAGCGCTTCTTCGGCGCCGCGCGTAATATCGAGGAAGGCGGTTCGCTCTCCATCATCGCCACCGCGCTGATCGATACCGGCAGCCGCATGGACGAAGTCATCTTCGAAGAGTTCAAAGGCACCGGCAACTCGGAAATCGTCCTCGATCGCAAGGTCGCGGACAAGCGCATCTTCCCGGCGCTGGACGTTGGCAAATCGGGCACCCGCAAGGAAGAATTGCTGGTCGATAAGGCCAAGCTGTCCAAGATGTGGGTGCTGCGCCGTATCCTGATGCAGATGGGCACGGTCGATGCGATGGAATTCCTGCTCGACAAGATGAAGGATTCCAAGACCAACGAAGATTTCTTCGATTCGATGAACCAATAAGCGGAGTTATATCGGGCCGTTATGATCGACCTTCTTACGACTGCCGCCGCTGCCGCACAGGGTATGGGTTCGCCCGCCGATATTTGGGGGCACATCGCCAACGATTTCAGCAATATCGGTTCTCCGGCTGCCTTGTCGGCCTTTGGCCAAGTGCTGATGATCGACATCCTGCTGGCTGGCGACAACGCGATTGTCGTGGGCGCGCTTGCTGCCGGTCTGCCGGTGCAACAGCGCCAGCGCGTCATCTTGATCGGTATCATAGCCGCATTGGTGTTGCGTATCGGTTTTGCCTTGGTCGTGACGCAGTTGATGCAGATCGTAGGCCTCATTCTGGCGGGCGGCTTGCTGCTGCTGTGGGTTAGCTGGAAGATGTGGCGCGAACTGCACCCGAAGCGTGGGGCGGACACGCCGGACGATCCCAGCGACGATGACATATCGGGACTGCGTCCCGCCAAGAGCTTCGCGGCTGCCGCATGGGCTGTCGCTGTTGCCGACGTATCGATGAGCCTGGACAATGTTCTGGCCGTGGCAGGCGCGGCGCGTGATCATCCCGGCATCCTGATCATCGGCCTTATTCTGTCGGTTGCGCTGATGGGTGTGGCGGCTAACATCATTGCCAAATATATCGAGCGTTTCCGGTGGATCGCTTATCTGGGTCTGGCCGTCATCATCTATGTTGCCGTCAAGATGATCTATGAGGGTATCATCGACCATCAGGTCGGCATTCTGACCCTCTTTGTGTGATTGAGGCGAGCAGGGGCGGGCTTGTGCCCGTCACCTGCTCGACCCATTTTCAGACTTCTTCAGCGCGCCTATGGCACCAGGATAGTGCTACCGACGGTTCGCCGCCCCTCCAGCGCCCGATGTGCATCAGCAGCCTCCGAAAGGGCGAAACGCTGGCCGATATGGGCGCGAATGACGCCCCTCAGCATGCGATCGAACAGGCGGTCACTGACATGCTTCAACTCCTCCTGCGACACGATATAGTCGAACAGGGTGGGGCGGGTCACATAGAGGGATCCAGCGCGACTGAGTTCCAGCAGGCTGACCGGCGGTACTGGGCCAGACGCATTGCCATAGCTCACCATCATGCCGCGCCGCCTGAGCGAGGCAAGCGACGCGCTCCAGCTATCCTTCCCCACGCCATCATAGACAACGTCCACGCCATGACCTTCCGTCAGGGCACGCACCCGGTCGGCGAGGTCCGTCAACGGGCAGTGTAGGCTGTGATCGGCCTGCACCTTTGCAGCCTTTTCCGCCGACCCGCTATGGGCGATGACCACGACACCCTTGTCCCGAAGCCAGGGCACGAGCACGGAACCTACGCCACCGGCGGCGGCATGGACCAGAGCGACCTGACCGGCCCGGAGCGACAATATATCCTCCGCGAGGAAGCAGGCGGTCATGCCCTTCAGCATCATCGCGGCGGCTTCATCCGTGCCGATTTTGTCAGGGATCCTTAAGACGCGGTCGGCGGCGACCGTGCGATGGGTGGCATAGGCGCCCATGCCGCCCGCCGAGCCGACCTTGTCGCCGATCGCCAGCCCGCTGACACCCGGCCCCAAGGCCACGACATAGCCCGCTCCTTCAACGCCGAGGGTGAGGGGGAGCGGGGATTCGTAGAGGCCCGACCGATGATAGGTGTCGATGAAGTTCAAGCCGATCGCATCCTGAGTGATCAGCACCTCACCCTCGGTCGGAGGAGCGGGATCGAAATACTCCCGCTCGATCACCTCCGGACCGCCGGTCGCGCGGACGATCATGCGCCAGGCTTGTGTCATGAGTGGCGCGTCGGTCAGAGATGTGTGGCGAAAAAGTCAGCCGTGCGCTGATCGGCCAGTTGCGCGGCTTCCTCGACCCGGCGCGCGCCCATTTCAGCGGCGAAGCCATGGTCGAGCCCCTCATAATCGTGAAGGGTGATGTGGCGATTGTCTTTCAGGCCGTCGTGCATCGTCTTCTGCACTTCCGGCGGCACGAATCCGTCAGCGGTGGGAATGTGCAGCAAGACGGGTTTGCCGATAGCATGCTGCTCGCCCAGAAGATTGTCGATGCCCACGCCATAATAGCCGACAAAGGCGTCGCCATCCGTCCGGCAGGCGGCCATGAAGGTCAGCCGGCCGCCAAGGCAGTAGCCGACCACGCCGACCTTCCCTGTGCCGCCCAGTTCCGCCCGAGCGAATTTGATCGCCGATTCAATGTCATAGATGGCGAGGTCCTGGTCCAGCTTCTGCATGTGGCCGATTGCCGCCTGAAATTGTTCCGGAACATCCGCATCCAGTTCGACATGCGCGGTGTCGCGCCAGAACAGGTCGGGAGAAATCGCCAGATATCCTTGGCTGGCCCAGTAGTCGCATTTGCGGCGAATGCCTTCATTCACGCCGAAGATTTCCTGAATGACGATAATTGCCCCGCGCGGGGTTCCGTCGGGTCGAGCAACATAGGCGTCGAATTGCGCATCGCCCTCAAGGGTCGAAATCGGCGTAAATGATCCCATGGCTGATGTCCTTTCATTCTCTGCACTGGTCGAAGGATAAGCGGGTTTTGCAAAACCGCCAACGCTGCTGTGCCCAAATTATTTGCGTTCAGGGGCCATGTTGCGGCATGACGACGATGGCTGGCAATTGAAGGTGCGCAGGATGAAAGTAACGGTCGACGTAGATTGCACCCCAACCGAGGCGCGGGCTTTTCTGGGCCTGCCTGATGTCACGCCCATTCACGACAAATATGTGAAAACGATGCTGGACAGCTTTGACGGCATCGCCAGCGCCGAACAGATGGAAACGATGTTCAAAAGCTTCTCTCCTCTGGGGGATGCGGGGATGCGCCTGTTCCGGCAGATGATGGACATCGGCCTTTCTGGCGTTGCCGGGAAGAATGGCGACAAGTCCTGAGCCGTTAATGGCGGACACGATTTTCGCCCTGTCGAGTGGTGCGCCACCGGCAGGGATTGGGGTCATTCGGATAAGTGGCCCTGCTGCCGCTGCCGCCTTGCAGGGCCTTGCGGGGCAACTTCCCGAACCCCGGCGGGCGCGGCTGGCTTTGCTGAAAGACCCGCGCAACGGGGCGCCTCTCGATCGCGCGCTCATCCTCTGGTTTCCTGGCCCCGGCACTGCGACCGGGGAAGACCTGGCGGAGTTGCATTGCCATGGCGGTCGGGCTGTGGTCGCGGGGCTGGAGGATGCGCTCAGATCCTTTGAAGGCGTGCGGCAGGCCCAGCCGGGTGAGTTTACCCGCCGGGCCTTTATGAATGGGCGGATGGATCTTAATGAGGTCGAGGGGCTGGCCGATCTTCTCGCCGCCGAAACCCAGCAGCAACGGCGCGCGGCTCTGCTCATGTCCGAGGGGCATTTTTCCCGTCAGCTGGAGCAGTGGCAAAGGAGCTTGCTTGATCTTTCCGCCATGGCGGAGGCGGCGCTCGATTTTTCCGATGAGGATGATGTCCCTGAACATGGGGCCGAGGAACGTATCGGCTCAGGTATAGCCGGACTCATCGGGGAGGTGCGGTCGGCGCTGAGTGCGCCTTCGGCCGAGCGTTTGCGGGATGGCATCCGGGTGGTGCTGGCCGGGCCGCCCAATGCGGGGAAGTCCACGCTGTTAAATGCACTGGTGGGGCGGGAGGCGGCGATCGTCTCCGACGTCGCGGGTACGACGCGCGATCGCATCGAAGTGCCCGCAGCGCTTGGCGGCACAGCTTTTCTTTTCACCGATACCGCGGGTTTGAGAGAGGCGACATCGGACGTCATCGAAGCGATCGGCATGGACCGGGCGCGCGCGGCGTTGGACAGTGCCGACATCATCCTGTGGCTTGGCGATCCGGACGAAGTACCGCGCGAGGACGCGATAATTGTCGGTGCTCAATGTGATCGGCACGCGGTGACCAGAGGGTTGCCCATATCGGCGGTCACGGGTGAGGGGATGGAAACCCTCATCGCATTGCTTTTGGAGCGAGCGGCTGCGTTGCTGCCGGGGGTAAGCGAGTATGCTCTGCATGAAAGGCAGCGGGAGGGTGTTGCGCTGCTGCTCGGCCATTTGGAAAATGCCTTGCCGCAGTCAGACCTTCTCATTGTCGCGGAAGAGCTTCGGCATGCACGTGCGGCGATCGATGCGCTGACGGGGCGGGCAAGTACCGAGCATATGCTCGACCGGCTCTTTGCAGGATTTTGCATCGGCAAATGACCGCTGTTCCACGTGGAACAGTTTTGACCGCGAGGCCCCAATTCTGATAAGGGCGCGGGCATGCAGACAGCTTTTGACGTGATAGTGGTTGGCGGCGGCCATGCCGGGTGCGAAGCGGCGGATGCAGCTGCTCGCAAGGGCGCGCAGGTTGCGCTCCTAACCTTCGAAAAAGCAACGGTGGGGGCGATGTCATGCAACCCAGCGATCGGGGGTTTAGGCAAAGGTCATTTGGTGCGTGAGGTTGATGCGCTGGATGGACTGATAGCGCGTGCCGCCGACGCTGCTGCCATACATTATCGGATGTTGAACAGCAGCAAGGGTGCGGCCGTTCAGGGGCCGCGCGTGCAGGCCGATCGATCACATTATCGGGCCGCCATTCACCGCATGATCGATGCGCAGCGCGGGATAGAGATCATGGAGGGTGAGGCTGCGGCGCTGCTGCTGAAGAATGGCTCGGTAGAAGGGCTGGAGATGGCAGACGGACGCCGCTTGTCCGCGCCCGCCATTGTGTTGGCGACGGGCACGTTTCTGGGCGGCAAATTGTTCCGGGGCGAGGAAACGCTGGCGGGCGGACGAACAGAGGAGCGGGCGGCAACGGTATTGGGTGTCCAGCTTCGTGGGCTGGGCCTGCCGATTGCGCGGCTGAAGACCGGGACCCCGCCGAGGCTGGATGGGCGATCGATAAATTGGGGGGTGCTGGAGGAGCAGCCGTCTGACTGTGGCGATTGGACCATGTCTGCCCTCTCCGCAGGGCGGCAGCTTCCGCAATTGAGCTGCGCGATCACGCGTACCAATGAGGCGACCCACGCGATCATCCGTGGGGGGCTGGGGCGCTCGCCATTGTTCAGCGGGGCGATCGAGGGGCGCGGTCCTCGATACTGTCCTTCGATCGAGGACAAGGTGATCCGTTTCGGTGATCGTGACGGGCATCAGATTTTTCTGGAGCCGGAAGGGTTGGGAAGCCATCTGGTTTATCCCAATGGGATCAGTACCTCTCTGCCTGCCGATGTGCAGGAGCAGATGGTCAGGTCGATGGCGGGGCTGGAGCGCGCCGAGATCGTAGTGCCCGGCTATGCGGTGGAATATGATCATATCGATCCGCGCGCGTTGGACCACAGTCTGGAGATGCGAGACGTCCCCGGCCTCTTCTGTGCGGGGCAGATAAATGGCACGACGGGATATGAGGAGGCGGCGGCGCAAGGGCTGGTCGCCGGTGTGAATGCGGCTGCACGTGCCAAGGGCGATGCGCCGATGATCCTCGATCGGGCGAGCAGCTATATCGGTGTGATGGTCGATGACCTGGTGCTGCAAGGCGTGACTGAGCCTTACCGAATGCTAACCGCGCGGGCGGAATATCGCTTGCGGCTGCGGGCGGACAATGCGGGAAGCAGGCTGGAAGAGGTTGGCCGAGTGCATGGTATATTGGGCAAGGAGCGGCTGGCTCATTATGACGGGCGGGCTTCGCAGCGCGCCAGTGTGGATGAGGAGTTGGGGCAACTGCTGAGCGCCACTCAGCTTGCACGTGCAGGTGGGACTGTCCGACAGGACGGCTCGCGAAGAACCTTGTTTGAATGGGCACGGTTTCCGGAAGTCCAGCGGGAATTGCTGTTCGCTTTGGCGCCGTCGCTTACGTCAATAGACGAGAGTCTGCGGGACGAAATATTGGAGGACGCTCATTACGCTCCCTATCTCGAGCGCCAGGCGGCGGAGATTGCGGCCTTGCGTCGCGACGAGCGGGTGTCGATTCCTGCCGACTTTGATTTCGGGGCAATCGGTGGACTGTCGAGCGAGATGATTGAAAGGCTTGATAAGGCTCGCCCCGATACGCTGGCGGCTGCGGGCCGCATTCGAGGCATTACCCCAGCGGCTTTGGCCGCGTTGCTGGTCCATATTCGGCGTCAAGCCGCATGACGGAGGATGAGGCGAAGGCGTGGTTGGAGCAGCATTTCCTCGTTTCACGTGAAACATGGGATAAGCTGGAGGGCTATGTGCAAATGTTGCTGTCCGAGATGGATCAGCAGAATTTGATTGCAGAGTCCACGCGTGATCATGTCTGGGTGAGACATATTGCGGACTCGGCTCAGCTTCTGACATTAGCCGATAGTGCGGGGGATGGTCTTTGGATCGACCTCGGATCGGGGGCGGGTTTGCCGGCCATCGTGATCGCCATCTTGAGCGACCGGCCCGTGCTTATGATAGAATCGCGGCGTAAGAGGATAGATTTCCTGAATGAGGTGATCGACCGGGTTGGCATCAAAAATGCCCAAGTTTACGGCGGACGGGTGGAGAGCGCTTCCTCAAGGGCGGCGGCAGTAATCAGTGCGCGCGCTTATGCGCCGTTGGAGCGCCTCTTCCCCTCGGCGCTCCATTTGTCCGATAGTCGAACCCTTTGGGTGTTGCCAAAGGGGCGTAATGCGCAGAATGAACTGGAGGCGGCGCGATCCTCGTGGCAAGGTGTGTTTCACGTGGAACGCAGCATCACCGACCCGGAAAGCGCAATCATCATAGCGCAGTCGGTAGCGCCAAGGGGCAAGAAAGGTCGCAAATGATCCGTATCGCCATTGCGAATCAAAAGGGTGGGGTGGGGAAGACCACAACGGCGATCAACTTGGCAACCGGGCTTGCTGCTACTGGCCTGAGAGTGTTGTTGATCGATCTTGATCCCCAGGGAAATGCTTCCACGGGATTGGGGGTCCATCAATCTGATCGTACCTGGTCGAGTTACGATTTGCTCGTCGGGAATTGCGCTATTGAAGACGCGATCCTGCCGACCCGTGTGCCGAAACTCGATATCATCGCGGCGACGCAGGATTTGTCGGGGGCCGAGATCGAACTGATCGAATATGAGGAACGGACCCACCGACTCGAGCGGGTGCTGAGCGAAGCGCAGGTCGGTAGGTGGGATATCTGCCTCATCGATTGTCCCCCTTCACTCGGCCTCCTGACCATCAATGCGATGGTGGCGGCCCAATCATTGCTCGTTCCGCTTCAGTGTGAATTCTTTGCGCTGGAGGGCCTGTCCCAGCTGTTGCAAACGGTGGAGCGCATTCGCGGCCGTTTCAACCCGGGTCTTTCGATCATGGGCGTGGCGCTTACCATGTATGATCGGCGTAATCGCCTTACCGATCAGGTCGCGGATGATGTCCGCGCCTGTCTGGGCGACTTGGTGTTCTCAACGGTTATTCCGCGGAACGTTCGGCTTTCGGAAGCGCCAAGCCATGGCGTTCCGGCGCTCATCTACGACTTCCGCTGTTCTGGTTCGGAGGCCTATATGCGCCTCGCCCGTGAACTGATTTCGCGTCTGCCCCCACAGGAGGTTGCGGCTTGAGCAACGAGAATGATGATAAGCTGAAGGTCATTAAGCGTCCTCATGGACTGGGACGGGGCCTTTCAGCGCTGCTGGGCGACGTAACGAGAGAAGAGCCGGTCGCGCCGCAGGCCGTTTCCGCTTCGACCAAGGCTATCCAGAGCATCGAAGTCGCTTTGATCCAGCCGCATCCGGAGCAGCCCCGGCGTCATTTTGACGAAGGCGCCTTGGCGGAGCTGGCGGACAGCATCGGGAAGCGCGGCGTTATTCAGCCGATCATCGTGCGTCCCCATGGTGGCGGATTTCAGATCGTTGCGGGGGAGCGACGGTGGCGAGCGGCGCAGCGTGCGCAATTGCACCGTATTCCGGCGATTGTCCGTGATTTTGATGAAGCCGAAACGCTCGAAATCGCGCTGGTGGAGAATATCCAGCGCGAAGACCTGAACCCGATCGAAGAAGCGGAAGCCTATCGCAAGCTGATCGCGGACTTCAATCACAGCCAGGAAGCGCTGGGGCGGATCGTTGGCAAATCGCGCAGCCACATCGCCAATCTTATTCGGCTGCTCGATCTTCCGGCCTCTGTGCAGCAACAGGTCGTTGAGCAGAAGCTATCGATGGGTCATGCCCGAGCGCTGATCGGCGCGCCGGATTGTGAGACGCTAGCAAAGACAGTGGAGGCCAAGGGCCTGTCGGTGCGCGATACCGAAGACTTGGTGCGCCGGTCGAAAAAGGGGGAAGGCGCGGCGCCGCGAGGCCGGGCCTCGCCGGGAACGGTCAGTAAAGACCCCGATATCGCGGCGCTTGAACAGCATCTTGCGGATATATTGGGCGTTAAAGTCGACATTGGACATGGGGAGGGCGCGGGCGGCACGCTGTCGTTGCGCTATTCGACGCTCGATCAGCTCGACATGCTGTGCCAGCGCCTGTCCGGTGAGCGTATCTGAAAAAGGCAAGCGCTGCTTGATCAGCCGCGCACCACTGGCATCTGACGAGAGTCTTTCCCGGAGCATGACCCGATCAAAACTGTCTGAGATCATGCTCTAATGTTGCGGCGCTGTCTAAGTCAGCAGGCGCAGCCGCCCTGGCCCGAAAACGCTCGGTTTAACTCTTGTTTTCCGCATTTTCCGGGCCAGCGGGTGATACCCCCTGCCTGGAAAATGCTCTAGATTGCAGTGATGGCTGACATACAATCTGCAAACGCTCCCGCGCCCCTTGTCGTTCGACGTCAGGACTATAGGCCGCCCGACTGGCTCGTCCCCGAGATTGAGCTGGACTTCCTCTTGGACCCCGCGTGTACGACGGTAAGGGCAAGGCTGAGCGTCAGTCGCAATGGTGCGCATGATCGCGCGCTGAGGCTGGACGGAGATGAACTGACTCCCGTCGAGGTCAAGGTGGACGGCCGCCCCCTCGGCTCGGGGGAGTCGAAGATGGATGGCGGTGCCTTGATTATCCCACTTTCGGGTGGGGTTCATCAGGTGGAAACGCTGGTGGAGCTTGCTCCTGAGCATAACAGCAAGCTGATGGGTCTTTATGCCAGTGGCGGGCTGCTTTGCACCCAATGTGAGGCGGAGGGATTTCGCCGGATCACCTTCTTCCCGGATCGGCCGGACATCCTCTCCCGCTATTCCGTGCGAATGGAGGCGGACAAGACGCGCTATCCGATCCTGCTTTCCAATGGTGATCCCGTCGCGCAGGGCGAACTTTCCGGTGGGCGGCATTGGGCACGATGGACCGATCCATATCCCAAGCCCTGCTATCTCTTCGCGCTCGTGGCGGGCGACCTTGCCTGCAACAGCGACAGCTTCGTGACGATGAGTGGGCGCGAGGTGAAGCTGGGCATCTGGGTGAAGGAAGCCGACTTGTCGCGCACGGGCCACGCCATGCAGGCGTTGAAGAACAGCATGGCTTGGGACGAGCGTGTCTATGGCCGTGAATATGACCTGGACGTCTTCAATATCGTCGCCGTGGCGGACTTCAACTTCGGGGCGATGGAGAATAAGGGCCTTAACATATTCAATTCGCGCTACATTCTGGCCGATCCCGAGACCGCGACGGATGCCGACTATGACGGCGTCGAAGGCGTGGTGGCGCATGAATATTTCCACAACTGGTCGGGAAATCGCGTCACTTGCCGGGACTGGTTCCAGCTTTCGTTGAAGGAAGGGTTCACCGTCTTTCGCGATCAGAACTTCTCGGCCGATATGGGTAGCGAGGCGGTCAAGCGCATTGAGGATGTGCGGGTGCTGCGCGCGGCGCAGTTTCAGGAAGATGCAGGTCCGCTAGCTCATCCGGTCAGGCCGGAATCCTACATGGAAATCAGCAACTTCTATACGGCGACCATCTACAACAAGGGCGCTGAACTGATCAGGATGATCGCGCTGATGCTGGGGCCGGACCGCTTCCGCGCCGCGACCGACCTTTATTTTAAGCGGCACGATGGCGAGGCGGCGACTTGCGAGGATTTCGTCCGGGCGATGGAAGAGGGGGGTGGGGTGGACCTTACCCAGTTCCGCCGCTGGTATGAGCAGGCCGGAACGCCGCATGTCCGGGCCAGCCTGACGCATGATCCCGTCACCCAGACCGCTGAGCTGCTGTTGGAGCAGAACACGCCGCCGACACCGGGCCAGCCGGAAAAGCTTCCGTTCGCCCTGCCGCTTCGTACAGCCTTGTTCGATCGCGGCAGTGGCGGAAGTGCGGGCGAGATGCTGTTGATGCTGACACAGAAGCAGCAGCGCTTCACCTTCAAGGGCTTTGCTGTTGCGCCGATTCTGTCCATCAATCGTGGCTTCTCAGCGCCGGTGATCGTTGAAACAGATAGGAGTCAGGCCGATCTGGCTTTCCTGTCCGCGCATGATGATGATCCCTTCGCTCGCTATGAAGCGATGCAGCAGTTGATGGTGAATGCCTTGGTCGGCCATGTAGCCGGGCAGGCGCTGGACGCAGCTGCAATCATCACGGCGATCCGGGATACCGTGACCGACCCGCATCTTGATGGGGCATTCATTGCGGAAGCCATTCGCCTGCCGAGCGAAGCCTATCTAGGCGATCAGATGGTTCAGGTCGATCCGGATGCCATCCATGAGGCTCGCGATGCGTTGCAGGGCCGGATCGGCCGGGAGTTGGAGTCCCTCTGGCGCGAGCTGCACGTGCGAAACAGGGCGAACGGCTTTTCGCTGTCCCCTGCCGCGAAGGGCGCGCGCAAGCTGCGTAACGGCGCCTTGGTCTATCTGGTGGCTTCGGGCGCGGCGGACGGGGCGGCGTTGGCCTTTTCCCAATTTGACGAAGCCGATAACATGACGGAGCGGCAATCGGCTCTTGCGACCCTTGCCAACGGTCGCAGCGAGGAGCGGGAGGCGGCGCTCGACATCTTCTATAACCGCTATCGGGATGATCCGCTGACGCTGGACAAATGGTTCCAGACGCAGGCTTTTGCTTCCCACCCTGATACCGTCGATCTGGTGGAGGAGCTGGGGCGGCACCCCGACTTCACCCTAGCCAATCCAAACCGGGTCCGTTCGCTTTTTGGCGCGTTCGCCGGAAACCAATGGGCGTTCCATCATAGGTCGGGCAAGGGCTATCGACTTGTGGCCGACTGCATCATTGCGCTCGACAAGCTCAATCCGCAGACCGCCGCGCGGCTGGTTCCGCCACTGGGGCGGTGGCGGCGCTTCGATGAGGGAAGGGCTGGCCTGATGCGCAGCGAGTTACAGAGGATTTTGGGTCAGCCGGGCCTGTCGAAGGACGTTACCGAGCAGGTGAGCAAGAGCCTGGATTAAGGCGACATTCGCCATGCCGATACAGGTTCGGCATGGCGTGCTGTCCCTCAGCGCCCGCTGGCCGCCAGCCATGCCGCGACGTCGGCAGCCACCTTGTTCGCGGCGCTGTTGAGCGGAGCGCCGATGGTCGTCGCATCGATCTTGCCGCCTATGGGGGCGCTTGCCGTGAACCGCTGGCGCGCGATCGCGGTGCCGCCGGGTCCGGCAAGGATAGCGTCATAGGTGACCACGGCGCTGTTGCTTGCTTCATCCAGGCCGAAATCGACCAAGTCACCCATCAGGCGCTGGCCCGCATCGGCGGAATATTGACCGGGATCGAGCACGATACGGTTGCTGCTGGCGGCGATGGTTTCGGACAGCAGCTTCTGAAACAGATGACGCGGCGTATCGGCCCACTGCACCTTGGTGACATAGGCGAGCGATGTGGGCGACGTGCGCACCGGCACGCGCACCGTGTCGAGGAGCTTGGGCGCTTCGGGATCGGCGACCGTGAGGGTGGTCCCTGCGGTGGCGCTGCGGAGCGTACCGGGAGCGACCTTCTGGGCCGCGTCGAGTGACAGCAGCCGTTCGGGCGGCTTCCCGCCGAAGGAAACGCAGCCTGACAGTGCCGCGGCGAGCGCCAACATGAGGGGAAGGGCGGCAGGTTTCTTGTGGAACGTCATCGCGGTCCCTCTCATCGCTTGTAATCGGGCAGTTTGGGCGATCCAACGATCGACCCCGCGCCCTGTTGATCGAGTTTTTCGGCAACGCCGCGGAAGGCGCGCGACATTTCGCGCAGGTCGCGAACCAGCTGATTGACTTCCGGCATGGTCTGGTTGCTGAACGCGCGCACGCCCGGCTGCGCTTCGGCAATCGTCTTGTCGAGCGTTTCGATGCTGCGGGTCGCGGACTGTACGCTCTTGCGCAAGTCAGCCATCAGCGGCTTGCCCTCGTCGGTCAGCATCGAGTCCGTGGTGGCGGCGAGCTTGCCGATCTGTTCCGCCGCTATGCCCGTGCGCTGGACCGCGATCCGCGCTTCGGCAAGCGTGGCTGCAATCTCCGGGCTGCGATCGGCGAGGGCGCCCGACACGCGCTCGACATTGGCGAGGATGCCCGCGATCGATTGCTGGTTCTTGTCGTTCAACAGTTCGGTCAGACGCTCGGTCAGGGTCGAGAGACGCTCCAGCAGTTGCGGCGCGTTGTTCAACAGTTCGCCAAGCGCCCCTGGCTTGGTCGGAATGACCGGGATACCGTCGGGGCAGGCGGACAGGGGATTTTCCTCGGGGCAGCTGATGGGCGGCGCGCCCTTTACGGCGCCGTCCAGCACGATCTCGCTGACGCCGGTAAAGCCCACGCCTGCGATGGTGGCGGTGGTGCCTTGAAGAACGGGTGTGCCTTCCTTCACCGAAATGCGCACCTTTACGAAGCTGGGGTCGCGTTTCCACAGCTCGATCTTTTCGACCTGTCCGGAGGGAACGCCGGAGTAATTGACGCTCGACCCCTTGGCCAGGCCATTCACCGACTGTTTGAAGAAGATGTCATATTCCATGTTGTCGCCTTCGGAGAGGCGCGAGAACCAGAAGGCGGCGACCATGATCGCCGCTAGCAGCAGCAATGTGACCGTGCCCACCAGCACATGGTTGGAGCGGGTTTCCATTATATTATCGCCTTCCGTCCGATGGCTGTGCCGCCGTCTTTTCCCGTTCGCGGGTCACGGCCGCCGTTGCGGCGCGGCCGCGAGGACCGTTGAAATATTCCTGAATCCAGGGGTGATCGGTCGCCAATAGCTCATCAATCGTGCCGACCGCGATGACCTTTCTGTCCGCCAGCACCGCGACGCGGTCGCAGATGGAATATAGCGTGTCGAGGTCATGAGTAATGAGGAAGACGGTGAGGCCGAGCGTCCGTTGAAGCTTGCGCGTCTGATCGTCGAAGGCCGCTGCGCCGATGGGATCGAGCCCGGCAGTCGGTTCGTCAAGAAACAGCAGATCGGGGTCGAGCGCCAGCGCGCGGGCGAGGCCCGCACGCTTCTTCATGCCGCCAGAAAGCTCGGCGGGGTATTTGGGACCAGCTTCTGCGGGGAGGCCCGTCAGCCGGATCTTGTAGGCGGCAATCTCGTCGCGCAGTTGCGGCCCGATATTGGGATAATATTCGCGGATCGGCACCTCGACATTTTCGGCCACGGTAAGGGTGGAGAAGAGGGCGCCGCCCTGGAACAGAACGCCCCAGCGCTTGCGGATGGCCAGCGCCTCGTCGTCCAGGCGGCCGATCATTGATTCGCCGAAGACGTGGATTTCGCCCTCATCGGGTGTCTGAAGGCCGATGATCGAGCGCATCAATACCGACTTGCCGGTGCCCGAGCCGCCGACGACGCCCAATATCTCGCCCTTGCGCACGTCGAGGTCGAGATTTTCATGCACGACCTGATCGCCGAAGCTATTCTTTAGACCCCGGACGGAGATGGCGATCTCGCTTTTTTCAACAGCCTTGTCGACGCGCGCCTCTTCGGCGGCGGCTTCTTCCTCCTCGGCCATCAGTTCCACCCTAGCCAAGTGAAGAAGACCGCGAAAAACGCATCGATCACGATCACCAGGAAAATCGCCTGGACAACGGCAGCGGTGGTTCGCAGCCCGACTTCCTCCGCATTACCCTTCACCTGCATTCCCTGGAAGCAGCCGGACAGCGCGATGATGATACCGAAGACAGGGGCCTTCAGCAGGCCAACCCAAAGGTCTGTGATCGGCACCACCTCTCGCAACCGTTGGATGAAGGTGATCGGCGGGATGTCGAGCGAGACGGCGCACAGGAACCCGCCGCCGATCACCGCGACGATGGAGGAATAGAAGCCGAGCAGCGGCATCATGATGACAACCGCCAGCGTCCGGGGCAGCACCAGTGCCTCCATGGGCGACACGCCGATGGTGCGCATCGCGTCCACTTCTTCGGTCAGCTTCATGGTGCCGAGCTGCGCCGCGAAGGCTGAGCCCGATCGGCCCGCCACCATGATCGCCGTCATCAGCACACCGAGTTCGCGGAAGGTCAGGCGGCCGACGAGGTTGATCGTTAGCATCTCCATGCCGAACTGACGCAACTGTACCGATCCTTGCTGGGCGATGACGATCCCGATCAGGAAGCTCATGAGGCCGATGATGCCGAGCGCGGAGACGCCGACGACCTCGAACCGCTGAACGACCGCGTTGACGCGGAACTTGCTGGGATGCCGGATCACGTTCCAGCTTGCGACCAAGGTCGCGCCGAAAAAGCCGAGGAGGCCGAGCAGCGTGGTAAAGGAGTTGACCACCGCTTCGCCGATCTGGCCGATCACACGTTGTAGCGGGGGAACATAGTCGGGCCTGATGTTGACCGGCTCGTCCAGCTTGCCGACGGCCTCGATCAGGCGCCGGGCGTCTTCATTGCCGCCGGTAAGCTCGCAACTCAGTCTTTTCGCGGTACGGTGGACCGTCCAGGCGCCGATGGTGTCCATATGGTCGATGCCGGACAGGTCGATAGCAGCGACCGGCCCCGCCACCGCGTCAAGGCGGGCGGGCAGACCGCCCAGGCAGGCAATGGAAAAATGTCCCAAAAGCCGAATGACAGCACCGCCATCGCGCGTTTCTTCGACAAGATCGGCGGCTTTATTCATCAAGGCGGTTTAGTGGTCCATTATCGGTTGCACGGCAAGCCGAAACGGCCCATCCGCACGGTAGAACGATAGCAAGGCGCAAAAGTTTCGGAAACGGCATGACGCACCGTCTGGCAATATACGATATGGACCGCACGGTGACCTTTTCGGGCACCTATACGGGCTTCCTGATACATGTTTCCAAAGGCCTGGCGCCATGGCGGTTGGTGCTGCTGCCCTGCGTCATCCTGTTGATGCTCGCCTATGTGATGAGGCTCATTAGTCGGCAGCGGCTGAAGGAGCTGAATCAGGCGCTGATGATCGGCTATAATGTCGAGCGCGCCAGGCTGATGCCGCATGTCGAAAGCTATGCGGCCAAGGTCGTTGCGACCAATGTCCGCGCGGGCGCCCTCGACCAGATCGCGCGGGACAGGGCCGATGGATATCGGCTGGTGCTCGCCACTGCATCCTACCGTCTTTATGTGGAGCCGATCGCCCGCAGGCTGGGTTTCGACGCGGTGATCGCGACCGACCATCTGAGTCAGGACCTGCGTTATGTGCGTGCAAAGATCGCCGGCGAGAATTGCTACGACACCGGCAAGCTGCGGATGATCAAGGCGTGGATGGCGGCGGAAGCGATCGACCGTGACCATGCGCAGATCCGGGCCTATTCCGACCATGTGTCCGATGCGCCGATGCTGGAATTCGCCGACATGCCTTTCGCCTCCAATCCGCATAAGCCGCTCGCCAGACTGGCGGCGAAGCGCGGGTGGACGCGGGTGGACTGGGCGTAGGCCCGGTTCAGCGAGAATTGACCCGGTTCGGTAGAGCTTTTTCGCCGAAGAAGGCTTCCAGATTCGCCAACACCATCGCGGCCATGCGCGCGACCGCTTCCTGCGTGGCGCCGCCGATATGGGGCGTCAGGACGCAGTTGGGCACGTCCTTCCAGAGGTTGGCGGGGGTAGGTTCCTGCTGGAACACGTCCAGCGCCGCTCCGCCCAGTGTTCCCTGACGCAAAGCCTGCCTCAAGGCCTCTTCATCCACCAGTTGCCCGCGCGCGACGTTGACGAGCAGCCCATCCGGGCCGAGTGCATCCATGACGTCGGCACTGATCATCCCGCGATTGCTGTTGTCGGCGCGGGCGGCGACCAGCAATATGTCGCTTTCCTGCGCCAGGACCATCAGGCTGTCGGCGCGCGGCCAAGGCAGGCCGGGCTTGTCGCGCGGACCCCACCATCCGATCTGCATCCGCATCGCTTCGGCTCGTCGGGCGACAGCCAGCCCGATATGGCCCATGCCGACGATGCCAAGCCGGGCCTGATTCATGGAACGGGTAAGCCTGTCCGATTCGGCTGTCCAAAGGCCCGCGCGCAATTGCCGGTTGCCTTCGACGATGGCGCGTCGGTGTGCGAGCATCAGACCGATTGCTTGATCGGCGACGTCCTCGGCATTGGCATCCGCGCCATGCGTGACGGCTATGCCGCGCCTCTCCGCTTCCTCCAGATCGATGCCGTCATAGCCGACGGTGAAGCAGGCGATGAGGCCGAGTTGCGGCATGGCGTCGAGCAGAGCAACGGAAAGCGGGAATTCGCCGGCCCAGACTATGGCCTTGGCATCTGCTTGCCGCCGGGCACCTTCATCCTCCCACAACGGCCCGGCGTCATAGAAGGGTGAAAGGATTTTCAGCAACGGCGCCAATAATGGCTGTCCAACCAGGACTAAAGGCCGACTGCCGCTCATCCCACGGCCCGCAGCGCCTGCGCGAAGTCTGCGATCAAGTCATCGGCATCCTCGCAGCCGATCGAGATGCGCACCATATTGTCGGTGATCGCCAGAGCCTTCTTCCGCTCGGCGGGCACGGACAGGTGCGTCATCGCCGCCGGGTGGCTGGCAAGCGTCTCCGTGCCGCCAAGGCTGACGGCCAGCTTGGCGATCTTCAGCGCGTCCAGAAAGGCGAAAGCCTCAGCCTCACCACCCTTAAGATAAAGCGAGAAGGTCGATCCCGCGCCTGTGCAGTGGCGGTGGTAGATGTCCGCCTGACGTTCCGTTTCGGGGAAGCCGAGATAGACGACCTTTTCCACCTGCGGCTGGTCTTTCAGCCAGGCGCAGACCTTTGCCGCATTTTCGCCAGCCCGGCTCATTCGCAGTTCTAAGGTTTCAAGGCTCCGTAGCAGCATCCAGGCGCTGTGCGGGTCGAGGATCGTGCCGATCGTGTTGCGCATCAGCCGGATCGTGTTGATGAGGTCCTTCGGTCCCAGCACGCCCCCGGCGACAAGGTCGCTATGGCCGCCCGCATATTTGGTGAGGCTGTAGATGACGAGGTCCGCGCCATGGGCAAGTGGGTGATGCCAGAGCGGGCCGAGGAAGGTGTTGTCGATCGCGACCGGGGGCAAATGCGCCTCTCCGGCGAAGAGACGGTCGCGGCGGGCCACGACCGCCTCCACATCCACGAGCACGTTGGTGGGGTTGGCCGGGCTTTCCAGATAGATGAGCGCGACGCGGCCGAGCGACTTTGCCCGCTCGATCACCGCGCTGATTTCCTCCTCCGTCGAACCAGCGGGGAAATCGAGCCATTGCACGCCAAACTTGCCGAGGATGCGGCCGATCAGCGATTCTGTTGCGGCATAAAGGGGTGCGGAATGGACGATCACATCGCCGGGCTGGACGAGGGCGAGCAGCGTGGTCGCGATTGCCGACATGCCGCTGGAAAACAGCAGGGCGTCTTCCGCTTCTTCCCACACGGCCAGTCGGTCTTCGGCGATTTCCTGATTGGGACCATTGAAGCGTGAATAGACCAGCCCTTCCGCGCCGCCGGGCCTGATCCCGGTGACGCCTTCAAAATGCCGTTTGCCGGCAGCGGCGCTTTCAAAGGCGAAAGTGGAGGTGAGGAAGATGGGCGGCTTGAGCGATCCTTCCGACAGCATCGGGTCGTAGCCATGGCCCATCATCAGCGTCGCGGGCTTCAGCTTGCGTCCACCGATTTCCATGATGGCTGGTTTGGCACGGCGGCGCTTGCGCGGGGGCTCGGCGCCTGAAAGGTCGGCCTCTGTCTCGCCGGTCATCGCTGTTTCTCCTGCGTTTGCGGCCTTTGCCGCCCTTTTATGATGCCTGGAGTGTAACGCCTTTCGAGGGGAAAGAGACCAGCCATTCCGGCAATTATGTTATCGCCACGACATCGCGCCGGGATCGTGACAGGGGCTGCGCGCGTTCCTACATCTATCGATATGAACCAACGCCTTCCCGAACCGCTGGAGCAATGGTTCACCGCGCGCGGATGGTCGCCGCGCAGCCATCAGACCGATATGCTGGCAGCCGCAAGGGCGGGGGATCATGCCTTGCTCGTTGCGCCCACGGGGGCGGGGAAGACATTGGCGGGATTCCTGCCGACGCTTTCCGACCTGATCGAAGAACCCGCAGAGGGGCTCCATACCCTCTATGTGTCGCCGCTGAAGGCGCTGGCGGTCGATGTGCGGCGCAATCTGCTCACCCCGATCGAGGAGATGGGCCTGCCGATCCGGGTAGAGACGCGCACCGGCGATACGCCATCGGATCGCAAGGCGCGGCAGCGGGCGAGGCCACCGCAGATATTGCTGACCACGCCCGAATCGCTCTCGCTGCTGCTCAGCTATCCCGACAGTTTCCTGATGTTCGCGCAGTTGAGGACGGTGATCATCGATGAGGTCCACGCCTTCGCCACCCAGAAACGCGGCGATCTGCTCAACTTGTCGCTTGCAAGGTTGCAGAGGATCAATCCCGGACTGCGTCGTGTTGCGTTGTCCGCGACCGTGGCGGACGTGGATGCCTATCGCGCTTGGCTGGCGCCCGATGGCGACATCAACAGCGTAGTTCCGGTAATCGGCGAGCAGGGTGCCGATCCGGATGTCGCCATACTCATCCCGGAAGGGCGCATCCCATGGTCAGGCCACTCCGGCAAATATGCCGCAAAGCAGGTGATGGCCGAAATCGAGCGGCGGCAGACGACTTTGGTCTTCTGCAATACGCGAGGACTGGCCGAGCTTATATTCCAGGAGCTTTGGACCGCGAACGAAGCGAACCTGCCGATCGGCATCCATCATGGCAGCCTGTCGGTAGAGGCCCGGCGCAAGGTGGAAAATGCGATGGCCGATGGCAGGCTGCGCGCGCTCGTCGCGACCGCGAGCCTCGACCTGGGCGTCGATTGGGGCAATGTCGATTGCGTGATCCAGATGGGCGCGCCCAAGGGATCGTCCCGCCTGCTCCAGCGCATCGGTCGCGCCAATCACCGGCTGGATCAGCCGAGCGAAGCCATCATCATTCCCGGTAATCGCTTTGAATATCTCGAGGCGCGGGCTGCGCTTGACGCGGTGGAGGCGGGGGAGCGGGACGCCGACGATTTTCGCACCGGCAGCCTCGACGTTTTGGCGCAGCATGTGATGGCGCTCGCCTGCGCCGCGCCGTTTGTGGAACAGGAGCTGCTGGAGGAAATCCGGTCGGCCACGCCCTATAGTGCGCTCACCGATGAGGGGTTCGCCAACGTCCTGCATTTTATCGAAGGGGGCGGCTATGCCCTGCGCGCTTATGATCGGTTCAAGCGGCTGACCCATGACGCGGACGGCTTGTGGCGTGTGTCGCACCCGCGCTTCATTCAGCAGCATCGTATGAATGCCGGGATCATCGTCGATCAACCTGTGCTGGACGTCCGGTTCGCTAACGGCCGCAAGCTCGGGACGGTGGAGGAGGGCTTTGCTGCTACGCTGCGGCCGGGCGACAGCTTCTTCTTTTCTGGCCTGGCGTTGGAGGTGGTGCGGATGGACGTCACCGATCTGGTCGTGCGGGCGACGTCGAAGCAGGCGCGCGTGCCCGCCTGGGGTGGCACACGCATGGCAATGTCCACGCGGCTCGCCGATCGTGTGCGGCATTTTCTGGCCGAGCCGGAGGAATGGCACCGCTTTCCCGACGATGTGCGGGAGTGGCTGGAGGTGCAGAAATATCGATCAACCCTGCCTGAGCCCGGGCAACTGCTCATCGAAACCTTCCCGCATGAGGGGCGGCATTATCTGATCTGCTATAGTTTTGAAGGATGGAACGCGCACCAGTCGCTGGGCATGCTGCTCACTCGCCGCATGGATGCGCAGGGTTTGATGCCGCTGGGTTTCGTGTCCAATGATTATGCGCTCGCCGTCTACGGGCTGAAACCCGTGACGGACCCGAAGAGCCTCTTTTCCGCCGACATTTTGGATCATGAATTTGTCGAATGGGTCGAACAATCGAGCTTGTTGAAGCGCGCTTTCCGGGACGTCGCCGTCATCGCGGGTCTGATTGAACGCCAGCATCCCGGCAAGCGAAAGACCGGGCGACAGGTCACTTTCTCGACCGACCTCATCTATGACGTGCTGCGCAAATATCAGCCTGATCATTTGCTGTTGAAGGCGGCCTGGGCCGACGCCCGCGCGCGCATGACCGATGTCGGGCGGCTGGGCGACCTGATCGACCGTGCTTCGGCAACGATGCTGCATATCGATCTGGATCGGGTGA
Organism: Sphingobium sp. Cam5-1; assembly: GCF_015693305.1. Lineage (NCBI taxonomy): Bacteria > Pseudomonadati > Pseudomonadota > Alphaproteobacteria > Sphingomonadales > Sphingobiaceae > Sphingobium > Sphingobium sp. Cam5-1. Next base: position 2,437,497 of record NZ_CP065138.1, on the reverse strand, counting down.
GCCCGCTGGCGGTGCCGGTGCTGATCCTGATCGGCCGCGAACAGGTGGCGCAGGCGGCGGCAGAAGATGCCTTGCTGATGGAAGCGGAGGCACTAGTGGCAGAGGCGATGCGGACGGATTAAAAGTCCTCGCGCACGCCGCCGCAGCCCTTCAACGTTCCTTCGCCAAAAGACAGCGCTACGCGGTCGGCCCAATGTGCATCGCTCATGCCGTCGCTGCATGGTCCGTCCGTCACGGTCATCGAAAATCCGTCCGCCAGATACCGCACGGCGCGGCCGTCATCCGTCCGGTTGACGGAAACATGAACGGGGGCCTTGTCCGGGCGCTCCAGCGTGGCAACCGAGCCTTTGACTGTTACCGCCCAAAAGGGTTCGGTCCCCAAAGCGCGATAGCGTGTTTCGTTGCTGAGCGGTGCGGTGCTCACTCTTTCCGGGGAAAGTTGCGGGGCTGGTGCATCGGATAAAGTTACGGATTCGTCATGATCCGCCTGCCGATCCAAAATGGACGTTTGCGCGACGGGCGTATCTTTCGCACGATGTTCACCCATGTCTTCCTTCCGGCCGCAACCCGCGAGCAGAAGGGCGCCTGCAACGAACAGCCATGCCTTCATATTTGCCTCGCCTCTTTACCGTTAATTAATATAGCGTCGGATATATACCGAAGCATAAACAGCATCTTAGCAGATGATTAACCATGTTGTTTAGGCAAATGAACAGCATGTGTTGAGTAGAAAATTCCCCGAACGAGGGGATTTTCAATGCGTCCTTCTATGTTTGGCCGATTGTTGCGCAGCGAGGCGAGGAGCGATTTGCCGCGTTGCTCCATGCCTGCCGCCGATCGGGCGCCTCTCCGGGCGTTGTTGAGCGGATTCAGGGCCGAGACATCAGGCATCGCCCTTGTCGAAACGGCGCTGGTCGCGCCATTCCTGGCCATCATCCTCATGGGCACGGTCGATGCGGCCCGTTACGGCGCGGCCAAGATGAAAATCCAACAAGCCGTCAATCGCGGTCTGGAGATGTCTTGGATGGGCGGCACGGACGTTGTCGCAGCCGACATTCAGGCGCAGGCGGCAGCGCAGGCGAATGTGCCGACCAGTGCCGTTACAGTCACCCAGACACTTGAGTGCGGGGGCACGGCAACGACCTGGACCACCAATGCCAATCCCTGCGCCTCCGGCGAAACAGCGCGCTACACGCAGATTCAGATTTCAACGACCTTCACGCCATCCTTTGCGCTGGGGTCGCTGGCGAAGATGCTGGCTAACTCGGATGGCGTCGTGCCGATATCCGCGACGGGGGTTCTGAGAATCCAATGACACGGTTTTTTCGCCTTCTCCATCAGCTTGCGTGCGATTGCCGTGGCGCCGGTGTGCTCGAATTCGCGCTGGTAGCGCCTGTCCTGCTGGGCATGCTGATCGGGATCCCGGCGCTGGGGATACTCTTCTATGCACAGGCTGGGCTCAGGAGCACCGTCGAGGATGCCGCGCGTTATGCAACGACGTGGCCCAAGCCGAGTGAGGCCGACATACAGGCGAGAATAGCGTCGAAGCAGTTTGGGATGAACCCGGCCAACATCGTTGCGCCGACCGTCACGTTCACGACCAGTTCGAAGCCCAACTATGTGACCATAACGATGGGCTACAATGTCACCATCAATTTCCTGCTTGGAAGCAAGACGATCGCGCTGTCCGAAACGCGCAGAGCCTATGTCACGAGCTAAACCCGAGGATCTGACGATGCCATTGCTCCATTGCTTGTCTCGTCTTCGCGCGCTTTGGTCCGACGCACGGGGCAATGCGCTCATGCTGACGGCGCTGGCGCTTCCCGTCATGATCGGAGCGGCGGGGCTGGGCGTCCACACCATGCAGCTTTCGCATGTGAAGCGGGAATTGCAGCGGGAGGCCGACTCCGCGGCGATGGCAGGCGCCTATTCGCTCTATCAAAGCCAAGGCAACAGCGCCGCAACGGCTCAGGCGAACAAGGCGCTGACACAGAATGCTCTTGTCCCGGGAGCCACATCTACGATCACGCCAGGGGCTTATACTACCAGTGATGGAACCACTTACACCTCGGCAATGTATGTCCGTTTGGCCAGCACTCAGCCTACGGCCTTGATGGCCCTGCTTGGCATGTCCACGTCGACCGTGGCCGCTGAGGCCCGGGCGGCAGTCGTATCCGATGGCAAGGTCTGTTTCCTTGCCAAGGAGAGTGGTAACAACACCGGGATCACCTTTGCAGGCAACTCGACCCTCGATCTGGGATGCGGCGCGGGCACCAACTCGATCAGCAGCAGTGCGGTCAACGTGAATGGTCAGCCGACGGTGAAGGTTTCGCCGATCGTCGCGATGGGCGGCATCCCGTCGTCCAGCGCCTATGCCGCTGGCACCATGCTCATGTCCAATCACGCAGCGCTGACCGATCCGTTTGCGGGTACCAATCTCGACCCGAGTACCAGCGATGTATCCAATGGGAAGTGCAAGAACGGCAGCAACTGGAATGTCATTGATGTCTCTTCGGGGACGACGGTCGATAGCAGCAGCGGAAGTCCTTATGCACCGGGTTGCTATGGAACAATCAACGTTCAGGGCACCCTAACGCTGAAGCCGGGCGTATACTACCTGGCTAATGGGGCGAATAATGCGGGCCTGCAAGTTGGCGCTCAGGGGCATCTTACCTGCATGGGTTGTACTTTCGTGCTGACCAGCACCACGCCCAACAACGCGAACAGTTTCGCGACGATGGACATCAACGGTGGGGCGGAGGTCGATCTTTCTCAATCGACCAGCGGGACCTATAATGGCATCACCATCTATCGGGACAGCAGGGCCGCGGCGAGCAATCAGTGCTGCCAGATCAACGGCAATTCCAATTCGACCCTCAGTGGCGCCTTCTACTTCCCCAACGATACGCTGACCTTCAACGGCACATCGGGCATGTCGCTCACCTGCTTTCAGATGGTCGCGCTGCGCCTGTCCTTCAGCGGAAACGCGACGATCACGAACACCTGCGACCCTCCAGGTGGAGCGTCCAAATGGTCATTGACCGCTGTCCGGCTGATAAGTTGAAGCGGCTGTAAGAGCCGCTTCACTCTACCAGAATCAAACGTCCAGATTGGCGACGTTCAGCGCGTTGTCCTGAATGAACTCGCGCCGGGGTTCGACGACATCGCCCATCAGACGGGTGAAGATCTCGTCGGCGACGTCTGCCTGCTCGACCTCGACGCGCAGCATCGAGCGGTTGTCGGGGTCCAGCGTGGTTTCCCACAACTGCTCGGCATTCATCTCGCCCAGACCCTTGTAACGCTGAATGGCGAGGCCCTTGCGACCTGCCGTCAGCACCGCTTCCAGCAATTCGCTGGGCCGGGTGACGACGACCGCGCCCTTGGACACCACCGGCAGATCGTCTTCCCCCGCCTCTTCGGCAGCGGCCGCAGCCTTTGCGGTGACAAGGCGGCTGGTGGTGCGATAGCTGTCGGCTTCCTCGGCGGCGATGGAATGCAGCTTGCGCGCTTCGGCGGAGCCGATGAAGCCATGTTCGATCATGTGGTGATCGGTCACGCCGCGCCAGAGCCGCTCGAAATGGAAGCCGCCTTCTTCGGCGATGCGGCCACTCCAGCGGCCTTCATCATCCTGCGCGTCCATCCACTTGACGGTCGCCGTCAGCCTTTCCGCCTGTGCGTCATGGCCCAGTTCCGGGTCAAGCGCGCCGTTGATGGCGAGCGCCTCGATGATTGCGGGATTATAGCGGCGCGGCACATAGCGCGTCACTGCGCGCATCCGGCGGCCATGCTCGATCAGCGAACGCAGATCTTCGCCCGAACGCATGCCGCCGGTGGTTTCCAGCGCCATCGAATCGACGCCATTATCGACCAGATATTGCTCCAGCGCCGCTTCATTCTTGAGGTAGACTTCTGAACGGCCCCTCGTCGCCTTGTAGAGCGGCGGCTGGGCGATGTAGAGGTGCCCGGCCTCGATGATCTGCGGCATCTGGCGGTAGAAGAAGGTCAGCAGCAGCGTGCGGATATGCGCGCCATCGACGTCGGCGTCGGTCATGATGACGATCTTGTGGTAGCGCAGCTTTTCCAGGTTGAAATCGTCGCGGATGCCGGTGCCCATCGCCTGAATGAGGGTGCCGACTTCCTTGGATGAGAGCATCCGGTCAAAGCGCGCGCGTTCGACGTTCAGGATCTTGCCCTTCAGCGGCAGGATCGCCTGATTGTGCCGGTTGCGTCCCTGCTTGGCCGAACCGCCGGCGGAGTCACCCTCGACCAGAAAGAGTTCGGACTTGGCGGGATCACGCTCCTGACAGTCGGCCAGCTTGCCGGGCAGCGAGGCGATGTCCATCACCCCCTTGCGCCGGGTGAGTTCGCGTGCCTTCTTCGCGGCTTCACGAGCGGCGGCGGCGTCGATCACCTTCTGGATGATCATCTTGCCATGGCCCGGATTCTCTTCCAGCCATTCCGCCATCTTGTCGGCCATCAGGCTTTCCAGCGGCTGGCGGACTTCGGAACTGACCAGCTTGTCCTTGGTCTGGGACGAAAATTTGGGGTCGGGCAGCTTGACCGACACGATCGCGGTCAGACCTTCGCGCATGTCCTCGCCGGTCAGGGACACCTTCTCCTTCTTCAACATGCCCGACTTGTCGGCATAATTGTTGAGGGTCCGGGTCAGCGCCGCGCGGAAGGCAGCAAGGTGCGTGCCGCCATCCCGCTGCGGGATGTTGTTCGTGAAGCAGAGGACGTTCTCATAATAAGAGTCGTTCCACTCCAGTGCGACGTCGATGGTCACATCGTCGCGGCTACCCGAAATCGCGATCGGATCGGGCATCAGCGGCGTCTTGTTGCGATCAAGATATTTGACGAAGGCCGCGATGCCGCCCTCATAAAATAGTTCGACTTCCTTCTTCTCCTCATGCCGGGCATCGACCAGGAACAGCCGCACGCCGGAGTTCAGGAAGGCCAGTTCGCGGTAGCGATGCTCCAGCTTTTCAAAGTCGAACTCGGTATGGTTCTTGAAGGTGCCGCCGTCGCCGGGGGTCTTTTCGGTCGAGGGAAGGAAGGTGACCTTCGTGCCCTTCTTGCCTTGGGGAGCGTCCCCAATGACCTTGAGCGGTGCGACGGCATCGCCATAGGCAAAGCGCATATAATGCTCCTTGCCGTCCCGCCAGATGTTGAGGTCCAGATATTCGCTGAGCGCGTTCACGACCGACACGCCAACGCCGTGCAGGCCGCCCGACACCTTGTAGGCATTGTCGTCCGAGGTGTTCTCGAACTTACCGCCCGCGTGCAGCTGGGTCATGATGACCTCCGCCGCAGACACGCCTTCTTCCTTGTGGATGTCGGTGGGGATACCCCGGCCATTGTCTTCCACGCTGACCGACCCATCGGGATTGAGCGTGATCAGGATGCGGTCGCAATGTCCGGCCAGGGCCTCGTCGATCGCATTGTCGCTGACCTCGAACACCATATGGTGCAGGCCCGAGCCATCATCGGTATCGCCGATATACATGCCGGGCCGTTTGCGCACGGCGTCCAGGCCTTTCAGGACCTTGATGCTGTCGGCGCCATAGGCGTTGGCGTTGGGGCTGTTTTGACTTTCCTCGCTCATGCCCGAGCATATAGGGAAAGCCCCAAAGAAACTAAAGCGAAACATGCCTGCTTCCGCTTGAGGATTGGCCAGTCTATCAGGGGCGCATGCGCGCTATCATCCCCCTGTTTCTGATGCTTGGCGCCTGTTCCGACAGCAGCGACGTGCTGGAGCAATTGCCCAACAGCTCCATCGCCGGAGCACCGCGCGACGACATGCCCGAAACCCGGCTGGAAGCGAAGATTACGCGTCCCGTGATCATTGGCGAGGACGGCCCGCGACTGGATGCCTGTGGCGCCATGGGGCAGGCGGTGCGCGTCGGCGCCCAAGGGCTGGCTATCCGTGCCGCGCCTTTTGCCGAGGCGCAGGAAATCGGACGTCTGGCGGAAGGAGCGAGAGCCTTCGTGTGCACCCGCAGTCTGGACCAAAAGTGGCTTGGGGTGGTCGTCGAGCCGCAGCCGTCGGCCGACTGCGGTCTGTCCGAGCCGGTCGATCGGAAGCAAGCCTATGCTGGGCCGTGCCTTAGCGGCTGGGTGTCGAGCGCGTCGATCCGGTTGGTGGCCGGTTGATACGCTAAAGATGTATTGGCCTTTTACAAAATAGCCTGTGGTTTCTAAATGGACCTCTATTTCTGATCAGAAAGAGTCGGTTCCATGTCCAATTCTGCTCTTCGTCCGCCCTCGCTGGTTCGACTGCTGGGCGCTTGGCGGGTCGCGGAGAGTGCCGAACCTGCCTATCGCCAACTGGCCGATGCACTGCGGATGCTGGTGCTGGATGGACGGGTAGGGCTGAATGTGCGCTTGCCGGGCGAACGGGAACTGGCCGCCGCGCTGAGTCTCAGCCGGACAACGATCGCGGCTGCGTTCGACCGGTTGCGCGATGAGGGCTATCTGGAAAGCCGTCAGGGTTCGGGCAGCGTCACGCGCCTGCCGCCCGGCCGGATACATCCCGAAGCGCCTGAATTGGACCTGCCCACTGGCGGGAACATCCTCAACTGGACTCATGCCGCACTGCCCGCTGCGCCGGGGGTAGGGCGCGCCTGCCAGGCGGCGGTTGAAGCCTTGCCGGCCTTTCTGGGCGATCTTGGCTATGATCCGCTCGGCCTGCCGCCGCTGCGCCGCGCGATCGCCGCGCAGTTCGAACGGCGCGGCTGCCCCACCAGCCCTGACCAGATCATCGTCACCAACGGCGCACAGCAGGGCTTTGCCTTGTTGCTGCAGTGGCTGACGGGTCCGGGGGACCGGGCCGTGATCGATCATCCGACCTATCATAATGTCATTCAGGCGTTGCAGCGCGCCCATGTCGTGCCGGTGCCCGTTGGCCTTCCCGCGCAAGGGTGGGACATTGACGCCATGGAGGCGGCGTTCCGCCAGACAAGCCCGCGCTTTGCCTATGTCATCGCGGATTTTCACAACCCGACCGGGCGCAGCATGGACCCGGCGACCCGGCGCGCCTTGGTCGCGGCGGCCACGCGTACGCACACGCCACTGATTATCGATGAAACCATGGTTGCGATGGGGCTCGATTTTCCCGCCCCACCGCCGGTGGCGATTCATGATCCGTCGGGGCGTCAGGTCATCACCATGGGATCGGCGAGCAAGATCTTCTGGGGCGGACTGCGCGTCGGCTGGATTCGCGCCGATCCGCAGACGATTGCGGCGCTCGGCCGCCTACGCACGACGATGGACATGGCCAGTCCGGTGGTGGAGCAGCTTGCCGTCGCACAGTTGATCGACAGTGATGAGGGGTTGGGGCCGCGGGCAGACCTGCTGCGCTCTCGCCGGGACCATCTGATCAGCGAGATCGACAGGCATCTGCCGCACTGGCGTGTCGAATCGCCTGCGGGCGGGCTTTCGGTCTGGGCCGAGCTACCGCGCGCCGAAGCGACTGCCTTGGCCGCGATCGCCGAAAGTCATGGCGTGCGGGTTGCGCCGGGTCCGCGTTTTGGCGTGAGCGGCGCGTTCGAGCGCTTCCTGCGCCTGCCCTTCACATTGCCTGAGGAACAACTGACCCTTGGGGTGGAGCGGCTGGCCGAAGCGGATGCGCGGCTCCATGCCCGTCTGCCGCGCGGGCGCGATTCGCTGGCGGCGGCGCTGGAGGCGGATCGGCTGATCTAGGGGCGGCATGTCCGCCGGGCGCAGTCATCCCAGCGGAAGCTGGGATCTCCGGCCTGCTCGCGCTTTCTCCCGAGATGCCAGCGTTCGCTGGCATGACGGAACAAACCAAACAAAAAGGGCCGCGCAGGACATCTCCCGCGCGACCCCTTATCTCAATGAGTTGGCTTACGCGGCCTTCTTGTCAGCCTGATAGCGCTCGATCGCTTCCAGCGTGATGCGGCGGGCGTCTTCCGCGCCGCCCCAGGTGCCGATGCGCACCCACTTCTGCTTTTCCAGATCCTTATAGTGGGTGAAGAAATGTTCGATCTGCTCCATCACGATGCCGGGCAGATCGTCCTTTTCATCGACGTCGCTATAATAGGGGAAGGTCTTGTTGTCAGGAACGCAGACCAGCTTTTCGTCGCCACCCGCTTCATCTTCCAGATTGAGCACGGCGATCGGACGAGCGCGCACGACCGACCCGGGCACGAAGGGCGAGCGGGCAATGACCAGCGCGTCCAGCGGATCGCCATCGGGCGACAGGGTGTGCGGCACGAAGCCATAATTGGCCGGATAACGCATCGGCGTGTGCAGGATGCGATCGACGAACAGTGCGCCCGATGCCTTGTCGAATTCATATTTCACAGGCTCGCCGCCAACCGGCACTTCGATGATGACGTTCAGGCTGTTGGGCGGATCGTCGCCGACCGGGATCAGTTCGATATTCATGGGACTTCAAGCCTTTTGATGCAAATTGGCGTTGCGGGTGATTATGTCCTTGGTTTGAGCAGCCGATCGAGGCTGCCGTCACCCTCTCCTGATTTTTCGAGGCGCGGATAGCGCAGGCCGCCGGAATAAGCGAGCGTCAAAGTGCGGTAGTATTTGTCCTGCTTGACGATGATCTGCATCGGCTTGGCGGCCTTCAGCGCGGCCTTGAACACTTCGCCGGAATATTCGTCTCCGTTGATCGCGACGATCTTCGTGCCGACCGCCAGCCCGGCCTGGAACGCGGCGCTGTCCCAGACGACGTTGGAGATTTCCCCATCCCCCTTCACGATCAGGCCAACGCCGAAGCTCTGGTCGATATTTTTGCCCTCGGCCGCCTTGGTGAAGGCGTTGGGCGTGTCACCATAGACCAGCTTGTAGCCACCCATGGCAAAGCCGCCCTTGGGCGTCTCGCGCGTCGTGCTATCGACATATCGGGCGAAGAATCCCGCCCAGTCATAGGGCGCAACGCCGTTCAGCGTCTTGATGACATCGTCGCGATTATAGACGACCTGACCCCAATCGCCGGGGTTGATGCCAAAGAAAGCCTTGGCGAAATCGTCGAGGCCCTTCGCCCCGCGCGTCTGCTTGCGGATGATCGCGTCCGCCTCCAGCCAGATCATCAGCCCTTCATTATAATAATCCTCCGACCGCTGCCAGCTTGTCCACCCCTTGGGACGGCGGGCGGAAATGATCGGATCGTGGGTGGTATCCTCCATCGGCCGCCACTCACGGCCGCGCGTCGTGTCCAGCTTGGCGGCGATATGGGCATAGGCGTCCAGCGTCTCCTGCTTGGTGAACAGGCCCGACCGCGCACCCAGCACATAGCCCCAAAATTGCGTCTGCCCTTCATAGACCCACAGCAGATTGTCTTGCATCGGCACGTTGAAGTCGGGCGTCCAGAGCAGGTCCGGGCGGCGGAACTTGCCGTCCCAGCTATGGACGAACTCATGCGGCAGCAGGTTGCGGTCCAGCAGCGCCTCGCCATCCCCCCATTTCTTGAAATAGCCTGGCTCGACCTGATTCTCGGATGACCGATGATGTTCAAGCCCGATGCCGCCCATCTCGTCAGTAATGGCGAACAGGAAGTCATAATGATCGAAATGATAGGTGCCAAAGAGCGCGCCCGCTTCATCGACCAGCTTCTTGTGCTTGGTGATCTGGTCAGGCTTGGCCTCCAGCTCGTCGGCATCGTCGGCGACGATATTCAGCGTCACATTATGGCCCAGGTCCACCGGCTTGAAATAGCGTCCGGCGAATACCGGCGAATCCTGCAACGCTTCATAGTCGATCGTCTCATAAGCGACGGTCGATCCGGTCTTTTGCCCACGCAGCGCGGTGGCCGCCTGCCAGCCATCGGGATAGGTCACCGTGGCCTGAACCGGAATCTGGCGGGTATAATAGCCTGCGGGATAGAGCGAGACCGACTCCCACTGGATATTCAGCATCTTGGGCGTGACGACGACGCGCCCCTGACTGGACTGCGTGGCCGACAGGAACTGGAAGGAAGCGGTGATTTCTCGTGCGCCCTGCGGAACGTCGATGACGAATCCATAGACGTTGAGCGGATCGCGCTTCCAGCCGACCGGCTTGCCATCGGCGGTAAATGTGAGGCCGCTGATCTTTTCAATCTGCCCACGCGGCGCATGATTGCCCGGCAGCCATTCGGGCACCAGCAGTGTCATGGGGCCGCTTGACGCGACGGGGATATGCTCCTTCACCCGAAGGATTCGTTGAGTCGTGTCGGTCGCGTCCACCTCCAGCCGGATGGTGCCGCCGGGGTAGGGGACGTCGCGCGGCGCGGGGCTGGCGTCATTCACCGGCAGGGCGGCGGGCCGTGACCTTACGGCATCCTGGGCGGCGAGTGGGTTGACGATGGCTGTGGAAAGCAGGAAGGCGGCAGCAAGGCTGCGGATCATGGCTGTCTCCGAGAAAGACTTGGCAGGAATTGTCTCATGAACTCAGCATGACGAACCAAAATCTATGCGTCCACCGCGAAGAACAGCGACGAAATTATCTGACAAAAAAAGCGCGTTTCCTTGAGGCTTCTTTGCCGTTAAAGGCGCATCCCCATGGCGAAAATTGAAACCCCGCGCCCGGTGCGCGGCACGCAAGACATGCTGGGGGGTACGGCGGAGGCGTTCCAGGAACGTTTCGCGCATGTGGTCGCGACCTTTGATCGGGTCCGCAGGCTTTATGGATTTCATCGCGTCGAAGTGCCGGTCTTCGAAGCAACGGCGGTGTTCGCCCGGTCGCTTGGCGAAAGCACCGACGTCGTTTCCAAGGAAATGTACACGTTCGATGATCGTGGCGGCGACAGCATCACTTTGCGTCCCGAATTCACCGCCGGGATCGCACGCGCCTATATTACCGAAGGCTGGCAGCAATATTCGCCGCTTAAAGTCGCGACCCACGGTCCCCTCTTCCGCTATGAGCGCCCCCAAAAGGGCCGTTTCCGCCAGTTCCACCAGCTGGACGCAGAGATTATCGGCGCGGGCGAGCCGGGCGCGGATATTGAACTGCTGGTCTTTGCCGACCAGTTGCTGCGCGAGCTTGGCGTATCCGAAGGCGTCACGCTGAACCTCAATACGCTGGGGGATGCGGCCAGCCGTGACGCGTGGCGCGCCGCGCTGGTCGCCCATTTCGAGGCGCATCGCGATCAGCTGTCGGAGGACAGTCTCGACCGACTGCATCGTAATCCGCTGCGCATCCTCGACAGCAAGGATCCGCGCGACCGGCCGGTGGCGGATAGCGCGCCGGATATCGACGCCTACCTGACCGAAGAAGCGCGCGCCTTCTTCGGCAAGGTGACGGCGGGCCTCGATGCGGCAGGCGTGGCGTGGGAACGCGATGCGCGTCTGGTACGCGGCCTCGATTATTACCGTCACACCGCTTTCGAATTCATCACCGATCGGCTGGGCGCACAGGGCACCGTCTTGGGCGGAGGCCGCTATGACGGGCTGATCGAAAATCTCGGTGGTCCCTCGACCCCGGCCGTCGGCTGGGCTGCGGGGATCGAGAGGCTCGCGATGCTGATCGATGCGCCGGAACCTTTCGCGCCCGCAGTGGTCATGATCCCGCTGGGCGAGGCGGCAGAAGCGAAGGCGATGGGCCTGGTCGCTGATCTTCGCCGCGCCGGGATTATGTGCGACATGGGTTTTCGGGGGAATATGAAGAAGCGGATGCAGCGAGCCAATGCTTCGGGCGCCGCATGGGCGGTCATCATCGGCGACGATGAACTGACTCGGGGCGAAGCGGGTCTGCGCGATCTGCGTTCGGGTGAACAGCAGGCCGTGCCGCTGGCCGATCTAGTCGGGAAGCTGACGGCTCTCTAATGCAAATTTCCGCCGAACGCATCGCGCAGATCGAAGCGCGCCGGGACGAGGTGCAGGCGTCGATGACGCGCGCGGACCTCGCGCCCGAGGAGTTCGTGCGGCTGTCCAAGGAATATGCGGAGATCGAGCCGGTAGCCCGCGCCGCGCATGAGGTGCGGCGGCTTCGGCAGGAGCTTCAGGCGCTCGAATATATGGCGGGCGGCGATGGTGCCGAGGCGGATGCCGCGATGCGCGAGATGGCGCAGGAGGAAATGCAGCTGATCAAGAGTCAGCTGCCGTGCGCCGAACGGGCGCTCGCCCTGCAACTGCTGCCCCGCGACGCGGCCGATGCGCGTCCGGCCATGCTGGAAATCCGCGCTGGAACGGGTGGGGACGAGGCCGCGCTCTTCGCCGGTGACCTTTTCCGCATGTATCAGCGCTACGCCGATGCACAGGGTTGGAAGATGGAGATGATCTCCGCCAATGCCGCCGAAGTCGGCGGCTTCAAGGAAGTCGTTGCCAGCATCACCGGCATCGGCGTCTTTGCCAAGCTCAAGTTCGAAAGCGGCGTCCATCGCGTGCAGCGCGTGCCTGTCACCGAAAGCGGCGGGCGTATCCATACCTCTGCCGCGACCGTCGCGGTTCTGCCGGAACCGGAAGAGGTTGATGTGCAGATTGCCGACAGCGACCTCAAGATCGACATCTACCGGGCATCGGGCGCAGGCGGGCAGCATGTGAACACGACCGACAGCGCCGTCCGGATCACGCACTTGCCGAGCGGCATCGTGGTGACGCAGCAGGACGAACGATCGCAGCACAAGAACAAGGCCAAGGCCATGCAGGTTCTCCGCGCCCGGCTTTATGAAGCGGAAAGGGAACGCACGCAAAGCGAGCAGGCGGGCGCGCGCAAGGCGATGGTCGGGTCGGGCGACAGGTCTGAACGCATTCGCACCTATAATTTCCCGCAGGGCCGCGTGACGGATCACCGCATCAACCTGACCTTGCACCGGCTGCCTGAAATACTGGAAGGGCCGGGGCTCGCTGAAATCATCGACGCGTTGATCGCCGAGGATGAGGCCGCGCGCCTCGCCCAGCTGGACGGCATCGGGTGAGCATTGCCCAGGCGCTTCGCGATGCGGCTACCCGGCTTCAAAATGTCAGCGATACAGCGCGTCTCGACGCGGAACTGCTCCTCGCCCACGCGCTGGGCATCACCCGCAACGAGTTGCTGCTTCGCCAGCAAGACCTCACGGTGCCTTCCGGCTTTGACGCGCTGATCGATCGACGGATTAAAGGCGAACCCATCGCCTACATCACCGGCGTGCGTGATTTCTGGACGATCAGCCTGCGGGTGACGCCCGATGTCCTGATCCCGCGTCCGGACACGGAAACGTTGATCGAGGCTGCGATTGATCATTTCCAGGGGCGCGCACCGGCACGAATCCTGGACCTTGGCACCGGATCGGGCGCGCTGCTGCTCGCGGCCTTGGATCATTGGCCGCAGGCGACGGGCATCGGTGTAGACAGCTCCGCCCCCGCCCTCGCGGTTGCCCGAACCAATGCCGAACATCTGGGGCTTGCCGGGCGCGCATCCTTTCAGCGGGGCGATTGGGCGGAGGGAATGGTGGAACGGTTCGACCTCATCCTGGCTAACCCGCCCTATATTGAAAGCGATGCCGAGCTTGCGGGCGATGTGTTGCATGAACCTTCAAGCGCCCTCTTTGCCGGTGCCGACGGGCTGGACGATTATCGGCGTATCGCGCCCATGATCGCGCGACTGTTGGCAAAGGGCGGCGTAGCGGCCATCGAGATCGGCCATGATCAGCGAGAAAGCGTCTCCGCCCTGCTTCATGATCAGGGACTTGGCGTGGTCACGCGCAAAGACATGGCGGGACATGACCGTTGCCTGGTCGCTACTCCTTCTCCACAGCTTTGAGCGTGCCCGATCCTCGTGATGATCAGTCGACGAACCGAACGCGCCGGAATTGCTCGGGCGCAAGTGAAATTCGCTTGGTTTATCCCGCCAAAGACACTACATGAGGAGCAGGGACGGCATTATCCTGAGGATCTGCCCCGTGGGGCTTAGCTAAGAAAAGGCCGTTTACCCGCTCCTTCAAAGTCACGATGGCGCTGCTGCGCAGGCGCCTCTGGCAGCGTAAGGGCAAGGGCTGTCGCGCAGCCCCTGTCCGGCGGAGCCCTACCCGGCCTGATAAGCAGGCGGCGTTTTAGGATAGCGACTGAACGATGTTTTCAGTGAATGATGGCAAAGTGAACGCAAGGACCAGCTCTTGATCAACAACAGGCAGGCCGGTCGCCGGAATCGCGGCCGGAACAACAATAACGGACGTCCCAGCGGCGGTAACCGGGGCGGTGGCGATAGCGGCAACCGGATTGATAGCCGCGCACGCGGCAACGCGGTCCAGCTTCTGGAAAAATACAAGAATATGGCTCGTGACGCCCAGATGGCGGGCGACCGGGTGAATGCGGAATATTATCTGCAGTTTGCCGATCATTATTTCCGCGTGCTCGCCGACAATCGCGCCCGGCAGGAGGAGCAGCAGCAGCGCTACCGCCGTCCGGAAGACAATGGCGATTATGAAGGCGATGATTTCGACGCTCCGGAATATGCGGGCGATGATAATCGTGGCGAGCCGCAGCAGCAGCATTTCGAACGTGGCTATGAAGGCGATCGTCGCCGGGATCAGCCGCGCGACCAGCAGGATAATCGCGACCGGAATCGTCGGGATCGGCCGCGCCGGGATCGCCCTGCCTATGAAGCAGCCGAGCGACAGGAAAGGGAAACGCCGGAAGCTCCCGCACCAGTGGGGGAACATTTGCCTGAGCCTCAGCCCGAAACGGAAGCTGCGGCAGCGCCTGAAGCGCCCCGCGCCCGCCGGGGCCGCCCCCGCAAGGCCGATACGGCGAAGTCGGAGGGCAGCGAAGGACTGGATCTTTCCGTCCTGCCGCCATCGATTGCTCGTGCCGACAATGACAGCGAGCCAGCGGCAGAGGAAGCGCCGCGCAAGCGCACCCGTCGCGCCCGCCCGGCTGCCGAAGCGGCGGAATGATCTAAGCTGCTGCTTGAGACAGGCGGCGCGATAGAATTAAAGGGAGTGGCGTTCGCGCCGCTCCCTTTTTCATATTTGACCAGTGGCAATTCAGCGCGTGGGCAAAACGCGGGGCCGATGCTGGTCGTCCAGCGCGACGAAGGTGAAGAGGCCGCTGGTAAGGTCGATCTGCTGCTGATCCGCCCCGCGCGTCGCCACCACATCGACACGAATGCCCATCGAGGTCTGCCCGCGCCGTTCCTCATGCGCATAGACCGTCACAATATCGCCCAGCAGCATCGGGGATATGAATTTCATCCCATCGATCGCGACGGTCGCCACCGCTCCTTCGGCCAGTCGGCCCGCCACGATGCCGCCCGCGATATCCATCTGGCTTAATATCCACCCACCAAAAATATGGCCGTTGGTGTTGATCTGGGTAAGGCCGGGAACCACCCGCAGAACCAGTTCGCCCCTTTTTTCAGTCATCGATCGATACCTCGTCCTTCAGCGGGTCCATGACCTGATCGTCGTGTCCTGTCCCGCTCGACAGGAACACGAGCGCCATCAACCCGGTCCCCAGCATGAAGGTCAACCAAACCCCGATGATGGTGGCAAGGATCATGTGGAAGGGCATCGGTCCAGCCCATATCCGCAAGCAGACAAGCGCGACGCCGACGCACAGCGCGCCGCCAACCGCCATCCACAACATGATGCGGCGGAACCGTCCCCATGCGGTTGCGGCGATCCGGGGATCGTCGAGGCCCTGTTTATCTCTCATCTCTTTTCTTTGGGGAACGAAAGTGGGATCATCAAGGGACTGAGACATAATGTCTGAACGGCAAGGAGACGGGGCATGACGATCACCGCGATTCTGCAGGGCAAAGGACGCGAAGTCACTCAGGTCCGGCCCGACGACAGCGTTCTTTCCGTGGTTCAATTATTGTCCGAACGGCGGATCGGCTGCGTGCCTGTTGTCGGTGACGGGCAAGTGGTAGGCATCTTTTCCGAACGCGACCTCGTTCATCAAATTGCGCGGGACGGTGCGGCGGTGCTGGGTCGCAAGGTGAGCGAAGTGATGACGGCGCCTGCCATCACCACGGACGACAAGACGCCGGTGATTCACTGTCTGTCGCTGATGACGAAGAAGCGGGTGCGTCACCTGCCTGTCGTCGTTGATGGAGCTCTTATCGGACTCGTTTCCATAGGCGACCTGGTCAAGTTCCGGATCGACAGCATCGAATCGGAAGCGGCGGCTTTGCGCGACTATATCCAGTCGGCCTGATTCAGGCCGCGGCGGGCAGGGGCGGCGCTCGGCGAATCACCAGGCTGACCAATTCCCTCAGCGTGCCACGCGCGCACAGCATCAGCGCGGTCAGAAAAGCAAGGCCGCCCGCCGGGACCAGCAAGCTCAGCCGCGCCATCGCTCCCATGGCGGGAAGTTGCGAATCGATGGCCATGACCGCGCTCGCCATCAGGATCGAGCAGCCAAGCCCCGGAGCCGCTGCCCGAATCAGGTCAGACAGCCGGAGCCCCATCGGCCCCCCGGCGAGGCGCGCCGTAACGATCGTCAGGATGGGGAAGGCGCCCAGCCACGCCCATGCCAGGCCAATCGCGCCGAACTGAATGCCGATCAGGAAAGCCGCAGGCATGAGAATCGCTCCCACCGCGGCGATTCGCGCGGTGGTGCCGGGCCGCCCCAGCGCATTGCTGACCGGCGCAAACATCACCTGTAGCGTCATGAACGGCATGGCGAGCGCCAGCACCGAAACGAAGGGCGCCATTTCCAGCCACTTCGTTCCGAAAAGCGTTTCCACCAAAGGCTCGGCTGTCACCGCCATCCCGAGATATACTGGACAGGAAATAAGCAGCAGCAGCCGTACCGCCTTGCAGAAGGACCAGGCGATTCGGGATGGATCCTTTTGCATGCGCGCATAGGCAGGAAAGGCGACGTCATTGAGGGGCGGGATGAATTTCGACACGAAAATCTGCGTGAGGAACAGGGCTTCGGCATAGAGGCCAAGCTGATGCGCGTTGAGCATGCGCCCGCCTATGAAAATGTCCGCCTGGCTCTGCACGATCCAGAAAAGCTGGCCGCCCAGCAGCGATGCGCCATAAGCGACCATCGCCCCTGTGCCCCTAAAATCGAAGCTGGGAATCGGCCGGAAACCGGTAGCGAGTATATAGCCCACCGCCTTCACCCAGAATCCCGCCATCGGTGCAAACACCAGCGTCCACACGCCCCATCCCGACAGCGCGCCCGCCAGCGCCACGGCCGCGGACGCTATCGCCGCCACCAGATTGACCAACGCTGGCCGCCTGAAATCCAGTGCCCGGCCCATCAGCGCTTCGGGAATCGATATGAACGGCGTCGATAGATAGAGCAGCGCCTGCACCCGCAGCAGATCGCCGACCATGGGTTGGTCATAATAGTCCGCCGCCCAGGGCGCGATCAGCAACTGCGCCAGCGCCAGTCCGCCGTTCAGCAGCAGCATGATGCCAAAAGCCTGACGCAGCTTGTGCGAATCGAGCGTCTCCGACTGCACCAGCGCGCTCACCAACCCATAGCCGTTAAGAAAGGTGGCGAAGTTCAGGATGACCTGCGTCATCGCGAACAGTCCGTAATCAGCGGGATCGAGGAGCCGGATCACCACCAGCGTGACGACCCAGCTGATCATCTGCGACACGATC